>JAPOTJ010000107.1 GCA_026709225.1 Gammaproteobacteria bacterium | reverse complement strand
GGGCGCGGCCGCGGCGGACATGGCGGTCGGGATCAGCGCGTTCCGGCGGGCCTACGCCGGCGCGCCGCCTGAGAACGGCCTCGGGCTCGAGTTCACCGGGCGCTGGTGACGCGGCGCTTAGTGTCCTGTCCCATAAATAGGTGTGGATTCAGCGCGCCCACAAGCGCCCATCGACATTCTTGGCTGAGGGCTCCGTTGCGGCCCTTGGAAACACAGCCAGGTATTCCCTGCGGGCCGCGCTTTGCATCTGGGCGCTTGTGGGTGCGCTGATATACGGCATTATCAGTTTGTAAATCCCGAGCGCCCGCTACCGCGATTCCAAACTCTCTAACATGACGCGCCCGACACATGGCCGGGCGCGAAGGGGGTACTACTTGGTGTAGGTGCGCGAGCTTGTCATCCACCGCACGGGGGTTCGATTCCCCCTGCCTCCGTACCGGACTCTATCACGTTTTCAAGTCGCCAATGCGCTCAATAACGCCCCCCAAGCTTCGCGTGATCCCAGCTCATCGTACTTTCCGGCGTGAACCGCAGTATCACCCGTTTGCGGCTCGCTGGCCGCATTTCTTCGCGCAGTTTCTCGCTCGCACGCGCATCGGCGTCGCTGTTTTTCAAGCGAATCTCGACCATGGCGTCGAGCACATCGTCTTCGGATTCCAGAATCTCGGTGCGCGCTTTGACGACCAATCCGCGCAAGGTTTCATAGGTCTCACCACTTTCGATGAGCAAGGTCGCCCTCGCATCGCGCCGATAGTTCACAACTTTCTGACTGCGCTCGAAGGTGCTGACAAGATAGCGGCCTTCCTTGTCCACGGCGTACCACATGGGCATGGGGTGCGGGAAGCCGTCGTGGCCGTTGGAGACGATGATCAGCGTCTGCTGCTCGCGGGCGAACTGGTCGGCTTCTTCCTCGGTCATGCTGATTTCGGCGCGGCGGGATGGCATGTCGGTCAGTCCTTCAGTGTGGGTAGAATGCTGAAGTTTACGCCAACGATTCAGCTTGATGCTCGAAAGCCAAGGCAC
Organism: Gammaproteobacteria bacterium; assembly: GCA_026709225.1. Lineage (GTDB taxonomy): Bacteria > Pseudomonadota > Gammaproteobacteria > Pseudomonadales > Azotimanducaceae > Azotimanducus > Azotimanducus chitobiosivorans. The sequence continues at coordinate 17,482 of JAPOTJ010000107.1, read as the reverse complement.
GCCGCCCGAAACATCTGCCGTCGCTGAACTGCTCGCACTGTTTGATCTTGAGCCGCAAAGCAATGATGTCTTCGCGGGCACCAGTCCACAGGGCGCACCGGATAGGCTCTACGGCGGGCAGCCCCTCGGCCAGTCACTCATCGCCGCCGCGCACACTATTGACAACGAAGATGACAGCGAAGATGCGAGGCCGCCGCACTCGTTGCACGCCTACTTCCTGCGCTGGGGCAGCAATCAGCTTCCGATTTTCTACGAAGTCGAGCGCCTGCGCGATGGTCGCAGCTTCAGCGCGCGGCGAGTCGTGGCAAAACAGGCCGACAAGCCGATCTTCGTGTGCACCCTGTCATTCCACCGACCGGAAGTCGGCTACGATCATCAAACCGAGATGCCGAAGATGGCGGGGCCGGAAGGATTGCCGAGCTTCGCTGAACTCCGCGCGCACGAGCCGGGCGATGACCATCCCATGCGCGGCATAGAAATGCGCCCGGTTGCTGGCCGCGCCTATTTTTCCGACGGCGCCGATGCGCCGCCGCACCTGTGGATGCGCAGTCTCGGAAACGTCCCAGACGATCCCATCCTGCATCAAGCGATCATCGCCTACATGTCGGACAGCACGCTGCTCTCCGAGTCCCTGCGCCCACACGATCTCAACTGGCACGATCCGCGTGTGCAAACCGCGAGCCTCGACCACGCGCTCTGGTTTCATCGCGGCGCGCGCATCGACGATTGGCTGCTTTACATCCAAGACAGCCCGAGCGCTGCCAATGGCCGCGGATTCTGTCGCGGCAGCCTCTATGCGCGCGATGGCGCGCAGGTCGCCTCTGTCGCCCAAGAAGGCCTGGTGCGCAAGGTCGAAGCGTCTTGAATAGTCCTGCCCACACTGAACTCGTCCACTCAATCGAAAACGTGGTCGATGCCTTGCGCATGGAGGGCTATGTCTGCGACGAGCATGTCGGCACCGCCGTCTACCTCGCGCATCATCTGAACAAGCCTGTGCTTGTTGAAGGGCCGCCAGGTGTTGGCAAGACCGAACTGGCCAAGACCGCGGCCGCCATGTTCAAGCTACCGCTCATTCGTCTGCAGTGCTACGAGGGCCTTGACGAGGCGAAGGCCATCTACGAATGGAAGTACGGCAAGCAGCTTCTCTACACACAAGTACTCAAGGAGACGCTTGAAGATGTCCTGCAAGGCGCCAAAGGGCTCGCCGATTCAGTGCGTCGCCTGCACGAGTTCGGCGACATTTTCTTCTCTGAGGAGTTTTTGGAACCCCGCCCGCTCTTGAAAGCACTGCGCGAAGAGGCCGGCTGCGTGCTGCTCATCGACGAAGTGGATAAGTCCGATCAGGAGTTCGAATCGCTGCTCTTGGAGCTCTTGTCAGACTTTCAGATCTCGATTCCCGAAATCGGCACCGTCAAAGCGCGCTCGGTGCTGCCGATGGTGTTTCTGACGAGCAACAACACGCGCGAAATATCGGACGCGCTCAAGCGCCGCTGCCTGCATCTCTACATCCCCTTCCCTGACGCATCCCTTGAGAACCGCATCGTCGAAGCGCGCGTGCCTGAGGTACTGCCGTCGCTTCGCTCGCAGCTCGTCACGTTCATTCAGGCGCTGCGCGATATGGACCTCAAGAAAGTACCTGCGATCAGTGAGACCATCGACTGGGCGCGCACGCTCTTAATTCTGCACGCCGACCGCCTCGATGCCGATTTGGTTCGCGACACCTTGAGCGTCGTCCTCAAGTTTCAGGAAGACATCGAGACGGTGGGCGCGGAAGTGCCGTCGCTCGTCCGGCGCTCACTGCCAGACGACGCCTGAGCCACGTGGAGCAAACACTCATCTCGTTTATTAGCGCGCTGCGCAATGCCGATGTTCGCGTCTCGCCTGCGGAAACCCTCGATGCCTTCGCTGCCACCAATCTCATCGGCTACGCCGAGCGCGACACGCTCAAGCGCGCGCTGTGGCTGACGCTGCCAAAAACTCCGGACGAGAAAGAGCGCTTTGATCAGTGCTTTGATCGTTTCTTTGACGTTGAAGCCATCGATTCCAATACCGCCGCAGACGAGGCGCCTTCGGCAAGCGCTTCCTCGGACCTCGGAGCGATGCTTCAGTCAGGTGACGATGCGGCCCTCTCACTCGCGATGGCCGAAGCGGGCCGCGAGACGGGCGTCTCATCAATTCAACTGTTCACGCAGCGCGGCCTGTTCACGCGCCGGATCATGGAGCGCATGGGCCTCGGCGACCTGAATGCCGAGATCGCCGCACTTCGCGACGGCAGCCTCGCCGACCTCGAATTGGCGCAAAGCTTGAGCGCCGCCCGCGATCGCTTGCGCGGACAGGTGCGCGACTATGTCGAGCGAGAGTTTCTCTTGCACGCCGACCACGACGGCAGGCGCTTGCGCGAAGAAGTCCTGCGTCGCGTGAAGCTGTCGAACGTTGACCGACGCAACTTTCGGCACTTGAAAGCCATTGTCCTGCGCATGGCGAAAAAGCTCGAAACGCTCGCCTCGCGAAAGCGCAAGGTGTTTCGCCGCGGGCATTTGCATGTGCCGAGCACGCTGCGCAGCAACATGAGCTACGACGGCGCGCTCTTTGAGCTGGAGTGGAAATCGAAGAAGATCAACCGCCCCAAGGTGTTCGCCGTCTGCGATGTCAGCGGCTCGGTGGCGAGCTACGCACGCTTCATGCTGCTGTTTCTCTACAGCCTCGAAGCCGTCGTGCCGCGCGTTCGCGCCTTCGCATTCTCATCGCACCTTGGCGAAGTCACCGGCTGGTTCGAAGAGCACGACTTGGAAGAGGCCATTACGCGCACGCTGAAAGCCTTTTCCGGCGGCTCGACCGACTACGGGCAAGCCTTTGAAGATCTCCATGATCTGTGCCTCGACGAGGTCGATCACCGCTCGACCGTCATCATCCTCGGCGATGCCCGCAACAACTACGGCGACCCGCGAAAAACGCTGCTGCACACGCTCTATGAGCGCGCTGGTCGCGTCATCTGGCTCAATCCTGAGCCGCGGTCAAGCTGGTTTGCGGGGGATGCCGAGATGCGTGCCTATCTCCCCTATTGCCATCAGGCGCGCGTCTGCAATAGTCTTGAGCACTTGGAACGACTGATGACGGACTTGGTGAAATTAGGACGCTGATGGCCGACAGGACGTTTTGGCAATCAATGTGGGCGCTCACCATGCTCGCGGCGGCCGCCCTCGGCGGCCTGCTGCTGCTCATGCTCATCATCGCCTACTTTGCCGACTTGACGATTGTCGATGACGCATCAAGCGCAGCTGTGGACTATGAGAGCCGCAGCATCAGCATCGTTATCAGCGAAGAGCCGCCGCAGATGGACAGTACCCGTGCGACCGATGCGGTCAGCGGCATGCTGCTTGGCCACTTGATGGAGGGACTTTTGCGCTACGACGGCGAAGGCAATCTCCAGCCGGGCGTCGCCGAGTCGTGGACCGTGACACCAGAAGGCGCGGTGTTCAAGCTCCGAGACGATGCCCGCTGGAGCGACGGCGAGCCTGTCACCGCACACGATTTCGTGTTTTCTTGGCGCACGGCGCTTGCACCTGAAACCGCATCGCTCTACGCCTTCATCATGTATCCCGTCAAGCACGCGGAAGCGATCAACCTCGGTGACATGCCCTCTGACCAGCTCGGGGTCGTGGCGGAAGACGATTTGACGCTGCGCGTCGAGTTTGAGCGGCCGCTCGCCTTTTTTGATCGACTCGTCGCCTTCACCACCTACTACCCGATTCGCGAAGATTTCTACCTCGCGCGCGACGGGCGCTACGGCGCGGATGCCGAGGATTTGCTGTTCAACGGCGCGTTCGTGATGACCAAGTGGGTGCATGGCGCAGAGGTCGCTTTGGAGAAGAACCCCTACTACTGGAACAAGGACAGCATCTGGCTCGAACGCATCAACATCCCATTCATCACGCCCGACTCGAACACCCAGCTCAATCTCTTCAAGGACGGCAAGGTCGCCATGGTGCAGCTCTCGCCGGATACACTGAAGAACGCGGTGCAGAACCGCTGGCCGATACGCCGCTTCGCCGAAGGCACGGTCTTTTTTATTGAGTTCAATCATCGGCCTGAGCGTTTGACGCGCAACCTCAACCTGCGCAAAGCCCTCTACTACGCGACCGACACCGCCGAGCTCGTCTATCGCGTCATCAAGCTGCCCGGGTTCCTGCCAGGGGCGAGCCTTTTTCCGACCTGGCTTCGCGGCGAGCACGACTATCTCAGGCGCGAGTATCCCGTGCCTGCGCATCCGGTGAACGTGACACGCGCGCGCGAACATTTGGAACTCGCGCGCCAGGAACTCGGGCTCGACGAGTTTCCGCCGCTCGTGCTGCTTGTCGGCGACACGCCGACCTCGCTCAAGCAAGCCGAGTATTTTCAAAACACCTTCAAGCGCCATCTTGGGCTTGAGGTTCGCATCGATGCGCAGATTTTCAAGCAGCGACTCGAGAAGATGACGCTCGGACAGTTTGACATGGTGGCTGCAGGCTGGGCCCCGGATTTCGATGACCCGCTGACCTACGGCGACCTGTTCGCCTCATGGAACAAGAACAATCGCGGCTATTTCCGCAGCGACGCGCTCGATGCGCAAGTTCGAATCGCGCAAGGCTCCCTCAACCAGAACGAACGCATGAGGGCGTTCGGCGAGATACAGCGCATCCTGCTCGAAGAGGTCGCCATCATCCCCAACTATGAACGCGGTCGCGTCTTTGTGGCCGACCCGAGTCTTGAAGGGCTGATTCGACGCACAATCGGCCCGGACCCGGACTACTCAAGGGCGCGTATTCGCGAAGATTGAATCATGTGGCGTTACACCCTGAAACGGCTCATCCAAGGCCTCATCACCGTCTGGTTCATCGCCACGACAACGTTTTTTGTCATGCACTTTGTCCCCGGCGACCCCTTGTCGGACGCACGCGCCACGAGCGAGCAAATTCGCGAGAATCTTGAGGCTCGCTACGGCCTCGACAAGCCGCTCTATCAGCAGTATTACATCTACCTCAGGAACATCGCCTCCGGCGACCTCGGCATCTCGTTCACGCAGCAGAACCGCGAAGTGAACGACATTATTCGCGAGCACTTTCCAGTCTCCGCTGCGCTTGGCGTGCTCGCGGTTGTGTTCGCGGCCTTGGGCGGCATTCTGTGGGGGGCGCTCACGGCGCTCTTCCGCAATCGAATGCCGGATGTCGTCATCATGTTCCTCGTCGTCCTCGGCGTATCCGTGCCGAGCTTCGTGTTCGCGGCGCTCGGTCAGCTTTCGCTGGTCACGCTGAACGATTGGCTTGGCGTGTCTGTCCTGCCGGTCGCCGGCTGGGGCAGCGTGCAGCATCTGCTGGTGCCGGCACTCGTGCTCGGCCTCGGCACAATGGCCTTTTTGACCAGGCTCATGCGCTCGTCAATGCTTGAAGTCACAAACGCCGACTATGTGCGCACGGCCAAGGCCAAAGGGCTGAACGCCACGCAGATCTTCATTCGTCATCAACTGCGCAACGCGATCTTGCCGGTGATCACCGTGCTCGGGCCCGCCATCGCGACGATCACGACCGGCGGCTTTGTCGTGGAGCTCGTATTCGCCATCCCCGGCCTCGGACGCTTCTTCGTGCAGTCGGTGCAGCAGCTCGACTACACCGTGATCATGGGCACGACTGTCTTCTACGGCGGCTTTCTCGTCTTCATGGTCATTGCCGTCGATCTCGTCTATGGTTTGATCGATCCAAGGGTGCGCGTCGAATGAGCACCGCCAACCCTTCAGAATTGGACTTTTCTCCGGCACCTGAGCGAGCGCCGCAAGCGCGGCTCGTGCGTCCGTCGCTGTCCTACTGGCAGGACGCATGGCGCCGCTTGCGCTTAAATCCGCGCGCCATGATCTCGCTTGCAATCGTCGTGGGGCTGCTCGTGTTCACGCTCGTCGGCCCCATGCTCTGGCGCCTTGATCCGGCCAATCAGGACTTGGAGCAATTGAGCATTCCGCCCGGGGCGGCTCGCACGGCGCACATCGTCGAACCCTATACAGCTTGGAGACGCGAGGCGACACCGGGAACAGGACTGAGGCTGGCTAGCGAAGCGACCACGCAGTCGGTGCGCCTCGTCTGGGACGCGCACCCATCAGCGCGTGCATTTGAGGTTTTTCGCGATATTTATCCGCCGACACATCCGCCGACACAATCGACACAAGACGCCCTCGGCATCCCGCTCGGTGAAATCTCACCGCAGGACGGCCTCGCCTTTGAGGACCGGCTCGCACTTGAGCCGATCACCTATTACTATCATGTCGTGCCGGTCGGCGCGGGCAATCGCCTGCTGAGCGATGCGCGCGAAACCATCGAAGTCGAGGTCACGCGTGCAATCACGCTCGAAGAAGCCACGCAGCGCGGACTCGTCTCGACTGGCAAGAAAACGCAGGTCGGCGATGAAGTCGAGCTCGCATGGCATCCGCTCGGTACCGACTATCTTGGCCGCGACATGCTCGCGCGCCTCATGTACGGCGCGCGCGTATCGCTCTTTATCGGCATCGTCGCGCCGTTTCTCTATGTGCTGCTTGGCGTTGCGTATGGCAGCCTCGCCGGCTTTGTCGGCGGCGCGACTGATCAAACGCTGATGCGCTTTGCCGACTTCGTGGTCGCGCTGCCGTTCCTGTTGTTCATGATTCTCTTCAAAGTGCTGTTCGGCATTGGGCCGGGAGAGAGCGGGATCATTCCGATGCTGATCGCGCTCGTCATTCTCGGCTGGCCTGCGACGGCGCGGCTGGTGCGCGGCCAAATCCTGCAGATTCGCGAAGAATCCTATGTGAGCGCGGCGCGGCTCATGGGCAGCCCGACGGGCTATCTCATCGCCCGCCACATGATCCCCAACACGCTCGGCGTGATTCTCGTGACGCTGACCTTCGCCATTCCATCGGCGATCTTCACCGAGGCGTTCCTGTCGTTCATCGGCATGGGCGTGGCACCGCCGACGCCTTCGTGGGGCAGCATGTCGAACGAAGGCATCAAGACCATGCTGGTCAGTCCGCATGAGCTTATTCTGCCTGCGATATTCATCAGCGTGACCGTGCTCGCCTTCAACCTGCTTGGCGATGGCCTGCGCGATGCCTTGGATGCGCGCATGAGGTCGGTGGAATGACACGTCCGCTGCTTGAAGTCGAAGACTTGGCCGTTGAGTTCGATACGCACGGCGGCACCGTCAAAGCCGTGCGCGGCGTCAGCTTCGCACTTCACGAAGGGCAGACGCTTGCCGTGGTCGGCGAATCGGGCTGCGGCAAGAGCGTCTGCGTGCAAAGCCTTGTGGGTCTTGTACCAATGCCGCCGGGTCGCATCACGAGCGGCTCAGCGCGACTCGACGGCGAACAGATTCTCGGGCGCGAGACCGTTGGCGGCATGCGCGTGCGTGGCCAGTTAATCGGCATGATCTTTCAAGACCCGATGACATCGCTGAATCCAACCATGCGCATCGGCGACCAGATCGCCGAACCCCTGCACATGCACCAAGGCATGCGCAGGCGAGACGCAAGAATGCGCGCTATTGAACTCCTGGAACTCAGCCAAGTCGGCGAGGCGGAAAAGCGTTCGCGCCAATATCCGTTTGAATTTTCGGGCGGCATGCTGCAGCGCGTGATGATTGCCTGCGCGCTCGCCTGCGAACCGCGCATCCTGATCGCCGATGAGCCAACCACCGCCCTCGATGTCACCATTCAAGCGCAAATCCTGTCGCTGATGCGGGATTTGCAGCGAGAACGCAAAATGTCGCTCATTCTTATCACTCACGACCTTGGCGTGGTCGCGCAAATGGCCGACGAAGTGGTCGTTATGTATGCGGGCAAAGTCGTTGAGACCGGCAGCGCGGACGACATCTTCTATGCGAGCGGCCATCCCTATACGCAGGGACTCAAATCGGCGATGCCGCAGAATCAGGACCGGCGCGCGCAACAGCTTGAACCGATCGCCGGCAGTCCGCCCGACCTCTTCGACCCGCCAACAGGCTGCGGGTATTTTGAGCGCTGTCCGCGGGCGATGCAGGTGTGCGAAGCGCATCAACCGCCCGATTTCGACCTTGGCAAGGTTCAGCACAGGTGCGCGTGCTGGCTGCATGATGCGCGAGCAACACATGACAGCTAACGAACCGCTCATCCGCGCCGACTCCGTCAGCCGGCATTTTTCGCTGCCGCAAGGCGAAGTCTTGCGCGCCGTGGATCAGGTCTCGCTCGACATTGCCGCTCGCGAAATCCTCGGCCTCGTCGGCGAAAGCGGCTCCGGCAAAACGACCTTCGGCAAAACGCTCATCGGACTTCTCGACAAGACGGCAGGCGAGGTATGGTTCAAAGGCGAGAAGCTGCCAGCGCGCTACACGCCCAAGGACTTCGCACGATTCGCAACGCGCTCGCAGATGATTTTCCAAGACCCCTATTCGTCATTAAATCCGCGCATGACGGTTGGCGAGATCATCGCGGAAGGGCCGCGGCTGCACGACAAGGCATCGCGCGCTGAGCTGAAAGACCTCGTCGCCGACTGGCTCACTCGTGTTGGTTTGCATCCTGATCACGCCTCGCGCTATCCGCACGAATTCTCCGGCGGCCAGCGACAGCGCATCGGCATCGCGCGGGCGCTCATCTTGGAACCTGAGTTCGTCGTATGCGACGAGCCCATCTCAGCGCTCGACGTGTCCGTCCAAGCGCAGGTGGTCAATCTCCTCGGCGACCTGAAAGCCTCGCTTGGTCTGACGCTGCTCTTTATTGCCCATGACCTTTCCATGGTGCGCTACGTGTCGGACCGCATGGGCGTGATGTATCTCGGCACGCTCGTCGAGCTTGGCAATGCCGACGATGTCTTCTTCGAGCCGAAACACCCCTACACGGAACTCTTGATCAGCGCCAATCCCGAGCCCGATCCAAAAAGAGAACGATTGCGAGCGCACACGACGATTACCGGCGAAATACCTTCCGCCACCGGCCTCGGCAACGCCTGTCCGTTTGCCGGGAGGTGCCCGAAAGTGATGGATGTCTGCCGTGCTGAACGGCCCTCGCTGCGTTCAGTCGAGAATCGACTGGTGGCGTGTCATTTGTTTGAGTAGCGCCTCGCTGATGAATCTGGAACTCGGTCCGTCGTTGATCCTCCGCAACGCGGTGGAAGCGGATCTGCAAGAGGTGCGGGACATCGCTCAAGCTGCCTATCAAAAGTATGTCGAGAGAATCGGGAGGCCTCCCGGTCCCATGTACGCAGACTACGCTGAAGAACTGCAAAACGGGCGCCTTTATGTCATATCTCAGGACCGAGTCACATTGGGCTTTGCGGTGTTTGGCACGGACAGCGATGAAATTTACATCGACAACCTCGCCATTCGCCCGCAACATCAAAGCAAAGGTGTGGGGGTATCGTTCTTAGACGCCTTGGAAAACTGGGGTCGAGACAACTCGATGTACCGAGTTCGACTCTTCACCCACGCGCTGATGCACGAGAACATCAGGAACTACCAAGTGGCGGGCTTTCAGATGTATGCGCGGGTGATGGAAAATGGTTTTGATCGCGTGTATATGCAAAAGTGCATAGCGGCACCGCAAACGTTTCCGTACTTTTTTGAAAATGCCTTTGCCGACTCTGCCAGTGTTTTCTTGGACAGAATGACTGGGATGCGAACCTTGGAGATAACTTGGAATCTCTCAGGTGCTCGGCTCAGCAACGCCAGAAGTGGAATGAAGTTCGGCTGGCTTGTTCTGCCGGGGCATGGTGGATGGAATGGCGCACGTGACTTCACAATTGGATTCGATTCCCGCGAACAATGCGAGACGGGTCTGCGCATTTTGTCTGGTCTCACCGCGTCTGCCCGAGCGTGGAAGACAACAGAAATGACTCCTGAAGGAAACAATACTGTCGAAGGGTTTTATGTGCATTGGGACGATGTGTTTGAAGACGTCGCGATGGCGGCATCCATACTTGAAAAGGCTGTAGAACTGGCGATCATGGGAGTGCGGTCACCCTAAAAGGACGAACCCGGCACAATGGCTAAGCGCGTCGGGTTGTCACTGCGCACGTAGTCAAGTTCAGCCCTGAATCGCGCATCATTGCGCTTCTTTGCGCTTCACAAGCTCGCATGCGCGTACTCGAACACCAGTTGCCCATCGTGCTCGCCGATCCTGCCTGCCAAAGCTTCGGGCGAGCAGGGCGGCGTCTCGGAACGAGGCGGATAGAGGTTGCGGCGAATCGGCTCGCTGTCCAGTTCAATGCCTTCAAGTTCAAACACATCCACCGCGAAGGTTTCAAGTGATCCATTCTCCAAGCGACGGCTCCGGCCCATGTACAGGTATTTGCCTGTCAGATGTCGGGACCCAGCATTTCCCCGTCCCACATCCTCGACCCCTGCGTCCGGCCCGAGCACGCCGCGCAGCCGCTCAAGCTGCGCCTCCTTGTTCGCCGGCCACCTGAATCGAACCTCCCCTTTCACCGTGTCCACCAGCGCCTTGTTCAGGCCGCCGAACAGGAGCCACCGCCCGTCCGGCGACAGCTGCGGGAAGGTCGACGAGACCTCCCGCCCGTCCATCTCCAGCGTCCATACGGCGCGCGGCAGCAAGCCCGAGCCGCCCTCCTCCATCTTCACCTTGGCGACCAGCAGTTCCAGACCCCGGGCGCCGGAGCGCGTAAACACCATGTACCCGCTCGCCGACGACACGAACAACGCCGTACGGATCGCAGCGCCCACCTCTTCCACCCCCTCCGGCACATGGAACCGCACAGGCCGCGCTTCCGCGTCATGCGCCGGATAGAAGAAGTGATGCCCCACCCCGTCATAGTTCGGCGAGAAATGCACTTCGCGCCGGTCCCGCGTGTACCGGATGTCGTGGGACATGCCCCCGGACGGCCACGGCGTCGCCAGGTCGCCCAGGTCGTGCGCCACCTCGAACCCCTTGTCGAAATTGTGTATCAGCAGCCGCGACGTGTCGCCCGCCAGCGGCTCCACCAGGTAGTACGACGAGCCGTCCTCGGCCAGCTCGAACCGCCACATGTCCTCGTGCTCGATGAGCGGCTGCCCGTCAACGTGGATGCGCACGGGGTGCCTCGCGCCCGGCCCCGGCCGACCCGGCTCGTCGCGCGAGATGCCCCCGAACGCCGTCACCACGGCGCCGTCCCGCCGCTTCACGATGTCCATGCGCCTCGGCCAGAAGTCCAGCTCCCCCGAATGCAGCACGCCGCCGCCGTCCACCGTGGTGTACCGCGCGCCGTCGGTCGCGCCTGGCACCATCAGCAGCGCCGTCCCTTTCGAGGACACGATCCGGCAGTCGGGATGGCCGAACCATTCCTCCGGGGTCAAGCCTCCCGATGCGGCGGCGACGCGCTCCCCCGGTCCCGCCTCGACCGGACTCTCGGAGCCGCCCTCGCCGGCTTCCGTTCCCGTGGCGACGACGGACTGTCGATCCCCCGACGCATCTTCTTCATCCCTTGTCCCGATGAGAACCGCCACCAGCGCCACGGCCACGACAATGGAGAAGCAGGCCAAGGCCGCCCAAAGCTTTCTATGATGCCGCCAGCTCATTCCGATTCACAATCGCTGAGCTCTTCCTGTGGATCAACATAATCCTTTTCGTCATGGTGGTCGTAGTGAAGATGCGCTCCCCCGATGGGGTCCCCGGTTTCGTTCGATTCCGCGATCCTATCCCCCGCCGATACCCTCTGTTCTTCGTCGACATAGGCGGCGTTCCGCTTCAGGTGAAGGTAGCGCCCCACATGACCATCGTCGTATTCGATCTCGATGTAGTTCCCGGTGGATGTTGCGTTGTCCCTGATTTCCTGCGCCTCTTCCGACTTGTCGTCCTTGTCCGGCATCTGCCACTCTTCCTCGCGAACTTCGGCCACGACGCCACTCCTTGCTGCATACACCGACGTCCCCGTCGGCACGGCGATGTCCAAGCCCTTGTGCGGGCCGCTCGCCCGGGGTTCGTTGAACGGACCCGACACCCTCGCTCCCGGCATGGCCGTCAGGTCCCTCCAGCAGAATCCGTCCTCGTCTTCCTCTTCCTCTTCGTCTTCCTCCGGCGGCGCGCCGCCTCCGCCATCTTGCGGGCCGAACAATGTGCTCGGAATTTGAATGCCGCGCATGACCATCCTGAACCAAGGATTGTTACGATCAATGCACGCCCACCCGTCCTCGCACGTCAGGCGCTTCGCGATGACGACAATCTCCTCGATCGGCTTGTCCCCATCGGCAGCGGCGCCAGCAGACCCCACGCCCCAGCCGACCATCATCAGCGCGACCACTGCGGCCATGATCGATAAGACAGCACCGCCACGCGCGCAGATACTCCGCGGCCGCGCCTGAATCTTCTTTCTCGCCCGTGTCGATTCCTGCATCGGTGGCTCGCCCGAGTTCACTCGACGAATCAACCCTAGCCGTCGGCATGCCCGGTGTCAAGGTCGATGGGGCTTTGTGGTCTCAGTGTTCGCGCTCAAAGCATTCCATTCGCACGGTGCTACTCGAACACCAGTTGCCCGTCGCGCTCGCCGAGCCTTCCGAACAACGCCTCGGGCGAGCAAGGCGGTGCCTCCGAACGCGGCGGATAAGGGTCTCGGCGAATCGGTCCGCTGTCAAGTTTGATGCCGTCAAGCTCGAACACATCAATGGCGAAACGCTCGAAGTAGTTGTTCTCCAAGCGACGGGAGCGTCCAAGATACAGCCGATCATCCGTCAACTCAATTGAACCCATCACAGCGCCCATATCCTTCACGCCCGCATCCGGGCCAAGAACGCTTCGCAGCCGCGCAAGCTGTGCTTGGTTGTCGCCTAAGGGCCACTTAAAAACAAATTGTCCTGAATCCGTGTCAATGAGCACAATGCCACGCCCGTCAAGCATGAGCAAACGACCATTTGGCGACAAGGTCATAGAATCAGGCGCCGCGTCTGTACGGTGGAGGGTACGACCCCACGTAATCTCCGCGCCTGTGCCCGAACCGTGCGCATCCAACTCAACCTTGTGGACTTGGAAGATGTCTTCGGCCCCGCGTAGGTAGTACGACACGTACCCGACCTTGGAGGAGGGGAACACTGCCGCATGCGCGATCATTCCTTCTGCCTCGTTTTCCTCCGGCACAAGGACCCTGACCGGCTCCCTGCGTTCCCCACCCACCGGATAGAAGAAGTGCCGCCCTACACCGTCATAGTTCGGATAGAGGTGCACCTCGCTGTAGTCCCGCGTGTACCCAGGCACATGCACCAGCCCTCCAGAATCCAAGGGAGTCAGCATATCCCCTATGTCGTGAACGCGCTCGTTGCCCTCGTCGAAGTTGTGGATTACCAGCCTCGATGTGTCTCCGGCGAGTGGCTCGACAAGGAAGTAGGAGGAGCCATCCCCAGCCAGCTCGAACTGCCATATGTTCTCGTGCTCGATGAGTGGCATCCCGTTGAGGTAAATACGCACAGGATATCTCGCGTCCGGTGCCGGCCTGCCCGGCTCCTCGCGCTCAATGTCACCGAATGCCGTCAAAACCGCGCCGTCCGAACGTTCCGCGATATCGATCGTCCTCGGCCAGAAGTCAAGCTCCCCCGAGTGCAGCACGCCGTCGCTGTCCACCGTCGAATACCTTGCCCCGCCGTCGGCGTTAGGCACCATCAGCAGCGCAGTTCGCTGCCCGGAGGAAACAATGCGACAATCGGGATTGTCGAGCACATCTCCCGGAGACAAGGGGCGGTGGGCATCGCCGGCGTGCCCCTGCTGCTCCGATGCTAGGCTTTCTTCGGATATCTGCGAAGGCGGTTGGTCGCTCAAGTCGTTCCGCTCGATGCTCTGTCCTCGATGCTTCTCCCGGGCGTCGTTGTCAGCGTCTCGGAGGGCGACAAGCAGCGCCAATGCGACCAAGGCACACAGCGACATGGCGACCAATGCCAAGCTAAGCTTCGAGAACACTCTCTTCACTCGCAATCGTCGAGATCTTTCTGAGGATCAACCCGTTTCTGATTTTTTTCGTGATCATAGTGGAGATGCGCTCCGGTGATGTTCTTCCCCGTCCTATTCGACTCCGCAATCTTGTCTCCTGCTGACACTCTCTGGCCCGGTTTAACAAAGACGGAATTCTGCTTTAAGTGAAGATAGCGCCCCGAAGCCCCATCGTCGTATACAATCCTGACGTAATTGCCCGTGTATGTTGCTTTCTTCTCGATATCCTTCGCCCGCTCCGAGGCATTGTTCTCTGGTATGGCCTCTTCCGAACTGCGAACCCTATCCACCACACCGCTCCTTGCCGCATATACCGCCGTCCCCGTCGGCACGGCGATGTCCAAGCCCTTGTGCGGGCCGAACAATGTGCTCGGAATTTGAATGCCGCGCATGATCATCCTGAACCAAGGATTTTTACGATCAATGCACGCCCACCCGTCCTCGCACGTCAGGCGCTTCGCGATGACGACAATCTCCTCGATCGGCTTGTCCCCATCGGCAGCGGCACCAGCAGACCCCACGCCCCAGCTGACCATCATCAGCGCGACCACTGCGGCCGTGATCGATAAGACAGCACCGCCACGCGCGCAGATACTCCGCAGCCGCGCCTGAATCTCTCTCCTCGCCCGTGTCGATTCCCGCATCGGTGGCTCGCCCGAGTTCACTCGACGAATCAACCCTAGCCGTCGGCATACCCGGTGTCAAGGTCGACGGGGCTTGGCGGTCTCAGTATTCGCACTCAAAGCATCCAATTCGCACGGCCCTAATGAACAGGTTATTTTGGCGAGAGCCCTTAGTCCGTCAGAAGGGCAGCCATCGGCGCTTCGAGGGCGTGGTAGATGGGCAAAACTGTGGAGTTACGGTGGCGGGGAAAGAAGGCGACGAAATGAACAAGGCCACACTTGCGTCAATCAGGCGGCAGTCCAATCTCCCGAGAGAGCTCTTTCGGCCCAGCTAAACGTGAGCCAGCGTCAACTCATCCGATTCAAGAAAGAAGCGCAAGGGCGCTTCTCCGCCCGCTCGCAACCTGTGCAGAGCGCTCAGCAAAGCCATTTGCGCTCGGACGTACCGAGGCACCTTCCGGGACAGCCAACGACGCTTGTCCTCATCAGACAATGCCTCCGCGCCCTCCAGATACAACTCGACACAGGCCACCAAAGAAGCTTTCGCCTCCTGCAAGGACGCACCATCGGCGGCGATATCAAGATCGGTGCAAATCGCGTGCCACCGATCACCGCACTGTCGGGCATAACACCGCAGGTTCACAGTCTCTTCCCGAATCCAGCCTGTGGCTTCAAAACACGCTTGCACTCTACCACCAGTGGACTCCGCATGCCGGAACCATGTCTTCGGGTTGGGGGTGGGAGATGACCTTCGGTGTCAAGCTGCATGTGTGGGGAGAGTACGCGTGCTTCACCCGTCCCGAGATGAAGGTCGAGCGTGTTTCCTATGACGCCATGACACCTTCAGCCGCGCGCGGCATCCTTGAAGCGATACATTGGAAGCCCGCCATCTGCTGGATCATCGATCGAATCCACGTACTGAAGCCAATACGCTTCGAAAATCTGCGGCGCAACGAACTCGGACATAAGATATCGCCGGTTAACGTGCAGAAAGCCGTCAAGAAGGGTAGCGCTTCGGAGTTGCACACCATGATTGAAGACGATCGACAGCAGCGAGCCACCACTGAGGTGCTCCCCATTCCTTGGACAGTTCGAGGGCGGAAATAAGGTGTGCTCCGGTGAATGAATGCCCTGAAGGAAATGAAGTTTACGCACGTCATGGCCGGCCGGCAAGCTCCGGTGTCCTGCGATGATCGGGACGGGGCAGCCCGGCCGCGTCCCCGGCGGCGGCAGTGACATCCGCTCCCCGGCCTGCCAGCCCTTTGGGGGCGTGCGCCCGCCAAGCGCCGAGTGCGGCCTCGCATGGTTGTAGAAGTCGAGCCATGCCCCGATCAGCTCGCGCGCATGCCGACCGTCCTCCAGCTCGTGCAGGTACACGCACTCGTACTTCAGCGACCGCCACAGCGGCTCGATGAAGATGTTGTCCAGATACCGGCCGCGGCCGTCCATCGACATCCTCGCCCCCGACGACAGCACCCGCCCCGTGAACGCCTCGCTCGTGAACTGCGAGCCCTGGTCGGTGTTGAAGATCCCCGGCGCCCGGCCCAGCAGCGCGTCCTCCAGCGCCTCTAGGCAGAACCCGACATCCATCGTGTTCGACAGCCGCCAGGACAGCACGTGCCTCGTCGCCCAGTCCATCACCGCCACCAGGTGGAAGAAGCCGGACTTCACTGGGATGTACGTGATGTCCACGCACCCAGACCTGATCCGCCTCCACGATGTCCATGCCCCGCAGCAGGTACGGATATGCGCGGTGGTCGGGCGCGGGCGCGCTCGTCGTCGGCGGCGGCCGCACGGCGCGAATCCCCATCAGCCGCATCAGCCTCCGCACCCGCTTCGCGTTCACCTCCGCCGACTCAAGGCGCAGGTGCGCGCACATCTGCCGCACGCCGTAGAACGGATAGGCCGTGTGCAGCTCGTCCATCCGCCTCATCAGCGCCAGGTTCGCCTCGCTCTCGCCTGCCGGAATGTAGTAGACGGACGACCTGCCCGCGCCCGCCAGCGCGCACTGCCTCACAATGCTCAGCCCCTCCATCGCGCCCACCGCCGCCAGGCGCTCCGACCGGCTCATCTCCCCAAACCCCGTAGAAAAAAATCCCGCTCCATCGTCAACTCCCCGATCTTCGCGTGCAGCTCCCTGACCGTCGCCTCGTGGTCCTCCCCGCGCTTCCCGGCGCCGCCCTCGAACGCCGCCTTGACGACATCCGCCGCCTGCCGCTTCCATGCGCCCACCTAGTTCGGATGCAGCCCGTTGCGTTGCGCGATCCCTTGGACCGTGTCGACCTCCTTCAGCGCCTCAAGCGCAACGCGCGCCTTGAAGCCCGCCGTGAACCTTCTCCTTTTTTGACCCATTCCTGTGTCTCCTTCTTAAGCTCGGAGCACACCTTGGCAACCTGTCCGAAAATTGGGGAGCATCTCAAAGGGGCACAAGAAGCCAGATGTGATTCGCGTCGTCATGTCCCCTGAAGAAATCAAGGCGATTCGGGCCGGAGTTCGCATGTCCCGAACAGTGTTTGCTCATAAGTTTCAGTTGAGCATTGATACTGTGAAGGGCTGGGAGCAAGGGAAGCGCCAGCCGGATGCCGCTGCCGCCAATTTTCTTCGCCTCATCAAGGCCGGTCCTCAATTTGTGCTAGATGCACTTGCGACTTGACCCATAGCCCTTAGCCCAGCTTCGCATTTAACCGAGATACCTCCGCACGCCAGTGTGCCACCCGCTCCGGCTTCTGGTGCTTGGCTTTGCGGCGCAGCATTGCCTCTATCTTCCCTTCAAGCTCTACGATGCGTTCGAGCGTTTCATCCTCAGATGAAGGACTCACGTCTTTCGGCGCACGCGGCGGAAGCTCGGTGACGCGACTGGCCTCGAAGTAGGCTTCTGGCGACGGCACTTCGATTAAACGGCCTTCCCGAATCCACAGGAATCGGTTCG
>JAPOTJ010000065.1 GCA_026709225.1 Gammaproteobacteria bacterium | reverse complement strand
CTCGCCGCCTAAACGCAACCTGTCTGTTAAAGTTTGGGTTGGTCAAGGAGTCTAGTGGCGCTCATTTTTGCGATTGTGGGCATCGCTTCGTGGGCAGAGTGCTTCGCTTTGGTTCGCACGTGTTGGACCGTAACAACAGTGAATACAAAGTCGCCCACATTCAAAAACTACCTGAACCGACGATTATGACTACCCGAAACAGGCTGCACGGCAAACTGTGACGGATATAAATTTAGTCCCTTGGAATCTAAAGCTGCACCGGAGCAGGGCGATGATGCACGCACACCTGCAGATGGCGACCTTGTCGGATGCGCCTGCGAACAAGATCTCAGTCATCATTCCGATTGTGACTACCAAATTCAACGAAGCTCTGAAGAAGGAAATATCAGTAGTCCAAGCTTCAGACTTTCAATTGGTCGGGAAACGAGTTCAAGTCGTCTCGTCGTCACTGAGATCGCCATGACAGGAGAGAGCCGCGTCGGCATAGATGTGGGCGGCACGAATACGGACGCTGTGGTCGTGCAAGACAAGCGTGTTGTGTCTTCTTACAAGACACCCACCACGGTTGATGTCACGGAAGGCGTTATCAAGGCGATTAAAGGCGCACTTGAGGGCATCTCGGTCGAAGCCGAGAACATCGATAGCCTCATGATTGGGACCACGCATTTCACCAATGCGGTTGTGGAGCGAAAGGGCTTGCTTCCGGTCGGTGTGATTCGCGTCGCACTGCCCTCGACCAAGGCGCTTCCTCCGCTCACCGATTGGCCATCAGACCTCGCGCCAATCATTGGTGCGCATTGCTATATGGTGAAAGGTGGATACAGGTACGATGGAGAAGTCGCCAACAACCTAGATGAGCGCGCTGTGGTTGAGGGCCTTCGCGCCATGAAGCGCGATGGTATTCGAACCGTTGCAGTCACAGGCATCTTCTCTCCGGTGCACAATGCGATGGAAGAGCGGGTCGGGGAGATTGTGCGCGAGGAGATTCCTGATGCGCACGTGACGCTGTCCTCCACGATCGGGAGAATCGGTCTTCTTGATAGGGAGAACGCGGCCATTCTGAATGCGAGCCTGGTAGGACTCTCATCTCAGGTGGTTGCATCTCTTAGCAAGGCTTTTGACAGCCTTGGCATCAGTGCGCCGCTGTACGTCAGTCAAAATGACGGCACGCTGATGAGCAAGTCCTTTGTCGAAAAATATCCGGTGCTGACGTTTGCTTCCGGCCCCACCAATAGCATGCGAGGTGCCGGATATCTCTCTGGCCTCAAAGATGCGCTTGTTGTTGATGTAGGCGGAACGACCACTGACATAGGCGTGCTCACCCAAGGTTTCCCGAGAGAGTCTTCCACGGCAAGTAGCTTAGGTGGCGTCATGACGAACTTTCGCATGCCGGACATTTTGGTGCGTGCACTCGGCGGTGGCTCGGTGGTTCGACAGCCATCTCATCAAGTTTGCATAGGTCCCGATTCGGTCGGCTTCGCTCTTGACGCTGAAGCGCTTGTGTTTGGTGGCGCTACGCTTACTGCTACCGACTTGGCCGTCGCCGCAGGCTATGCGGACATAGGCGATGCTTCTGCCGTGCGGCACTTGCCCAAGCATCTTGTGGAGAGTGGGGTAGATCGCATGCGCGAAATATTGGAGGAAGGCATTGATCGAATGAAGACGAGCGCTGAACCAATGCCGCTGGTGCTTGTGGGTGGCGGCTCTGTGCTGATCCAAGGGGAACTTGACGGTGTGTCGGAAGTGGTCGTGCCTGAACATGCCGATGTCGCGAACGCGGTGGGCGCAACCATTGCCAGCGTGAGTGGCGAAATAGATCGCATATTTTCGTACGACAAGCTTGGTCGCGAAACGTCTATGAAACTCGCCAAGGAAGAAGCTTTGGAGCGCGCTGTTGCCGCTGGCGCTCGGCGTGAAACCGTCGAGATCATTGACGTTGAAGAACTTCCGGTGGCCTATGTGCCTGGCGGATCAGTCAGGCTGCGGGTGAAGGCTGCGGGCGAGGTTGAATCTTTGTCAACCAAAGGAGCATAAGATGCGGATGGGCGTCGACGAACTGCGTGACCTAGCGAATGGTGCCGCATTTCTGGGAGCGGGCGGTGGGGGCGATCCGTATATTGGTCGATTACTGGCGACATCGGCAATTGAAGAGTTCGGCGCTCCGGAACTTGTTTCCGCCGAAGACATAAACGATGAGGCGAGGGTGCTCACCATCGCTATGCTTGGCGCACCCACTGTGATTCTGGAAAAGGCGGTTTCTGGCGATGACATCGAGTTTGTGATCCGGTCTCTGGAAGCCAAGCTCGATCAAAAAGCCGATTACCTCATGTCTATCGAAATTGGCGGTGTGAATTCGCTGGTGCCGGTGATGGCTGCCGCCCGCCTTGGCCTGCCATTGATTGATGCTGATGGCATGGGACGCGCCTTCCCCGCAATACAGATGGTCACCTTCAATGCATTTGGCGTGTCCGCGACCCCGCTGGTGATGGCCGACGACCACGGCACTTCAATGGTGGTTGAAGCGCCAACAGCCGAGGCGGCAGAAGACATCGTGCGGGCGGCGTCGGTGCCTCTCGGATGCAGTGCCGTGATCTCCTGCTATCCCATGCTTGGTAGGCAGGTGAAAGACTGTGCAGTGCTTGGGACCCTGTCGCTCGCTCGCAGCATCGGAAAGATCATCGCAGACAATCAGCAATCCGAAGACCCTGTCGAATCGCTCGTCGCGCATCTGAGAACCACCCCCTACTATTCGCGTTGCGAGATCCTCTTTGATGGCAAAGTGGTTGATGTGCGCAGGGAATTGCGCGATGGCTTTTCGGTGGGCACTGTGAGACTACAGTCGCTCAAGAGCGAGACAAGCATCATGGAAGTTCAATTCCAGAACGAATTCCTCGTCGCGAAATTAAACGGCAAGACCAAGGCAATCGTGCCGGATCTTGTATGCCTTGTTGATCGGGAGACGGCGCAACCCATCTTGGCGGACGGTGTTCGCTATGGTCAGCGGATCAAGGTGCTTGGCGTGAGCGCGCCCTCGGTGATGCGAGCAGACGAATCGCTTTCCATATTTGGTCCTCAGGCATTTCGTATGGACGAGCCGTTTGTGCCTCTGGAAGATTTATAGGTTGCGAACACAGACAGGAGTAGCGGGATGAAATCAATTATTCATATCGTGACACCCATTGTGACGAGGGGTGTCCGAACGCTCGACGATGTTGACCCCTTCAGGCGTCCCGATCTTGAAATCCGGCACAGCTTGCTTGATTCCGGGCCTGTTTCGATAGAGTCGGAATTCGATGAGGCGCTCAGCGTGCCGGATACGATTCAAAAGGCGATTGACGCCGAGCGTGACGGTGCCAACGCCATCGTGATTGACTGCATGGGGGATCCTGGACTGAACGCGTGCCGGGAAGCGGTCTCGGCGTTGGTGATCGGACCCTCCCAGGCGTCCATGCATATGGCCGCGTTGCTCGGTCACAAATTTAGCTTTATCACGGTGCTGGAAAGACTGCGTCCGATGATTGCGAATCTAGTCGCGCAGTATGGTCTCGCCCAGAGTTATGCTTCTTTTGAAGCAGTCGATGTTCCAGTGCTTGACATTGAGAACAATCTCGACGAGGTTCAAAATTCCCTGATCGAGTGCGGTCTTCGCGCAGTGAGGGAAGCGCATGCCGGTGCACTTGTCCTCGGTTGCACGGGTTTCTTGGGCTGCGCTGATGCCATGTCGAGCGCATTGTCCGCACAGGGGTACCGGGTGCCCGTGATTGACCCCATCCCGCTCTCGGTGCATCTGGCGGATGCGCTGCTCAAAAGCGGAATGAGCCATAGCAAGACAATCTACGCATCACCAGCCTCAAAGCCACTGGTCGGCTATGACATGCAAATGTGAGGAAATAAAGGGATACGTCATTGGTCTCTGACAAGACCTTAATTGTCCGCTAAAATCCAGTTGAGTTCATTCTTGAATATAGGCCGACATTGAAAGGCAATATTTCTGGCTTTGTCGCGAGAGCGAAGCTCACCCCATCTTTCTTGCCGACGAATTGCATTGATCGTGCCATCGTGCACAAATGCACTTTGGGCGTTCAGGAAAACAGAGTTGCGGTTGTTCATGCGCAAGCCGGATATGGCAAGTCCACATTGCTTCATCAATTGTTTGAACGCCTGCGCGTGCACGAGGGCAAGGTCGCTTGGCTATCGCTTGATGAATTTGATCAGCAGTTAGAGCAGTTTGTATGTTATCTGCTCGAAGCTTGCGTAGAAGCGGAGTTTTTCAAGCGCCAGCAATGGCCCGAAGGCGCAGATTCCGAAAGTTTGCAAAGATTCTTGCTCGCGACCTTGTCGAGTTGCGCAGGCAATTATTCGATTATCCTGGACGATTTTCACCGGGCAGCGAGTGATGAGGTCGTGCGATGCGTCAATTACTTGATTGAAGACCTGCCGAAGAACTTCCGCATGATCATCGGCGCGCGCGACCTGCCCGAATCTCTAGTCACCGCGGATCTTCGTTTACATGATGAACTGTTCGAGATCACGAATGCTGACCTGAAGTTTTCAAGCGATGACATCGCCGCCTATTTTGGTGATTTTCTGACGGAGGGCGCGTCGGCTACCGAAGTGACTCAACTGCTTTTGCGCACCGAGGGCTGGCCCGCCGCATTGCAAATGATTCGGCGACGGCTGCATGAAGCAGGTGATATAGAGACTACGCTACAGGAACTGACCGGTCGCAGTTCCGACCTCGCGGAGTATTTCCTAGAGCAGGTCTTTCATCAACTGCATCCCGAGCAGCAGGAATTTCTCGTGCGGACATCAATCCTGGAGCGCGTGAACGGCGATCTTGGAAATTTTCTTTGCGACCATAGCGACGGTTGGCGCGTACTTGAAGAGCTTGAACGACGCGACTTTTTTGTGAGTGCGGTTGATGCGGATAGGGAGTGGTTTCGCTACCACCGACTATTCAGCGAGTTTCTGCATCGACGACTCCGTGGCGAGGTTTCCCATCCGGAACGCCTGCATGCGCGCGCTGCCCGTTGGCTACAGAAAAATAGATATTTCCTGGAGGCGGTGCAACATGCATTGGCGAGCGGAGAAAAAGAGCTTATTGCCGAACTGCTTGAGTCGATGCAAGGGTGGCAATGCGCTCTGATGGGTAGCGTTGGCCTCGTGCATCGCATTCTCGTCGTGCTCGATGAAGAGACGATCAGGAGATTCCCCCGCGTCTGGCTCGCCTCCATGTACTTGACGACGCGCACAGGGCGTATCGCGGAAGCGAGGCGGCAAATAGCGCAGCTCCGAGCGCAGTCAACCGTCTCTGGCGAGGACCGGCAGCTTACAAGTGAGATAGAAGTGTTCTCAGCGCTCGTTGACCGTTATGGAGACGAATTCAACCCTGAGCAGCTGAAGACCTTAGAGCAGCTTGGGGAGACGCTCCCTATCGACAACCCTCTCCTCCATGCCGTGCGATGCAACTTATTGTGCGCCTTCTACGTGAGTTCTGGACGATATGACGAGTGTCTTCAGGTCGGTGATCAAGCAATTGCCCATTTTCGTGCCTGTGGTTCTGTGTTCGGAGAGATTTTCATATATTTCCATCAAGGATTTGCGTGCTTGCAGGAAGCAAGATTGCGCGATGCGGAATCCCTATTTGTCGAAGGAAAATCCCTCGCGACTGAGCAGGTGGCAGGCGGCGATTTGGTTGCGATCGGGGATGCATTCCACGCGCTGCTCAGTTGTGCTGTAGATAACTTGTCAGATGCCAAAACACGCTTGGATAGCGCTTTGCATCATATTGAGCGGGCGGATGGGTGGTTTGAGGTATATGCCGCTAGTTATGAGGCGGCACTGATTATCGCATCGGCGGAAGAAGACACATGGCAATTTGAACGAATTATCGAGCGCGCGCTCGCGATTGCGCGGCATAGGCAATTGCCACGATTGCAGCAATTGATGCATATTTGGCGGATAGACCGAGCTATTTCCGCGAGCGACACACCAGATGAAGAAGTCCTCGCCACCTGCGAAGCTTGGATCCGTGACCTGTGCGATTGCCAGCATCCGCTCATTCGCCGCACACTCGTCCTTGCGCTTGTCCGAAATCTTATGCGGATTGGAGAGGATGAGAGAGCTGCGAAGCTACTACGTCGGGAATTAGCACGGTCGAAATCAGAAGGCCATGTGCTCACTTCAATCTCGCTGGCGATCTTGTTGGGCTGCGCGCAGTGGCGGCTTGGCCACCGAGCCGAGGCGCTCGAAGAGTTTGAATTTGCTGTGTCCTCAAGCGTGTTCGAAGGCATCAAGCGCCCGTTTGTCGAAGAGAGGGAATTTCTCTCCCCGATCATGCCTCACTTGCACCAGGCCATGTCGATTCGACGCGCCAACCGTTTACGGGATATGTTCTTTACGCAACTGAAGTTGGCCTTGGAGAGCAGGCCAAGGATCAACCATCGCAGTCAAGATTTCCTGAGCAAGAGAGAAAGACAGGTGCTGCATCTTCTTCTCGAAGGGTTGACCTATGCGGAGATGGCGGAGGACTTATGTTTGTCCATCAATACCGTCAAGTTTCATCTGAAGAACCTGTACGGAAAGCTTGGTGTCAATAACAGGCGTGAGGCCATACAAGCTGCCGCCCGCACGAGGCTCGTGTAGGAATAGCTACCCGATACGGTTTGAAACCCCACCCTATCAAGGTGTTTGGATTCGGGATTTATCCTGCGAGAATTCGGAGCAGTTGTGTGTACACGAGGAGAGCAACATGACTCGCGCCAGCCGATTGAACCGTTTTCTCTTATGTCCTTTTTCGGTACTGGCAATACCAATTACCTTGCCGGCTTGCAATTCTGCGCTCGCGCAGAATGCATCCACTGGCCTCGTCATCGAGGAAGTCATTGTCACCGCCCAGAAACGAGAGCAACGGCTCTCTGATGTGGGTACCGCAGTGACGGCATTTTCGGCCGACGGTATCGCTGAGTTTGGCTGGAGCGAGCCTGGCGACCTTGCGGGTCAGACGCCCAACATGAATGTCAACCAAGTGCTCGGCAACAGCATTCCGAACGTGAGCATCCGAGGCATTGGATTGAATGACTATGCGGTGAACAACAATCCTGCCGTGGGTGTGTATTTGGACGAAGTCTATCTCGTGTCCCCCGCCATGCTCTCTTTTCAGCTCTTTGATCTGGAGCGTGTTGAGGTGCTGAAAGGGCCGCAAGGCACGCTCTACGGAAGGAATACGACCGCTGGCGCAGTGAATTTTGTGAGCAAGCGTCCGGGCAATGAGGTCGAGGGCGATTTGCGTGTCAGTTACGGGTCATTTGAGAGAACCGAGATCCAAGGGGGCATAGGCGGGCCTTTGGGCGAAACAGTTTCCGGACGTGTCGCTTTTCGAGTTGACCGACAATCGGACGGTCACCAAGACAATAGGTTCACAGGGGAATCTGTTGGCGAAGTAGACCGGGTTGCTTGGCGGGGGATGTTGGCGTTTGAACCTTCCGAGTCCTTCAAAATGCTCGGCACTTGGTATTCCGGCAGGGATGATTCGGATACCTTGCTTGTGAAAGTGGACAACACATATACCACAGAAGACGATGCCTTCTTTCCCGGCGATCGATTTGAGTCTGGAGCAGGCCCGAATACCTATATGAATGTGGAAAGCGATGGCGGCACCCTTCGTATGAACTGGGACATTTCCGACAATATTCAGCTCACATCCGTGACTGGAATGATTGACTTCTCGCGCAAGCATCTTGAGGACCGGGACGGCACAGGTCTCAGCCAGCTTGACGGTACCTTTCTGAACGAAGTCGAGCAATTTTCTCAAGAAGTGCGGTTGACCGCAGAAATGGAGGACCTTGTCGTGATCGTCGGCGCCACTCTCTCGGAGGACGAAGTCGAGACTCGGGATATATTTGAGACCAACGACTTCTTCACCAGCGGCGTCTTCACGTTTCGGGCGGTGGGAAATGAATACCGGCAGGAAACCGAATCGAATTCAGCGTTTGTGGACGTGGAATGGCAGATGAACCCAGATTGGCGTCTCGTCGCAGGTGTTCGCTACACCGACGAAGAAAAAGATTTCTTCAATGCCTATACATTCATTTATGTCGATGCATTGCCAGCGAACGGAGGCACAGAGATAGGCGTATTTGCGCCGGTTGCGGAAGAATATAGCGTAGGCGACCTTTCTGGAAGGCTCGGACTTCACTACACCGGCATGGAAAATAGCTTGATCTATTTCAACCTGAGCAAAGGATTCAAGTCTGGAAACTTCCAAGGTCAACTGACGTTTACACCCTCCGACCTCTCGCCTTTCGACGAGGAAAATGTCATTGCCTATGAAGCTGGCTTGAAGAGCTATTTGTTTGATGGCCGCATTCAAATCGATGCGTCCGCCTTCTTCTATGACTATAAGGACATGCAGATCTACGGGCCGCTTTTCACGGAACCGATCGATCCTTTGTTTGGCATTGACAATGTGGGAGACGCGGAGATTGTTGGCGCTGAAGTCGCTGTACGTTGGCCGATGAACGAACGGCTCGACCTGCGTTTGGGTGTCGGGTTGCTAGACACTGAGGTGACTGACTCAAAGCTGCCCGTGGTTCACGAAGGGAGCGAGCTGCCAAACGCCCCAGATGTGAATTTCAATTTCCGTCTTGACTATTCACAGCCTGTGTATGCCTCGATGGATTTGAAGCTTTCGCTGTACGGAAATTACAAAGATGAGGTTTCATATGACGTTGTGCGCGCGCCCCAGGAGACGATAGAAGACGGATATTGGCTTATGAACATGCGGGGAGGCATTGCCTCGGACAATGGAACTGGCCGATGGGAGGTGTATTTCTGGTGCGAGAATCTCTTTGACGAAACCTATCGAGCGCAGGTTTTGAACTCTAGTGTGGGGTGGGGAGAAACTTGGGGAATTCCACGGACGTATGGTATCGGCGTGAGCTATTCTTGGTGAAGTTGTGGCCGCCACGAGGTGCCAAAGTCGTACATTCCAAAAGCGCCATTTCGTCTGGGAGGTAGGCTCGACTTTCATTAATTGCTATTTTTCAGGATATATACAAATTATCATTATTTTTCGTAGATTATGAGCGTTCTTCAGACTATGATGGACTCTTGAGGCCACAGTGCCGTGTGGAAGCTTGCGTCATAGGAACTAAAATTCGTGAAAGCCTCACGAAGTTATCAATTTTCAGGACAGGTCACGGTTTTTCACGGCCTGAGCCTGCCCGAGACCGCCACGCCTGCGGGATACGCTGCGCTCATCGACGCACTTGAACTGAACGCGCCAATCCCGCGAACTTTGGTGGCGACCAGCAGCCGTCACGTCGTGAAGCGAGGCGGCTGCTGGCACCTGCTCACACCAAGGCATGCGCCTGCGCCAACGCTCGAAGGCCACCTCACCTTCGCGTTGAAGCATGAAGGGATCGATCTTGCAGTGCTGTCCGAATTGTTTAAGAGGACCGGGCCGCAACCTATCGAGGACATCGTTCGATCAACGCCAACTGGCAAGTACGCTCGAAAAATCTGGTTCCTGTACGAATGGCTGACGGGGCAGTCGCTTGCTCTCGCAGATGCCACGCAGGGCAGTTACGTCGCTCTTGTCGATCCCGACAAGCAGTACGCCATTGCTGGCACGAATGTCAAACGCCAGCGCGTCAGGAATAACTTGCCGGGAACCAGGAATTTCTGCCCGATGGTGTTTCGAACCGACGCCTTGGATGCGTTTCAGGCGCTCGAACTTGCCGCGAAAGCGCAGGAGACAATCGACGAGGTTGCGAGCGACATACTGTCCCGCACTGCGGCATTTTTGTTGCTCAAAGATTCAAAATCGAGCTTCGCGATCGAAAACGAAAAGCCACCAGAAGAGCGCATTCAGCGCTGGGGTCGCGCGATTGGCGAAGCTGGGCGAAACCCCACGGACTTTGATGAACTCTTGCGGCTGCAGGAAATCGTGATTGGCGATTCGCGTTTCGTTTCTCTTGGCCTGAGAACTGAAGGCGGGTTTGTCGGTGAGCACGACCGCGACACTAGGATGCCGGTGCCCGACCATATCAGTGCAAAGCCAGAGGACCTCGCTTCACTCATTGATGGGCTGTGTGAGTTCGAGCAGGGCGCGGCGCTTGATCTTGATCCTATTGTCGCGGCGGCGATATTGGCTTTTGGATTCGTGTACGTGCATCCATTCGGTGACGGGAATGGACGCATCCATCGCTATCTTGTTCATCACATTCTTGCCAAGCGAGGATTCAATCCTGCCGGCATTGTGTTTCCTGTATCCGCTGCCATACAAGACCGAATCGACGAGTATCGGGAAGTTCTCGAATCCTATTCGAAACGACTGCTGCCATGCATTCAGTGGACGCCCACGAGTGAAGGCAACGTTTCGGTTGAGAATGAGACGGCTGACTTGTATCGATTCTTTGACGCGACGCCACACGCGGAGTTCCTGTACTCATGCGCGAAACGAACAATCGAAATCGACCTGCCCGATGAAACCGCATTCCTGACGAGTTTTGACCGATTCTCGGTTGGTGTTGATGCCATGCTCGAGATGTCGAACGTCACAAAGGATTTGCTATTCCGGTTTTTGCATCAAAATAGCGGAAAACTCTCAAAACGAGCCAAGTCCAAGGAGTTCGCTTCGCTAGGAGAGGACGAGATCGCGGCTGTCGAGGCGCTCTATAACGAGTGTTTTGAGTGAGTGCACTGCGGGCATCTCACGCTGGCTGCTGCTGCGTGATGCAATGCACGCCGCCGCCGCCGGGTGCTATGTCGGCGACCGCTACGGGCACGAGAACGCGGTCGGGGAAGAGTTTGCGCACGATGTCCTGTGCGGGCTCGTCTTGAGCGGTGCCGAAGCTCGGAAACACGATGCCGCCATTGGCGATGTAAAAATTCACATAGGAGCGGCAATAGATCTCGGTCGTGGACTCGGCGTCAAAAGCCTCTTCAATGGCGACCAGTTCCAAGCGCCTTCCCTTCGCATCGGTTGCCGAGGCCAAGGCCTTCCAGTTCTCTTCCAAGTACTTTCGGCGCTCGGGCAATGCGTCGCTACCCACCGCGCACAAGACCACACCCGGTTTGACAAAGCAGACCAGCGCGTCAATATGCCCATCGGTCTCGCAGTCCTCGGGGTCGCCAGGAACCCAGAGCACTTTTTCGCCGCCCAGCGCATCGCAGAGGATTTGCTCGGCTTCGAGCTTGGTGAGCCCCGGATTGCGATTCGCATTGAGGATGCACTGTTCGCTGGTCATGATGGTGCCCTCGCCGTCAACAGCAATTGCGCCACCTTCCAAGAAGACATTGGCGGAGAACGTTCGGATGCCCAACGCCTCAGCGATTCGATGTCCCAATGCCGCGTCGTTTCGACAGCGCCGGTACTTTCCGCCCCACGCATTGAACTGAAACACGGATGCGGCCAACTCATCTCCGCACTTGACGAACGTCGGGCCGCTGTCGCGCGCCCAGGAGTCATCGAGCGGCGCGACGAAGTAATCAATCTCACTGCCGCAGAGGGATTTGGTGTGCTGAAGGGCTTGCTCGCTGACCACCATGGTCACGGGTTCGAAGCGGCGAATAGCCTTGGCGACGCCCGCGTAGGCGGCCTGCGTCCGCGCAAGGTCTGGCCAGACGAAATCGGTTCGATATGGCCATTGCATCCAGCAGCGTTCGTGCGGTTCCCATTCGGCGGGCATACGAAAGCTAGCGGCCTTGGGGGTCGAGGCGTGCGTGTTGCGGCTCATGGTTTGCCTGCCGGCGGTCCGCCATCGAGCGTTGACAGCGCACCATAGAGGTCAGGCCGTCGGTCACGGAACACGCCCCAATTCTCGCGTTCGCGCTCAATGGCTTCAAGGTCGAACGTCGCAACGACAACCGCCTGCTCGGTGCGATTCGCCTCGGCCACGATGCCCCCCGTATGATCGCAGATGAAGGACGACCCGTAGAAATTGACTGTGCAGGATGACCCTGTCTCCTCACCAATGCGGTTGGATGCGACCACCGGCATGAGATTCGCGGCGGCGTGCCCTTGCATCACACGCTGCCAGTGATCTTTTGAATCGAGCTGCGGGAACGCTGGTTCGGAGCCGATGGCGGTTGGATACAGCAATAGCTCGGCGCCCTGCAGTGCGAGGCAGCGCGCTGCCTCCGGGAACCATTGGTCCCAGCAGATAGCTGCGCCGAGCGTCGCGTAGGCGGTCTTCCACACCTTGAAGCCCGAGTCGCCAGGCGAGAAGAAGAACTTTTCCTGATAGCCGACCGAATTCGGAATATGGGATTTCCGGTAGAGGCCGAGCAATGCGCCGTCTGCATCGAGCATGGCGAGCGAGTTGAAGAAGGCGCGGCCTGCTCGCTCGAAAAAGCTGATCGGCAATACCACTTCGAGTTCCTGAGCCAAAGCGCTGAAGCGTTCGATCAGCGTATTGCCTTCACGTGCTTCAGCCAAGGCGAAGTGGCCACCATCCTGGTCTTTGCAGAAATAAGGCGCGGCGAACAACTCCTGCAGCAGAATAATCTGAGCGCCACGAGCCGCTGCGTCCCGAACTAGCTGTTCCGCACCGTCAATGGTGCGCTCGCAATCCCAGGAGCACGCCATCTGCGTGGCGGCGACAGTCACGTTTCTCATTCGTCCACCTGTTGCAAATTCATAGAATGCGGTTGGACTGATTGCGCGAAGACAAAAATGGGAGAAGAGCAGAAGAAACGCATCGGGCATCATACACATAGGCGGTGCGCATCGATGCGTCATCGCTGTCTCGACCATGAAATTTCGGTGTCAATCACCGATATTTCATGGTATTATCCGTTCCCATGATTCCCAGAACCGCACATGTTGACAACATCTTGGATCGGTTGAACCTGTTTCCTGCGGTTGCCATCCTTGGACCTCGACAAGTGGGCAAGACGACGCTCTCCGAGCAAACGGCTGCGGCCTTCAATGGTCCATCGCAGCGATTCGACCTAGAGAATCCGAGAGACTTGAACCGCTTGCTCGACGATCCGTTGATGGCACTTGAAGGTCCTCGCGGGCTTGTGATCATTGATGAGGTACAGCGCCGACCAGACTTGTTTCCTGTGCTGCGCGTGCTGTGCGACAGGCGACCAAGTCCGGCTAAATTCCTGATATTGGGCAGTGCGTCCCCCGAGCTCATCAAGCAGACATCAGAGACGCTCGCTGGCCGCATTCATTACTACAACTTGGGCGGATTGAACCTGAACGAAGTGGGGTTCCAAGAAGTGAATCGGCTTTGGCTGCGTGGCGGGTTCCCGCCGGCATGGCTTGCGAAACACGATATAGATGCGTCCCTGTGGACGATGAGCTTCGTGCGCTCTTTTCTCGAGCGAGACTTGCCGGAACTTGGCGTTCGTGTGGCGAGCACCGCAATGCGCCGGTTTTGGACGATGTTGGCGCATTGGCAGGGACAGACATGGAACTCGTCGGTGTTCGCACGTTCCTTCGGGGTGGCAGATACGACGGTTAGGAGGTATCTCGATATTCTTACTGGTGCATTGGTTGTGCGCCAACTGCCGCCATGGTTCGAGAACATTCGAAAACGCCAAGTCAAGGCACCAAAGATATATCTTCGTGATACCGGCGTGTTGCACACGCTGCTCGGCATCGAAGATGCAGATGCTTTGCACTCGCATCCCGCGTGCGGTGCTTCCTGGGAGGGGTTCTTGATCGAATCAATCATTCAACTCTTGGAACTCAGCGAGGAGTCAGTCTATTTTTGGGGCACGCATACAGGCGCCGAGATTGACCTGCTTGTCACCCACGCCGGGAAGCGCTTCGGCATTGAGATAAAGCGCACGACATCGCCAAAGGTGATGCCATCGATGCGAAGTGCGCTTGAGGCGCTTCAACTCGAAGAAGTGATCGTCGTGCATGCGGGAGAAGAATCCTATAGGCTCGCCCCGCAAGTGCGCGCCGTCTCGGCGCAGCGTCTGAATGTGGACATTGAGATATAGGTGAAGAAAACCACCCCAAACTCTGGCAAAATGCGTGTCTCGTTCGCCCATGCCTTTGAAGACACCCGTGTCCAACATGCCTGAACTCCTCTCAGGAGGAGATATGCTTATTCGCGCCTTGCAAGACGAGGGCGTTGAATACATCTTCGGCTATCCCGGGGGTGCGGCGCTGCATATCTACGACGCCATCTTCAAGCAGCAGAAAATCGAACACATCCTCGTCCGCCATGAGCAGGCCGCCACCCACATGGCGGATGCCTACGCGCGTGCGACGGGCAAGCCGGGCGTTGTGCTCGTCACCTCAGGCCCGGGCGCAACCAATGCCATCACCGGCATTGCCACTGCCTACATGGATTCTTCACCGATGATCGTGATCTCCGGGCAGGTGCCTTCAAACCTGATCGGTACGGACGCATTCCAAGAAACAGACATGATTGGCGTGTCGCGCCCGGTCGTGAAGCACAGCTTTCTTGTGCCGAGCGTCTCATCGATTCCCGGCATTGTCAAGAAGGCGTTTCACATCGCTGCGAGCGGGCGTCCCGGCCCGGTCGTAATTGATATTCCCAAGGACACCACCGACCCGGGCATCACCGCGCCCTATGAGTATCCGTCCACGGTGGCGATGCGTTCCTACAACCCGTCGGTCAAGGGCAATCATCGGCAGGTCGTGCGCGCGGTCGGGCACATGCTTGATGCCAAGCGGCCAGTGTTTTATGTCGGCGGCGGGGTCATGCACGGCGAGGCGTCTGATCGGCTGCGGAAACTTGCGAACACGCTTGGCTTTCCGGTGACGAGCACGCTCATGGGCTTGGGCGCGTTTCCGGCCTCGCATCCGCATTGGCTCGGCATGCTTGGCATGCACGGCACCTATGAAGCCAACCACGCCATGCACCACAGCGATTGCGTTATCGCCATCGGTGCGCGCTTTGATGATCGCGTCACCAATGAGCCGCGCAAATTCTGTCCTGGTGCGACCATCATCCATGTGGACGTGGATCCGGCATCCATCTCCAAGATCGTGCGCGCTGACGTGCCGGTGGTAGGCGAGGCCGAAGTGGTCATTTCGCAAATGCTCAAAGAACTCGATAAGCAGCTTGCGCGCAGCCCGGATCGTCTTGATCGCGCTGCCATCGACGACTGGCTTGCGCGTATCGATGCTTGGCGGCGTCAGTACGGGCTCGATGAAGATGCGCGGCTCGAACAGCCGCGCGATCCGATATTGCCGCAGCAGGCTGTGCGTGCGCTCGCCCGCATCGCACCTGAGAATGCCTACGTCACGAGCGATGTTGGGCAGCATCAGATGTTCGTCGCGCAGCATTTTCCGTTTCAGGCGCCGCGGCGCTGGATCAATTCCGGTGGGCTTGGCACCATGGGATTCGGACTGCCCGCGGCGATGGGCGTTCAGTTTGCGGACTTGGGCGCGAGCGTCGTTTGCGTCACTGGCGAAGGCAGCTTCATGATGAACCTGCAAGAGCTTTCGACCTGCTTGCAATACCGCTTGCCCTTGAAGATCATCTGCCTTAATAACCAAGCGCTTGGCATGGTCAAACAGTGGCAGGACATGCAGTACGGCGGGCGTCACTCGCATTCCACTTATCAGGATTCGCTACCCGATTTCGTCTCGCTCGTTGATTCGTTCGGGCATGTCGGTCTGCGCGTGTTCAAGCACGCTGAACTTGAGCCGACATTGCGACAGGCCTTCAGCGACAAGAACAAGGACAAGCTCGTATTTGTCGATATTCTGGTAGACCCGCAGGAGCATGTCTATCCCATGGCCATCAAGGGTGGCGCCATGTGCGACATGTACCTCAGCAAAAGCGAAGATACGCTCGCGGACTCCTAAACACGACTACCCGGCTGACCGACCCATGCGTCGCATTATTGCGGTACTCATTGAAAACGAAGCGGGCGCGCTGTCGCGCGTCACCGGCCTCTTTGCGCAGCGCAACTACAATATCGACAGTCTCACGGTGTCGCGCACCGAAGACGAAACCTTGTCGCGAATGACGATCGAGACCATCGCCGACGATGCCGGCGTCGAGCAAATCACCAAGCATCTCAACAAAATTGTCGAAGTCGTGAAGGTCGATGATCTCTCCGAGCACCGGCATTTGGTGCGGGAAATCATGCTTGTCAAAGTCCGCGCCGAAGGGCTTGCGCGCGCCGAGATGAAGCGCATGGCAGACATATTCCGGGGTCAGATTGTCGATGTCACGACTTCGACCTTCACCATTCAGCTTGTCGGGGCCGATGATAAGCTCAGCAGCTTTATCGAAGCCATCGATCCGAATCTCGTGCTTGAAGTCGCTCGCAGCGGTGTGACCGGCATCGCCCGCGGTACCCGCACGCTGCGGATCAAATAGCAGTCACAACAGACTAAAGAAGGAACCCCAATGCAGGTCTACTACGAAAAGGATGCCGACATATCACTCGTCAAGGCAATGTCCGTGGCGGTGCTTGGCTATGGCTCGCAAGGGCATGCGCACGCCAACAATCTTCGCGACTCAGGCGTGTCCGAAGTGCGCGTGGGCTTGAGGCCAGGCTCGGGCTCTGCTGCCAAGGCAGAAGCAGCCGGCTTCAGCGTCTACGAGCCAGCCCAAGCCGTGTCGGGCGCTGATCTCGTGATGGTGCTCGCCCCTGATGAGGTGCAGCCAGCACTGTACAAGGATGCCATCGCCGCGCACCTCAAGGAGGGCGGCGCACTCGCCTTTGCGCATGGATTCAACGTCCATTTCGGACTGATCGAAGCGCGTTCGGACTTGGACGTCATTATGATCGCGCCAAAAGGCCCGGGGCATACAGTGCGTGCGACCTATGCGGCGGGCGGCGGCGTGCCGAGCTTGATCGCGATTGCGCAAGATGCGTCCGAAAGGGCGCGCGACATTGCCTTGTCCTATGCGGCGGCGATTGGTGCTGGCCGCGCTGGCATCATCCAAACGACGTTTCGTGAAGAGACTGAAACCGACCTCTTCGGCGAGCAAGCGGTCCTGTGCGGTGGCCTCGCGGAGCTCGCGCAAGCCGGGTTCGATACGCTCGTCGAAGCGGGCTACGCGCCCGAAATGGCCTACTTTGAGTGTCTGCACGAACTGAAACTCATCGTTGACCTCATGTATGAAGGCGGCATCGCCAACATGTGGTATTCGGTGTCGAATACCGCGGAGTACGGCGGACTCACACGCGGCAAGCGCATCATCAACGATGAGACAAGAGCGGAGATGAAGCGCATCTTAAGCGAGATTCAAAAGGGCAAGTTTGCGCACGAGTTTGTCGGTGAAAACTTGACCGGCGCGCCGCATATGAAGGCCATGCGCCGCATCTTGGCGGAAGATCCCATTGAAGCCGTGGGCGAGCGGCTGCGCGCGATGATGCCGTGGATCCGCGAGTCGCGCTTGGTGGATCGCAGCAAAAACTAGTCATCGTCTCGAGCATGGCAGCTGGTCGCTGGAGAAGCCTTCTGAAAGTGCCGACACAGGCGCGACAACCGGGAGCCAAACGTCGCGGCATCTATCTGCTGCCGAACCTGCTGACCACGGGTTCGCTGTTTGCCGGCTTCTACACGATTATTGCTTCGGTCGACGGCAACTTTGAAGCCGCGTCCTTGGCTGTGCTCGCCGCCATGGTGCTCGATTTCGCCGATGGCCGTGTGGCGCGCTACACGCACACCGAGAGCGAGTTCGGTGCCGAATACGATAGCCTCTCGGACATGGTGTCTTTTGGCGTCGCGCCGGGGCTCATGGTCTTCATGTACGCCGCGTCGAACCTCGGCCAGCTTGGCTGGGTTGTGACCTTCGTCTATGTGGCGTGCGTGGCCTTGCGGCTCGCGCGCTTTAATCTTGGCGCGACGATGGACTACTTTACCGGCCTCGCCAGCCCCGCAGGCGCGGGGCTCGTCGCAAGCAGCGTGTGGCTATGCGTTGAATGGACTGGAGACGGCGCAACCGACTCAGTGCTGATTGGCCTTGTCCTATCGCTGGTGGTGTTGGTTGCGGCAGCGCTGATGGTCAGCAACATCGCCTATGTGTCGCCGAAGGCGTTTCGACTGGCGAGTCGCGTGCCGTTCACCGTGCTTGTCGCCGTTGCCCTTGCCTTTGCCTTGCTGCTGCTCGACCCGCCAGCGGTCTTGCTGTCGATTTTCGCCTTGTATGCCGCTTCCGGGCCCGTACAATGGTTCAGCAACCGT
Source organism: Gammaproteobacteria bacterium (assembly GCA_026709225.1). Classification (GTDB taxonomy): domain Bacteria; phylum Pseudomonadota; class Gammaproteobacteria; order Pseudomonadales; family Azotimanducaceae; genus Azotimanducus; species Azotimanducus chitobiosivorans. The sequence continues at coordinate 63,570 of JAPOTJ010000065.1, read as the reverse complement.
CGTCCGAGAAGGGCGTTCAGCTCAACACAGAAACAGGAGAGCACCGCCGATGTTGATCAAGAGACGAGCAACGATTCAGCCAAGTGAGATCACGCCGGAAGCGGTGTATCGATCGCGACGACGCTTTCTTGGCACCGCTGCTGCGGGCCTGCTCGCAACGCCAGCCTTCGCCGCGGGTTGGCTTGGCGAGAAGATTCCGAGCGGGCTGGGCAATCCGGAGTTCGATGAAGCCCTCACGCCGTTCGACCTTGCGAGCAGCCATAACAATTACTACGAGTTCGGTACCGACAAGTCCGATCCCGCGCGCCATGCGCACGGATTGACTATCGATCCGTGGAGTGTCGAAGTGGTCGGCGAAGTCGGCAAGCCGGGCGTCTATACACTTGAGGACATCCTTCGGCCGCACGACTTTGAAGAGCGCGTGTACCGCTTGCGCTGCGTTGAAGCCTGGTCGATGGTAATCCCGTGGATCGGCATTCCGCTTCAAGCGGTGCTTCGTCGCTTTGAACCTACAGGCGATGCCAAGTACGTCGAGTTCACGACCCTCTATCGACCGTCCGAGATGCCCGGTCAACGCGCAAGCGGCTTTTTCAGTTCGATCGACTTTCCCTATGTCGAAGGGCTGCGTATCGACGAGGCCATGCATCCGCTCGCGATTCTCGCGGTCGGCATGTACGGCCAAGTCCTGCCGAAGCAAAACGGCGCGCCGCTCAGGCTCGTCGTGCCGTGGAAATACGGATTCAAAAGCATCAAGGGCATCGTCAAGATCAGGTTGACCGAGACCGAACCAAAAACCACTTGGAACCTTTCCGCACCGCGGGAATACGGCTTCTATGCCAACGTCAACCCGGAAGTCAATCATCCGCGTTGGAGCCAGGCGAACGAGCGCCGACTTGATGGCTCCTTCTTCGGCAACCGCATTGATACGCGCATGTTCAACGGCTATGCCGATGAAGTGGCGTCTCTCTACTCTGGCATGAATCTGCGGCGCTACTATTGAGGCGAATCGTCTGGTCAAAAGTGCTGCTGTTCGCGGTCTGTCTCGCGCCGCTCGCAATGCTGGCGTGGGACGTGTGGCGTGCGCTCGCGGGCGATCTCGAAGCCTTGGGCGCAGACCCGGGCGAAGCCATCGTGCATCATTTGGGCGAGTGGGGCATTCGCCTGCTGATCGCGACGCTCGCCGTGTCGAGCATCGCGCGGCTGACAGGGCGTCCAAGCCTGATTCGCTATCGGCGCATGGTCGGTCTCTTTGCCTTTGTGTACGTCGCCTTGCACTTCTCGGCCTACTTCGGAATTCTTGCCGGCGCTGAACTCGCCGCGCTGCTGGGGGATTTGAGCGAGCGTCCGTACATCATCGCCGGCGGCGGGGCGCTGCTGATCTTGATTCCGCTTGCGCTCACCTCAACACGCGCCGCCCAGCGGCGCCTGAGACACAACTGGCGAAGGCTGCATCGGCTTGTCTATGTCGCGGCCGTGTTGGCGGTGCTGCACATTGCATGGCTCGCCAAGGTCAGCTATGTTGATGCCTATATCTACGGATCGCTCGCGCTGCTCCTGCTCGGCGAGCGCGTGTTTCAATGGGTCAAAACATCGCAAAAAGCACAGCAAAACTCAAGGCAAAACGTATGACGCCAAGCGCATACTGGCGAGCGAACCTCAAGCTCATCGCGGGCTGCCTCGTCGTCTGGTTCGTCGCCTCCTTCGGTTGCGGCCTGCTGCTTGTGGACTGGCTCAATCAATTCATGCTCGGCGGCTTCAAGCTCGGCTTTTGGTTTGCGCAGCAAGGCAGCATCCTGGTGTTCGTGCTGGTGCTCATCTACTACGCTCGCGCAATGAAACGCCTTGATGCCGAGTTTCTTGCGGCCAAGCATTAGATATGAGCGACGATGCGCATCTACGCCTATTGACACTGTTCGTCGTCGGCGCGAGCTTCGCGCTTTACATCGGTATCGCCATCTGGTCGCGGGTGCGCACCACCGGCGACTTCTATATCGCTGGCAAATCGGTGCATCCGGTAGCGAACGGCATGGCCACTGCCGCCGACTGGATGTCCGCCGCATCATTTATTTCCATGGCCGGACTGATTGCGTTTCTTGGCTATGACGGCTCCGTCTATCTGATGGGCTGGACGGGCGGCTACGTGCTTCTGGCCCTGCTCCTTGCGCCCTACTTAAGGCGCTTCGGCAAGTTCACCGTGCCAGAGTTCATCGGCGAGCGCTATGCGTCGAAGACGGCGTCGGTGGTTGCTGTCGTCTGCCTCATCCTCGTATCGTTCACCTACATCGCTGGCCAGATGCGCGGCGTCGGTATTGTCTTTTCGCGCTTCCTTGAGCTCGATATCGGCGCCGGATTGATGCTCGGCATGGGCATCGTCTTTCTCTACGCCGTGCTTGGCGGCATGAGAGGCATCACCTACACCCAAGTCGCGCAGTATTGCGTGCTCATATTCGCCTACACGGTGCCAGCGGTATTCATTTCCATTCAAGTGACTGGCATCGCAGTGCCGCAGGTGGGGTTCGGCGCGAGCCTCGCCGAAGGCGGCGGCAGCCTCTTGGCACGACTCGACACCATCGTCCAGGACTTAGGCTTCGCCAGCTACACCGAAGGTAGTCGATCTCGGCTTGACCTCTTCTTCATCACCGCCGCACTGATGATCGGCACCGCTGGTCTGCCGCATGTGCTCGTGCGTTTCTTCACAGTGCGCAAGGTCAGCGATGCGCGCAGTTCGGCGGTCTGGGCGCTCATCTTCATCTCTATTCTGTACACGACGGCGCCCGCCGTCGCAGCGCTCACGCGCTACAACCTCACCGAGACCATTCAGCCGGGTGCGGTCGGGCATCCCGAGGGCAATCTTGTCTACGAAGAGCGGCCTGGCTGGTTTCGCCGCTGGGAGGAGACCGGCCTCTTGACCTTTGAAGACAAGAACGGCGATGACCGTGTGCAGTACTACAACGATGGCAACGCCGAGTTCGCTGAGGGCGCGGCCGAATACGGATGGGAAGGCAACGAGCTTCACGTAGACCGCGACATCATTGTCCTTGCCAACCCCGAAATCGCACGGTTGCCAGCCTGGGTGATCGCCTTGGTCGCCGCGGGCGGCATCGCGGCGGCGCTATCGACCGCGGCGGGCCTGCTCTTGGTGATTTCAGCAGCCGTCTCGCACGATCTCATCAAGCGCCAGCTGCGGCCAAACTTATCGGAGCGCGGCGAGTTGCGCGCTGGCCGAATCAGCGCCGCTTGCGCGATTCTCCTCGCGGGCTACCTCGGCTTCAATCCGCCCGGCTTCGTTGCGCAAGTAGTCGCTTTTGCCTTTGGCTTAGCTGCGGCGTCGTTGTTTCCGGCAATTGTCATGGGCGTATTCTCGAAACGCATGAACAAGGAGGGTGCCATCTCCGGCATGCTGGTCGGTCTCACGTTTACGCTGCTTTACATCGTCGCCTTTCGCGGTATTGGCGGCATGTCGCCGTGGTTCGAAGACGTGCCCGGCAACTGGCTCTTCGGCATATCGCCAGAAGGTATCGGCGTCGTCGGCATGGTGCTGAATTTTGCAGTCGCGATCGGCGTGTCCTCGTTCACCGCGCGCCCGTCCGCAGAAATCGAAGCGCTCATCGAGCGGGTGCGAACGCCCGGGGAAGATGAAGTTGACGCTTAGTGCGCGTCAGCATCGCATTCTCGATGCGATGGGTATCGATGTCTGGGTGCCTCGCAGCAAGCCAGCACCGCCAGCCCCGGTCCCCGAACCTGAAACGGCAGTTGCTCGGAATCCCTTGCCGGAAGAGCGGCCTGCGAAGACGGCGCCAAGCGTTCCGACTCGGCAAGAAGGCCCTGCAGTCAGCTACCAGGCGCTCAGTCTTCGAAGCGGCGGTCACCACGCGCTCATCGACGACTCGATGCATCAGGAACGCGCCTTTTGGCTGGACGTGCTGCGTGCATCGCATGGATTCGATGCCCAGACTTCTGTCCGCGAAGGCCGCTTCGACTGGCCGATCCCGGGCTTGCCGCAAGCCGACGCAGGGGCCGCACAAAAGGCGCTGCTCGGCTACGTCGAGGCCGATACGCTGATCTGGGTGCGTGGAGATGCGCTCGCCAATCTGCTCATCGGTGCCGGCGAGTGGCAGTCCTTCCCTAGTCGTCACACCATCGAGCAGACGCACGTGTGGGTGCTAGGCTCGGATACGGACATCATGGCTGCTGATACTCGTCGCGCGCTTTGGGCTGCGCTCGAAGCGATTCGGTGATGTCAGGCACCGCGTCCGAGCCAGCGCCGAAACTTGTCACTCGCGCACTGACAGTCGCGGATATCCCGGACGTGCTCGCAATCGAAGAGTCGGTCTACGACTTCCCTTGGCCTCGACGCGCCTTCGAGCATTGCGTCCGCCGAGGCTACCACTGCGTCCTCGCCTGCGAACAAGGGCCGAGAGAAGAAGAAGTCTGCGGCTACGCGGTGATGGATGTGCAGCCCGCGCAAGTCCATATCTGCAATGTGTCGGTTTCGACCGCCCACCAAGGGCAGGGGGTGGGGCAGTTCCTGATGCGCACACTCATGTGCCATGCGCGGATGTGCGGCGCGGCGCACGCCTACTTGGAAGTCAGGCCGTCGAATCATGCGGCGCGCGCCTTTTATGATCACCTCGGCTTCCGCCAAGTCGGCCTCAAGAGAGATTATTATCGAGCGCAGGTTGGCGTTGAGGATGCGTATGTCTACCGACGCGCTATTGGCTCCGGCGAAGATATTCCGTGAATGGATTGTCGATCGACAGTTCGACAGGGTTTTCAAAACCGGGCAGGCCAATCGACTCATCGCTCAAGCTCAACTCTTCGCCTTGGATGACATCCTCGCCGAACTTGTAGATCGTTCTGAAGTCGCCTTGCGATGCGCTCCGGTCGTAATCTTCCCGCGCCTCTCGCGTGCTTTCTAGCTTGCGCTTGTGGGCGAGCATGGCCTTGTCGCCGTGTTTCGTGCGCAGGAGCGCTTCTGCGATGTGCGGCGCGAGCACCAGTGCGGTGGCGTTGTTGCCGCCAAAGCCTTTGGAATTGACAAACGCCATGTCCATGCCTTGGCTGCCGACTTCGATGGGTTTGATCGCGAAGCGAAGCCTCGCCTGATGCACATCATCGGCAATCTCCCGAATGGTAGGAATGCCGGGAATCAATCCGTCGTGCCAAGTGCCGAGCGATGCGATGAGTTGATCGCCGGACGCACATGACAGCGAGTGCCCGAGCATGGACTTCACCGCGGTGACCGGCCAGTCTTCAATGCCGAAGGCTTTGGCAAGTTCGCTGAAAATATGCGACTCGGTGACGCGGTTCTGCGCTGTGCCGGTGCCGTGCGCGTGCATGTAGCTTCGTTGTCGCAGGCTCTCTTCGCCGAGCATCGAGCGCCCGAGCGACATGGCCTTGCCAACCGTGAGGTAGTTGCCCACCCCAGGCCCTGGAATCGAATGCTTGAAGCCATCGGCGTTGCAGTAGACGCCTGGCACCGCGCCGTGTAGCGGCAGCCCGAGTTCAAGCGCAAGCGCATCGTCCATCAGAATCGCAAACACGCAGCCTTCTGCGAGCGTGAACCCGAAGTTCTCGGCAAATGGCCGGCAGGCTCTTCGATAGTCAGGCTCGTCCACGCCGTCGAGCGCACGCATGTCTTCGTCGCTGCCGACCGCGCCCATGGTGCGGAAGCCCTCAAGGACGTATGGTGTCAGCGGCGCTTCCGCACCGCCCGCGATGGCGAGCCGGCAGCGGCCTTCGCGAATGGCGTTCACCGCCTGCTGCAAATTAAAGAGATAGGTCGCGCACGCGCCGATGCAGGCGCCGGTGAGTCCAACGCTGCCGAGCACATAGGCATTGACAAAGGCGCCGGGCATGTCAACAAGGCCGAGCGTGAGCTGCTTGGCCGAGGTGCGCTTGCCGAGCAGCGGCGCTTGCAGCAGGCCGCCGTTGCCGGCGGTGTCGAGTTGGCTCATGGCGCTGCCCGCAAACACTGCCGTTTGATCCGGCCTGATCGCCTTGTGGATTTCCCGCATATCGAGACCGAGCGAATTGAGCGCATCGGACGCGCCGAATACGGCGAGCTGCAGTCCCTTTGGATGGCTGCGCGACTGGTAATGGTCGGCGGGATTGAAGCCGCTCGGCAGTTGTCCTGCGGCGGATACGCCGATCTGCTGCTTGTCTGGAATCAGTGACACCAAGTCGCCAGCCACTTCGATCTCGACTTGATCTTTGTCGAGTTCGCGCACCGTCCAATTGTCAGGTATCTGTCTCGGCAGCAAGCGGCGGCGAGTCGTGAACTTGGTTGTTTCGCCATCGTGCGGGCGCAAGCGCATGTGCCTGTGGCAGTAATAGTCATTCGGATCAAATTGTTCGATGCGGCGTATGAGCGTGTGGTCGCGCATGTGCGCACGCGCTTCGCTTGATTGCGGGGAATCCTTCAAGCCCATGAGTCCGGCGAGTGCTTCATAGGTGGAGGCTTGCAGCTTCGCGGGCAGATGGTCGAGCACCATACGGCGGTACGCATGGTGCATGGACAGCCGCCCGGCGGGATTGGCGCCGCCGAAACCGACGATGACAGGAAGATGAGCCATGTGAAAATTATATGGAAATTGGCGTTAACTCGTTGTTGCCGCGCAGATGTCGATCGGCAGTTCGGGTTCGCCGCTGACGACGGCAAGTGCGATCGCCTCGCGCACATTGCTTGGGTTTCGCGCATACGCGGCGAGCACGCCGCACTCGCGGCCAGTGGCATCAGCGAGCTTCTGTCCGACGATCGGGTCATGCACGCTCGCAAGCGAGATGCGCCTGAGGCGTCGTTTCACTTGGCCCTTGTGCGCGGCGCGCGTGACGACTTCTTGGCCGAGGTAGCAGCCCTTGGAAAAGCTGACCGCGCCGAGCGCATCAAGGCCAAGCATTTGCGGCAGGAAGGCTTCGCTGATCGGTGCCGTGACCTGCGCAAATCCGGCTTCAATTTCATGCAGTCGCCACAGGGATTCGTCATTGCTCGCTTCGGTCTTGGCATCGGCAAGCCGCAGACTCAAGCGCAGATCGCTTGGCAAATCCACAGCCGGATATTCAAGGTCGCCAATGCCGGCGACTGCCCGCATCGGCAGACGAAGTAGCTCGCTGCCGCGTGCGAACGCGAGGTATTTTTGAAGCGAGGTCAACACAGGTTCAATCATGTCCGTTGGCATGAGAAACGTCACTTCGGTGGCCGAACCCGTCACATAGGCGGTGGCAAGCACTCTTCCTTTGAGCGTGCAAAAGGCCGTCACTTGCCAGCGGTCAGTGCGCAGCGCATGAAGATCGGACGTGACGTAGCCTTGCAGGAAATCGCGCGCACGCGCCCCTTTGAGCGCCCATGCCGCGAGCGAATCGAGCGCGATGATCGATGCAGGAATTGTCACGAGTGCGCAAGCGAAGAGCAGAGCGCGAACACTAACAAACCCGCTGAAGATTCACCACCGACGCGCAGGTCCGGCGGACGGTCTCCAGGATCAACAACGGGCCGTGCAAGTGCCGCGCCTTCAAACCCTCCATTGAGGCATTGCAAAACACCTTCGATTGTGGCGAAATTACTGTGTCACCAAGCGTTGCACTTGACGGTTGAATGTAGAATTTGAATACAACGTTCGTAGGTGGCAGCTCCTGTTTCGTGGAGCGCATCTTAAAGAATGAGCGCTTGAAAGTTCATGAAGTGGCGCTAGGAGCCTGCGCCGTAGAAATTCGCGGCTGCAAATCCGCTCCCACTCGCCCGTTTGAACGCTCGATTTCGTCAAATATAGCCCGATATTATCCTTAATCGACTCTCCAAACGGGCGGCGGGATCGAATTTTCGCTTGTCTGAATTTCTACGGCGCAGGCTCCTAGGGGATCTCGTGACGATGGATAGTGACCGCCTCAATCCACCCGACACCTACGCCTATGAGTCCCGTATCCGGCTGAGCGACAGCCGCTTGCTCGCAGCTCCCTGATGAATACGGGAACTTGAATCTGGCGCGTCCGAGAGGATTCGAACCCCTGGCCCCCAGGTTCGTAGCCTGGTGCTCTGTCCAGCTGAGCTACGGACGCACATTGAAGGTGCGCATTATAATCCTTCTTGTCACGGTCTCGCTTGCATGGACAAAGACACAGAACAAAGCGCAGAAGAAATGGGCAGGTTTCACGGCTGGCGGCTGCTCGGCGTGCTCGCCCTCGTCGTCGTTGGCATCGCGCTCGCGAGCGCGGTCGTGGATCGACTGTTCTTTTCGGGGTTTATTCAAGTCTTCTGAGGCGACCAGGCTCCTAGATTAGCGAGGCCTTGATCGGTTCCCGCCTCGCGGCGGTCCGTCAAACTGTTTGCGCGGCGGCCTTGCTTCGTTCACCGTGAGCGGCCTGCCTTCGACTTCTTGGCCATTCATGGCTTCAATCGCGGCCTCGGCTTCGCTCGGCGTCGACATTTCGATGAATCCAAAGCCTTTACTGCGACCAGTATCGCGGTCTCTGATGTGATTGGCCGACTCGACTGTGCCGAACTGGCTGAACAGTTCGATCAAGCTCTGATCCTCAATCGAGTACGGCAGATTGCCGACATATAGTCTTTTGCTCATGAATCCTCCTGAAGATTCCGAAACTACTTAAGAAGGCATCGGTGCTGTACCGACGGAATCTTAGGAAGCAATATGATTGAAGCGGCAATTATATCCGATTCGGTGACATCTGAATCGACTCATGGCACCTACTGCTAGAATGCTTGGATGCAACCGTCACTCTCTTCTCAGGCACTTTCTTCCGAAGCGCTTCTTGCGCAAGCCGTTGAGCTGATGCTCGCTGGCATTGGCTCTGTGTTCGTCTTCTTGGTTTTGCTCGTGGTCGCCACGCGCATCATGTCGTGGGCGCTCATTCGCTTTACGAACGCTGCGGCCCATGTCGATGTCCCGGATGTGAGCGAGCCTGTCGTGCCTGCAGGTCAGCATCCGCCTTCCGCGCATCTTGCAGCCATTGCATCCGCCGTGAACCGCTACCGAAAAGACCACCGAACGGAGAAGTCACGATGAATCAAACGGACAGCGCGCGCTCGCCGCTCGCCCTCACCGATGTGGTGCTGCGCGATGCGCACCAAAGCCTGCTGGCAACGCGCATGCGCACCGAAGACATGCTGCCGATCGCGCATGAGCTCGATGAACTTGGGCTGTGGGCCGTCGAATCCTGGGGCGGCGCAACCTTTGATGCCTGCATTCGCTATCTCGGCGAAGACCCGTGGGAGCGTATTCGCAAGCTCAAAGCCGCTATGCCGAAGACGCGCCAGCAAATGCTCCTGCGCGGTCAGAATCTCCTTGGCTACCGTCACTATGCGGACGATGTGGTGGAGCGCTTCGTGGCGCGCGCCGCCGACAACGGCGTCGATGTTTTCCGCGTCTTCGACGCGCTCAACGACATGCGCAATCTTGAGACGGCGATCAAAGCCGTTCGCAAGGTCGGCAAGCACGCGCAAGGGACGATTTCCTACACCGTGAGCCACCTGCACAACATCGACCTGTGGGTTGATATTGGGCGTGAGATTCAGGATATGCAAGCGGATTCCTTGTGCATCAAGGATATGGCGGGCCTGTTGAAGCCCTACGTTGCCTTTGACCTCGTCAGCAAGCTCAAAGAAGCGCTTGAGATTCCCATTCACATGCAAAGCCATGCGACTACGGGCATGTCCACAGCCACCTACCTGAAGTCCATTGAGGCGGGCATCGACAATGTGGACACCGCCATCTCATCGATGAGCATGACCTACGGCCATTCTGCCACCGAGACCTTGGTCGCTATTCTTGAAGGCACGCCGCGCGAGACCGGCCTCGACATCGCGCGCATTGAAGAAGTCGCCGCGTACTTTCGCGGTGTGCGCAAGAAATACGCAGCGTTTGAAGGGTCGCTGCGCGGCGTCGATTCGCGCATCCTGGTCGCGCAAGTGCCAGGCGGCATGCTCACGAACTTGGAGAGCCAGCTCGGCGAACAAAAAGCAACCCACAGGCTCGATGAAGTGCTTGCCGAGATACCGCGCGTTCGCGAAGAACTCGGCGTCATTCCGCTCGTGACGCCAACATCGCAGATTGTCGGCACCCAGGCGGTGATCAATATCGTCACGGGCGAGCGCTACAAGTCGATCACCCGCGAAGTGTCAGCGCTGCTGAAAGGCGAATACGGCGCGACGCCGGCGCCCGTGGATGCGGACTTGCAGGCGAGGGTGCTTGAAGGCGGTGAGCCAATCACCTGCCGACCCGCGGATCGCCTCACGCCCGAACTCGACAAGCTGACCGGCGAGCTGCAGGACATCGCCAAGGCACAAGGCATCCGCTTGGCAGAGCATGTCGTGGACGATGTCCTGACCTATGCGCTATTCGGCCAGATCGCACTCAAGTTCTTGAAGGAGCGAGACAATCCGGCCGCTTTTGAAGCGCCCCCGGAAGCGCAACCTCCGGTGTCCGCCAAGCCGGCGTCCACCTCGTCCGGCATCGAACGCTACTCGGTGCGAGTCGATGGCCATGCGTATGAGGTCGAAATCGCGCCAAGTGGCGAGCTCGGTCGCATCTTGCCCGCCGAACAAGCGCCAAGACCGCAGGCCGCGCCGACTGGCGGCCGCACGCTCGCAGCGCTCGCCGGCAATGTCTTCAAGGTGCTCGCGAAGCCCGGCGATCACGTCAAAACTGGCGATGTGCTGCTGGTGCTCGAAGCCATGAAGATGGAAACCGAGCTGGTGAGCGCGCAGGACGGCGAGGTCGCAGAAGTGCATGTTGCCGAAGGCGACAAGGTCGAAGTGGACGACCTGCTCGTGAGCTTCGTATAGGCCGAGCATGGACGCGCTTGCCGTCATTCTCGGCGATACGGGCTTTGCCCAGATTACCGCCGGCCAGGTGGTGATGATTGGCATTGGCTTGACGCTGCTCTATCTCGCCATCGTCAAGGGTTTCGAGCCATTGCTGCTGGTGCCGGTCGGCTTCGGCGGGATTCTGGCGAACATTCCCGGCGTTGACATCGCCACCGGCGAGGGCCTGCTGAATCTGCTCTATCAGGGTGGTTTAGAGACGAGCATTTTCCCGCTGCTCATTTTCATGGGCGTCGGCGCGCTGACGGATTTTGGCCCGGTGCTTGCCAATCCCAAGACTATCCTGCTCGGCGCCGCTGCACAGATCGGCATCTTCGTGACGGTGCTCGGCGCGATCGGCCTGTCGCTGCTCGGGCTGATGGATTTCAGTCTCGCAGACGCCGCCGCCATCGGCATCATCGGCGGCGCGGACGGGCCGACGGCCATCTATGTTGCGAGCAAGCTCGCGCCGGATTTGCTTGGCGCGATCGCCGTCGCAGCCTATTCGTACATGGCCTTGGTGCCATTGATACAGCCGCCGATCGTGCGTGCGCTGACAACGCTCGAAGAACGCAAGATCGTCATGGCGCAGGTGCGTAAGGTCTCAAAAGCCGAAAAGATTCTGTTCCCGCTGCTACTACTGCTGTTAACCGCGCTTCTGCTGCCGTCAGCCGCACCGCTGCTTGGCATGCTCTGCTTCGGCAACGTCATGCGCGAGTGCGGCGTGGTCGAGCGCCTCTCGGAAACCGCGCAGAACGCGCTTATCAATATCGTCACCATCCTCCTTGGACTCGCGGTCGGATCAAAGCTCGGCGCCGAGTATTTCCTCGACTGGAAGACGCTCGGCATTCTCGCGCTCGGCATGGTCGCCTTCGCGCTCGGCACTGCGGGCGGCGTGCTCATGGCGAAGCTGCTCAATCTCTTTGTCAAGGACAAGGTCAATCCGATTATCGGCGCCGCCGGCGTGTCGGCGGTGCCGATGGCGGCGCGTGTTTCGAACCGCCTTGGCCTTGAAGCCAATCCGGGCAACATTCTCTTGATGCACGCGATGGGACCAAACGTTGCAGGAGTGATCGGCTCGGCCACCGCCGCAGGCATCATGATTGCCTACGTCGGCAGTTAGGGCCGCGGCATGCGCATCTTTGCGCGACTGTTGTGCTCGCTGTGTACGCTCGCGGCGACAATTGCGAGCGCACAAGACCCTGATGCCTTCAATACCGTCGTCAATGACTTCAGCTATCTTGAGGATGTGCGTGCGCTTGGTGAAGTTGACCCCGACAATTTTCGCTTAGACGGTATTGCAGACGAAGCATTCTGGAGTGAGGCGGTCACCTTCACTAAATTTCATCTTGTCAAGCCAGCCACATTGGAGACGCCGCAGTACGCCACCAAAGGCATGCTCGCCTATTCCGAACAGGCCCTCTATGTCGCGTTCGAGATGCGACAGCCACCGGAGTCGCTCATCGAATGGCAGACTGGCCGCGACCGGTTTCGCGGCATGGTGCGCGATGAGGTGGGCTTCTCGCTCGACGCATCGGGCAACGGGCGTTTCGGCTACTTTATCAACATCGCGCTTGGCGGCTCGCTTCGCGACGGCACCATTCGCCCTGAGCGTCAGTTCAAGTCGGATTGGGATGGCGCGTGGCAAGCAAGAACCCGGCGTACAGATTACGGCTGGAGCGCAGAGTTCATGCTGCCTTGGTCGGTGGTGAGCTTGCCGAGGTCGGATGAGGCGCGTCGCCTTTGCGTGCGCTTGTGGCGCAAGGTCGGGCACACTGGCGAAGAAATGGCATGGCCACCGGCGCCGGAGCAAGGTGGCCGCTTTCTTTCGGTGCTCCAGCCTGTGACGGTTGATGGCATTCAGCCGAGTAACAAATATCAGGTCGTGCCTTACGTGTCGTCGAGCTACCGCGACACCCAGTCAAGTTATCAAGCGCGCGCAGGGGTGGACATTTCTTGGCGACCGTCGAGTGATTTTCAGATCACATCTTCGCTGTATCCCGACTTCGGCAACGTCGAGGCTGACGATCAGGACATCAATCTGACGGCGTTTGAGCAGTTTTTCCCAGAGAAGCGGATATTCTTTCAAGAAGGGATCGACTTGTTCATAACAACCCCGCGCTCAAGTTCGTATTGGATGCGCGGGTTTAATCCCGATCCGGTGTACATGCTGCACACGCGGAGAATCGGAGGCACGCCCAGGCTGCCAGAGCTTCGATCCAATCAGCGCATTGAAGACCGCGCCGAGAATTTGCCGAACGAGCTGTTCGGTGCCGCCAAGATCTCCGGGCAAAATGGCCGCTTGGAGTACGGGGTCTTGTTCGCCGCCGAGCAGGACGAGCTGTTCAACGTCGTGCAGACGCTTGAGGACGGCACAGAAGCGTCAGTTGACATCAAAGGCTCAGGTCAGGATTTCGGCGTCGCCCGCTTGAAATACGAGCGGCGTGACGATGAGGGTGCCTACTTTGGGATCGGAAGCTTTTCCGGTGGCGTCTCGCACCCCGACGAGAACGCCATCGTTCAAGGGATCGATTGGCACTACCAAAGTGCGGCCAGTCGTTGGCAAGTGGACGGTCAGGCCATCTACACGGACACCGACAGTCATGGTCAGGGGCAGGCGGCGCACATGGAAGTCGTGCGCCGGCCGGGATTCGGCGTCATTCAAGTGGCGGCGCTTGCGTATATGAGCGACAGCTTTGATCTCAATGATATTGGCTATCACCGCCGCAACGACATGATGATGCTGGAAGTGAGGCAGGTGCGCGAGACCGCGGAGCGCCCGGGCTTTCGTCGATACGAGACCTTTATTGGTACCTATCAGCAGTGGAACACCGACCGCGACTTGATTCGCTCCGGGTTCTTCTACTCTCATGACATGGTTTTCGACAGCTTGACCGAGATTGACTGGGGATTGCGATTTCATCCAGCGACCTATGAAGACTGGAACACGCGCGGCAACGGCGTCTACAAGAAGAAGTGGCGCGCAAGAACGGAGCTCGAGGTCAGCACCGATCGGTCGAAAAAACTCTCCGCCCAAGCCGAGTTCGAGATTGGTCGGGAGGAGCTTGGCGGCCTCCGCTATACCGCGCTTTCCGGCATGCAATGGCGTCCACAGGAAGGCATTGATATATCGGCCTCTGTCGGCGCAGACCGCATACAGGGCCTCGTGCTGCATCACGAAGGGCGTCACATGGGCGAATTTGACCGCAAGGGCCTCAGCGGCCGCCTACAGCTTGCCTACTATCCCAATGAACGCCATCAGTTCACTGCGCTCGTTCGTTGGAATTTGATTCGCGCCGAAGAGATGAATCGCTTCGACGTGCCGGTCAAGCGCGGCAGGCTCATCAAGATGCAGCGGAGCGCACAGGAAGACCCGTGGGACTTCACAGCAACGCTTCTAACAGCCCAACTCAGGTACCGTTGGAAGATCGCGCCGCTCACCGACCTCTTCATTGTCTACAGCCGTCTCACCGATGATCGCTTCGACGGCATTCTCGACATCGGAGATGCTGCCGAAGACACTTGGGACAGGCCGCTGTATGCGGATTTCATTGTCAAGTTTCGATACAGGCTGGGGAATGTTTGAGGGCTGCGTCCATCTCTCGTGTGTTTAGGTTGTTGCTCAATCCTTAGCGTATGGCAAAATGGCGACCTTGCAGAGTTGGATTTCCACTCGAATGGTACATGTCTGCGATGAAGTTTCTTTCCTTGACGTTGGTGCGTTGCGTTGAAGCTGCGTTTACGGCCTGTTCCAAGACTGGCTTGGGTTTGGCCGCATGTTCCAGTTTGACTGGGACCCTGCGAAAGCGGCATCTAATCTACGCAAGCACAAGGTTGATTTCACACTTGCAGCGACAGTCTTCGCGGATCGGCTTGCGACTTCGATTGCAGACGATGCCTCGTTTGTGTTCGAGGAACGTTGGATCACGATAGGTGAGGCTCGGAACGGTCAGTTGCTGGTTGTGTGCCACACTTTCTCTGAGGACGATGCGGGCATGCATGTACGGATCATTTCCGCACGGCCAGCAACTCGGAAAGAGCAACAGCAGTACAAGCTAGGCGAATGAGACAGGAATACGATTTTTCGGACGGTGTTCGCGGAAGGTTCTTTCGCGATGATGTTCCGACGCAACTCCCCGTGAACACGGATAAGTCGAGTTGGGCTGGCACATCTGGGCGGCTCGGCAGTTTCATTGTCGAAGAATCCAAGAATAGCCTAGCTGCATATAGGGCTCAGCAAAACTTGGTGAGTGAACATGCCCGATTAGAACAGGACACCGCGCAGGGCGGATATGGGCATCGACAGTTGTTTGAACTTGTCCAAAACAGTGCGGACGCGCTACTCAATTCAGTCGGTGGGCGAACCATCTTGGTGCGGCTGACAAAAGAAAACCTCTATTGCGCGGATGATGGATCTCCAATCGATGAGGAAGGCATCAAGGGCCTTATGTTCGACCGAATGTCGAGTAAGCGAAACACTGCGGCGATCGGGAGGTTTGGGAGAGGCTTTAAGTCGGTGCTGCGGGTGACTGATTCGCCTGAATTTTTCAGCCGTTCAGGATCCTTGCGCTTTGACAAAATCCGTTCCAAGGAACTCTTGGGAGACTTGGCATCAGATGGCGGTTGGCCAGTGCTGCGCTTGCCAGAACCTGTTGAGCCTGAGAGCGAATACCGCAAAGATGAAGATCTCCGGGAGCTCATGAGTTGGGCAAACAATGTTGTGCGCCTGCCGTTGAGTCCTGGTGCATATGCCGACATCTCCAAGCAGCTCGACGAATTCCCACCGGAGTTCCTGCTATTCGTAGATCATGTGTGTCACCTCACTCTTGAGGACTTGAGTTGGTCACGAACATTCGAATTGCGCCAGCAGGGCGATGAGCTACTGCTTGATACAGGTCAGGAAACGGCGCGATGGCGACGGTTCGCATGCACCCATCGACTCTCCGAGGACGCTAATTCTGATTGGCATCTGGGCAAGCATAGCGGCGAAGCCGTGCTGAATTGGGCTGTTCCGATCGACCGACTCGACCGTCCTGGTCATTTCTGGGCCTTCTTTCCGACTGACAATGCAAGCTTGGTCGCAGGCATTCTCAATGCCCCATGGAAGACGAATGAAGATCGGCAAAACCTGCTCTCTGGCCCCTACAATTTGGAACTAGTCGATGTGGCAGCGCAGTTGGTCGCCGACAGTCTCGCTTGCTTGCCCGATCCCGAAGATCCCGCGCGCCATTTGGATGCGCTGCCTCGCCGCCACGAGAGTGGAGATTCGGAATTAGTTGATCGACTTCGCGAGCGTCTATTCGCACTGTTGAAACGACAGGAATTTGTACCCGACCAACGTGGTCATTTGCGCACCGTCGAAGAGATTTCATATCCGCCAAGAAAACTGGTTGGCCGAGAGGGACGAGACGCTTTGCAGTGTTGGTGCGACTTCTACGGGCGTCCAATTGATTGGCTTCACCAGAAGGCAATTTCCCAGACGCGCCTCAGTCGTATTGATGCCGTACAAGGCGTGCAGGAACAGCCTATCAGTCGATGGCTGGAAGCGCTCGTGACAGGCAAGACAGAAGAAGATGCAGCGGTTGAGGCATCGGTTGCAGCTCTGCGAGCTGCAGCGGCTATGCCCGGCGGTAGATCACTGTTGAACGAAGACTTTGGGCGAATCGTGTTGTGTGCAGATATGACTTGGGAGTTGCTCAATGTAGATCGCCTTCTCCTGTCAGACGGTAATTGGCCGGAAGAGGTGGAAGCCTTCAAAGAGCGGGCCGTCCATCCAAGGGTAGCTTCCGACCTCGAAGCGCTGAGGGCACTAAAAAAGTTTGGCATCAAACCCCCGTCAGCCGAAGGCAGATTCGAGATCGCCGCTAGGAGGCTGGCGATCAATAGCGGCTCGTCGCCGAGCAACGAAGCTTACACAGAGTTTTGGCTGGCTGCGCGAGGCGTGCCGAAAGAGTCGGTGCTCAAGACGTGTCGAACAGACGCGAGCTTTTATTCTAGGCTTCGTGTTCGGGCAGTGGCAGGAGACTGGAAACCCTTGTATTCCGTTCTCATTCCCGGTGAGATCGTAGCTAGCAACGGCTATGGCGAAGAGGCAGTTGCGGTCGATATGAGTTTTCATGCATCCGACGAAGAGTTATTGCGTAATCTTGGCGTGGCCGATGTGCCACTTGAAAACCAGGACCTATCGACCGAGCCGTGCTTTAAGAAGTTTCAAGAAGATTGCCGCAAGCGGTTCATCAATCGAGATCTCGAAAAGAATCCTCATCGGGATCGACTTGTCTTCAAATCAAGCATGGGTGCCGGGCCCTTGAGTGTGCTTTCCACTTTGCCAGATGACAAGAAAGCCAAGTACACATCCGCTTTGTTGTTGCTTGATGCTACGTTCTCTGGATGGTCAATGCATCATAAGACCCAGAGTCACATATACCCTGATCTTAACTGCGAGTCGATTTCGATTTGGCATCTGCAAAACGAAGGTAAGGTGCGCACGCGAAGTGGTGCAGTTCTCCCGATAAGCGATGCGGTAGGGCAGCAGCCCAAAAGCCAAGAGGTCTTGCACACGCTGCTTTGTCATCCAAATGCTGACAAGATCAGGAAGGCCTTTGATCTCGCCGACCCCGTGCCGGCAATCATTGGTGAAGGAGATGCCGTTCCGCTCATCGACATCTGGCCTAGCCTGCAGCAGTTCCTCAGACCGCACCAGAAGCAACATCAGGTTGTCCCTTGCCAGAGCATCACGGTCATGGGCGCGCCAAGGGACTACGTTGTAAAAGCATCCGATGTGTTTGTCACTGGCGCCGTTGAAGACGATACCGGGGGAAAATTGCGACTCGTGTTGGAAGCGCTGGAGATTGAAGTTAATGAAAGGGATTTTGAGTCGATATTGCGCAGCAAGATATCTCAAGAAATAGAAGAATTCCGAACCGAAATACGGCAGAATTCTATATCAGACGCTGAACGTCTCTTGAACGCAGTGGGGGAAGGTGCTCTCCGCCGAGGACTGCCGTCTTCGCTCCTGGCGGTTCTTGAGAAAAGACGCGGTGCACTCAATGGCATTGAGGTAGCGGAAGCGGCAATTGCAACGTTTCACACCGATGCGCTGAAGCAATACCGGTCGGCGTTGGATTGGCTTAGCCCTCCTGCCCAATGGGCGGGTTCTGCGCGAGCCGTCGCGTTCGTACAATCGCTAGGTTTTTCACCAATATGGGCCGGAGAAAGGGGTAGCCGGCTCGTTTCTTTCCTTGAAGTAGAAGGTCGATTCATCCTTCCCGAATTGCACGACTATCAGAAGGCGGTTGTTCGGAATCTGCGCGAAATGATACACCAGACATCTGCCGGCGCAAGGTCTCGCAGGGGCCTGATCAGCTTGCCTACGGGGTCAGGCAAGACGCGTGTTGCCGTGCAGGGGATTACGGAAGCGATCCGCGAGAAAGAATTTACGGGCGGTGTGCTTTGGGTGGCAGATCGTAGCGAACTATGTGAGCAAGCGGTTCAGGCGTGGCAACAGGTTTGGTCAAGCATCGGACCGCATAACTCGCGACTTAGAATCTCTCGGATGTGGAAGAACCAGCCCAACCCAGCTCCGATGAAGGAAAATCATGTCGTTGTTGCTAGCATTCAAACGCTTCACGCGAGGCTGCGTGATCAGGTTCGCGACAATGAATTTCTGCACGACTTTGGGATGGTGGTTTTTGATGAGGCACATAGATCCGTCGCTCCAACTTTCACCTCGGTCATGGAAGAAATCGGATTGACGAGGCGGCGGAGCGCCGACGAGCCACTGCTACTCGGTCTTACCGCTACCCCGTATCGGGGATACGACGAAGATGAAACGAGATGGCTTGTGAACCGTTACGGCCGTAATCGCCTCGACGAGGGGGCTTTCAGCAGTGACGATGCCGAAGATGTGATTCGAGAACTTCAGTCGATGGGTGTGCTGGCTCAGGCTGATCATGCGTTGATCGAAGGCGAGACCTTGTCGCTTGATGAGTTGATGGAAGGGACTTCGCAGTCGGAGGATTGGCAGAACCTTCCGTGGCTGCCTCAAAGCGCGGAGGATCGGATCGCCGGAAGCGTAGAGCGGACGGAACGTATTCTGAATGCTTACGAAGAGCATATCGATCCCGATTGGCCGACCTTGATTTTCGCGACCTCTGTTGAACATGCTAAAACGATGTCGGCGCTTCTTAACAAGCAGGGCGTCCGAGCGCGTGCTGTAAGCGGGGACACAGAGACCTTGACCCGCCGTCGCCTAGTCGAGGAATTTCGACAGGGTGAGATCAAAGCGCTGGTGAACTATGGAGTGTTCCGGGAAGGATTTGATGCTCCAAGGACGCGCGCAATTATCGTCGCGCGACCCGTGTACAGCCCGAACTTGTACTTCCAGATGATCGGCAGAGGCTTGCGAGGGCCAAAAAACGGCGGTGGTGATCGTTGCCTCATTCTCAACGTCACCGACAATATCAAGAATTTTGATCGTTCCTTGGCTTTCTCTGAACTAGACTGGCTGTGGGCGTAAGAGACGTTGATGCAAGTCGATAGGAATTACGGGGTCGGTGCGACTGACCTATACTGCCGACGCGCAAGCCCCCGTAGCTCAGCAGGACAGAGCGGTCGCCTCCTAAGCGATAGGTCAGAGGTTCGAATCCTCTCGGGGGCGCCAATCACTTTGCATCAACAGGAAAGTATTCATGAAGCACACATCCGCATCGCCAATTCGCGAAGAAGACATAGGGTCATGGGCGATTGAAACCGATGTCGCGATTGTTGGCTTCGGCGCCGCGGGCGCATGCGCGGCGATTGAAGCTGCCGATACGGGCGCGGATGTGCAGGTCTTTGAGCTTGCAAGCGCGGGCGGCGGCTCGACGGCCATGTCGAGCGCGGAGATCTACATGGGCGGCAACGGTGGCACGGCGGTGCAGCGCAGCTGCGGCTACAACGATTCTTCGGACAATATGAGGGCGTTCTTGAATACCGCCTTTGGCGCGAGTTCGGATCCCGACAAGGTTGACGCCTATGTCGATGGCTGCGCGGCGCACTACGACTGGCTGTCAAGCATGGGCGTACCCTTCAAGCATACGGAACTGAAAGATCGCGCGATCATGGCATTGACTGATGACTGCCTGCTGTACACAGGCAGTGAGGCAGCTTGGCCGTTCAATCTCGCGGCCGAGCCAGTGCCGCGCGGCCACAACATCCAAGTCGAAGGCGACAACGGCGGTCCGCTTTTGGTGCGCATCTTGACCGAGCAGGTGAGCGCGCGCGAGCGCGTCTCGGTTCACTGTGACGCCCGCGTGCTGACGCTGGTGGTGAGCGAGGCGGGTGCGGTTGTTGGTCTGATTGTGCGCATCGATATGCAGGAACTCGCGGTGAGGGCACGCGGCGGGGTTGTCTTATGCGCTGGCGGGTTTTGCATGAACGAAGCGATGGTGCGTCGCTATGCGCCAATGTTTGCCGAAGGACTGACGCCGATTGGCAATCCCGGCGACACCGGCACCGGCATCCTCATGGGCATTGGCGCGGGTGCTGGAACGGTGAATATGCACGAGTGCTTTGTGACGCTGCCGTTCTACCCGCCTGCCTCTCTGACCTACGGGATATTCATCAACGACAAGGGTCAGCGCTTCATCAACGAAGATGTCTATCACGGGCGCGTCGCCCATGCGTGCCTGGCGCAGCAGCGCTCGGTCTCCAACCGGGTGTATCTGATCGCCGATGTGGAGGCCTACGGCGAATATGAATCGATCAGCTTCCTGCAGGCGCCGGTGGTCGGCACTGGCGAGACCATCGAGGAGCTTGAGGCCGAAATCGATCTGCCCGAAGGCACGCTGGTTGCAACGCTCACGCGCTACAACGCCGATGCTGAGGCGGGCGAAGACAAGCTATTTCACAAGAGTCGGCAATGGCTGCGGCGATTGGAGCCGCCGCTCGTCGCGCTCGATTGCACGATCGGACGCGGCAGCTTCTATCCGTTCTTCACGCTCGGCGGACTAGACACCTTGCCGACCGGCGAAGTGCTGACGCCGGAGCGCAAGTCGATTCCCGGACTCTATGCCGCCGGCCGCACGGCGGCTGGGGTTCCGCGTACCGCTGCGGGCTATGCGAGCGGCATGTCGGTCGGGGATGCAACTTTTAGCGGCAGAATGGCAGGGCGCAGCGCGGCAGCTTCAATTCACTGTTGAATCATCGCCGCCGCATAGCCGCTGAGCGCATCGATTTTTTCCTGCACGCCCATGCTTTGCGTGCTTGGATCGTAGGCATTGCGAAAACCGACGATCACATCGGTTACACCGGCCGCTTCGAGTTGCTCGATGCCTTGCGGTGAGAAGGCGCCCATTGAAATCACGTAGATGCGAAACGGACGGTCGGCCGTGCCGTGTTCTTCGCGCAGCTGCTTAAGTCGCTCAAGAAGCGGTGCGAAGTCGTCCTTGTCGCCGCCCGCGTGCATCCAGCCGTCGCCGAGAATGGCGGCGCGGCGAAGGGCTGGCTCGCTGTGGCCGCCTATATAAATGGGCACGGGTGCGCTCGGCGCTGGATTGATCTTGATGGCGGGCAACTCGTAGTAGGCGCCTTTGTACTCGAAAAAATCCCCAGAAAACAGCCCGCGCAAAATTTCGATCTGCTCGTCCATACGCTTGCCTCGATTGCGCCACTCGGCATCGCACACCAGGAAGTCTTCCGGCCACGGGCTCAAACCCACGCCGAAATGAAAACGATTGTCCGACATGACAGCGAGTGAGGATACGGTCTTTGCGGTGAGCACCGGATTGCGCACAGCGAGCTTGGCGACGAAGGTGACCAATTCGATGCGAGAGGTCACGCCGGCGAGGGTGGAGGCAAGCACAAACGGCTCGATCATCGGGCTCGCGCCAATGAATTCGCGCTCGCCGCTTGCGAGATACGGATATTTGGCGGCCGAGTCTCGCGGATACATGATGCTGTCGGCGAAGCCGAAGCTGTGATAGCCAGCTTCTTCAGCGGCGATTGCCAAGGGCCGGTAGTGGGTTGGATCGCACAGGCTTTCCATGAACGTGAATCGCATCTTGAGTGCCTTGTTCTTGAACTGTCTATAGGATACGGCATCACAAGATGTGCCGCGCAGTACTTGAGTCGCGAATTCGCGTGTCAAGTTCTCCGAGATGGCAGTGTTGGCATGAGTAGAGTTGGCTTATTGGTCTCATACCATTAGAATACCGGCGATGAACCAAGCAACCCCAACGGAAAGCGCGAGCGAGCGATTTGCGGATATTGATCGCTGGTCCACTGTGAGCGCCGTGAGCGCCATGTTCGACAGCCAGCTGTCGGCGATCGCCGCTGTCGGCCCGGAATTAGCTGCCATCGCACGCGCTGCGGAGGAGACAGCCGCGCGCTTGCTTCAAGGTGGACGGCTTGTCTATGCCGGCGCCGGCACGTCGGGAAGAATCGCCGTGCAAGACGGCATCGAACTTACCCCGACTTTCGGCTGGTCGGCAGCGCGCGTCGCCTACGCGCTTGCAGGCGGCGAGGACGCGCTCATCGGCAGCGTTGAACTTGCCGAAGATGATCGCGACGCTGCAGCGCGTGATCTGGCCAACATCGAAATCACCTCGAATGATGTGCTCGTTGGCGTTGCCGCGAGCGGACGCACACCCTACACGCTCAGCGCCATAGCACAAGGCAACGATGCTGGCGCGTTGACCATTGGCATTGCGAACAATCGCCCGTCGCCGCTGCTAGATACATCTGAGATCGGCATTTGCGCCGAGACCGGCAGCGAAGTGATTGCCGGCTCCACGCGCATGAAGGCTGGCACCGCGCAGAAGGTCATCTTGAACCTGTTCTCGACCGCCACGATGATTCGCTGCGGACGTGTCTGCCGCGGGCGGATGGTGGACATGGTCATTTCCAATCAGAAGCTGAAAGCGCGCGCGGTGGAGATCATCGAGCAGCTCGCTGGCGTTGGCAAAGCGGCGGCCGAAGCGTCGCTTGCGGCTGCGAACGACAGTATCAAGCTCGGTGCGCTGCATGCGCGCGGCGTCGCGCTCGACGAAGCGATGCGCCTGCTCGGCCGCTGCGACGGCAACCTGCGCGACGCGATGGATGAATTGAACGGGCGTCTTTCAGCCAAAGGAGCGGCAAAATGATTGATCTTTCCACCGTCAAGAACAGCAGCACGCCGAAATATATTCAAATCGCAAAGACCATCCGTACCCAGATTCGCGACGGCGACATCGCGACAGGAGATGCGCTTCCCTCCGAACGGGATCTCTGCGATCTCACCGGCGCTTCGCGCGTGACCATCCGCAAAGCCGTCGATCAACTCATTGACGAAGGATTGCTGCGGCGCAAGCAGGGGTCGGGCACATTCGTTGCCGAGCGCATTGAAATGCCAGCCACCTATCTTGGCGGATTCACGGAAGATACCAAGGCGCGCGGCGAAGCGCCCGGCTCGATCTGGCTGGTCAAGAACTACGCCAATCCAACGCGGGAGGAAGCGGCGAAACTGCATGTGTCCGCCTCGTCAATGGTCGCTCGGCTTGGTCGCGTGCGGCTCTCAGGCGGCGATCCGCTTGCGATTGAACATGCCGTCGTCGCCAAGGCGCACCTGCCGCCCATCGAAGAGATTGGAGATTCGCTCTACGCGGCGCTTGAGACTCAAGGCAACAGGCCGCAGCGCGGGCGTCAGACAGTGCGCGCGTCGCTCGCTTCGCCGACCGAGGCAGGACTTCTATCGATCCAGGAGAACAGCGAAGTGTTGCGCATCGAGCGCGTGACTTGGCTCGACGACGGCACCCCGATTGAGTTCACGCGCTCGGCATATCGCGGTGATCGCTATGAATTTGTCACGGACATACGATGAAGACGAATCTCGCACCCGACAGCCTTTCCTCTGCGAAAGCCGATGTCTCAGCCACCAAGATGTATCAGGAAACCGCCGAAATTCCCGAACGAATCGGACAGCAGCTGCGCAATGCCGCACGCCTCGAGCGTATCGCGCAAAAGCTCAAGCGTATTTCACCCAAGTTCGTCGTCACCTGCGCGCGCGGCAGTTCTGACCATGCAGCGACCTATGCGAAATATCTTTTTGAAACGAGAATGGGGCTGGCTTGCTGCTCGTTCGCGCCCTCGGTGGCCTCGGTGTATGCCGCCAAGACCCATCTCCAAGGCGCCGCATTCATCGCCATTTCCCAATCCGGACGAAGCCCGGATATCTTGAGCGCGTGCGAGGCGGCGAAAGCGGGCGGTGCACACGTGCTCGCCGTCGTCAACGACGAAGCGAGCCCGCTCGCCGGCCTTGCGGACGATGTGCTGCCGATCAATGTCGGTGCGGAGGTCAGTGTTCCCGCCACCAAGTCCTGCATTGGCACCATGTCTGCCATCTATCATCTCTGCGCCGAGTGGAGAGGTGATTCGCGCGCGCGAGAAGCCTTTGCTCGCCTGCCCTCGACGCTCGCCGAAGCGTGGTCGCACGACTGGTCCCATGCCTGTGCGCCGATGCGCGGAGCGCGCCAAGCAGTGGTGCTAAGCCGAGGCATTGGTTTTGCGAGCGCGCAGGAAGCGGCGCTGAAACTCAAGGAAACCAGCACGATTCATGCCGAGGGCTTCAGTGCCGCAGAAGTTCGCCACGGCCCCTTGTCGATGATTGACGAGGGCTTTCCGGTCATTGCCATCTCGACCTTTGATGCCACTCAACAAAGTATTGATGAGGTGTCCGCGGACCTGCTCGAATGCGGCGCCAATGTGCTGGTGGCGGGCGATGCCGTGAAAGACGCCATCTGCCTACCGATGCCGCGCGCGGCCTGCACTGACTTGCAGCCGCTTATCTTCTTGCAAGCCTTCTACAAGTTCGCCAATGCGCTCGCGCTCGAACGAGGTCTCGACCCAGATCGCCCGAGAAATCTCAGCAAAGTGACGCGGACGCTGTAAGAGGCGCGCATGGGAGGGCGTGTTTTTAGGAACGGACGCATCGTCACGTCAAGCGGGATTCTTGAGAATGGCGCGGTGGAGGTGTGCGACGGACGCATCGTCAACGTACAGTGCTCCGAGGCGGCCGAGCGCTCTCGTAGCGAGATCATTGACCTTGAAGGCGACTATCTCTTGCCCGGCTTTGTGGACGTGCAGGTCAACGGCGGCGACGGTGTGCTTTTCAATGACGAGCCGAGCGCGGCGACGGCGATCAAGATTGCCAAGGCGCATCGTGCGTTCGGCACGACTCGACTGCTGCCGACCCTGATCAGCGATGATCTTGACAAGGTCGAACAGGCTGTTCTAGCCATCGATGCGGCTGTCGAGCGAGGCACGCCCGGGATTGCAGGCGTGCACATCGAAGGCCCGTTTCTGAACGTCGAGAAGAGAGGCATCCACGATGCGCGCAAATTGCGCCGGCTTTCGGACGAGGCAGTTGCTATCCTGACTTCAGCCAAACACGCGCAAGTCGTAGTGACGCTCGCGCCGGAGTGCGCCTATCTTGATCAGATCTCGCAGCTGGTGGAGCGCGGTGTCAAGGTCTGCATTGGTCATACTCAAGCGACCTATGATGAGACCTTGAATGCCCTTGACTCCGGCGCGTCCGGGTTCACACACCTTTTTAACGCCATGCCCTCCATGCTCTCCCGCAGTCCTGGCGTCGTTGCCGCCGCGTTGGAGTCAAGCGCTTGGTGCGGAGTCATTATCGATGGCAAGCATGTGCATCCCGCGATGCTGCGCCTCGCGCATCGCGCAAAGACTGATAAAAAGCTCATGCTAGTGACGGATGCCATGCCGGTCGTCGGCGCGGATGCAGATCATTTTTACCTCGGCGATCAACGAATCAGGTTCGTTGGCGGCGCGTGCCTCTCTGAAGATGGCACGCTTGCGGGCGCCGCCCTGTCTATGATCCAAGCGCTGCGCAACGCCATGGCAATGCTTGATCTCGGCATCGAAGAGGCATCTCGCATGGCGAGCCACATGCCGTGTTCGTTTCTTGGCATCGACTCCGAAGTGGGTGCGATCGCGCCCGGCCACGTGGCTGATTTGTTGCGAGTCTCAAGCGAATTCGAAATCCGCCAAGTCTGGATGGGTGGGATCGAAGCCTAGTCGCCTCATTCGCCGCGTGCCAAGATCAGCGCGCCATCGCGCGAGTCGCCTTTCGCGTCGGTCAGCTTCGCCGCAGTGCGCTCTCGAAGCCACGGCCGTAGTCGCTGCGACAATCCGCCGGCCAAGGCGCATCTCGGCGCGCCTTTCTCGAAAATCGTTTCGATGAACTGCTCGACATGCTTGACGGCATCCTCGACGATCGAACGGGCAATCTCGTCGTTTTTCTCGGCGTAGTCCATGATCATGGGCGCGAACGACGCGTAGTCCCTAGGCGTTGCTTCGTCCATCCATGTGATCGCGCGCCCGGTGTCGTGGTCGAATCGCTCAGTCACCGCTGCGCTCAAGGCTGTGGGTTTCGTTCGGCCATCAAGGGCGCGCAAGGCGTGCCGCATGGCGCTCAAGCCGAGCGCCGCGCCGCTGCCTTCGTCGGAGATTGGAAAGCCGTAGCCGCCGATGGTGATTGTGGTATCGCCGACCTTGATGTAGCCGACGCTGCCGGTGCCGAGCACGAGCGTTGCGCCGTCCTCGCCGAGATGTGCGCCCAGGTTGGCAATAGCCGCATCGGATTCGAGATGCACAGCATGAAAGGGGAATTCAAGTTCGGCGACCGCTTCGGGCATACCCGGCCGAGAGATGCCTGCGATGCCCATGCCCGCGGTAATCAGTGGCAGATGGCGTTTTTCAAGTCCGGCCGCGGCCATCGCTTCGCAGGTGACGGACATCAGTACCGCGCGAAGACTATCAAGTCCAATGCGTGCATTCGCCGGGCCGGATATGCCTTCGCCAAGCACGCTGCCGTCACGGTTCGTGAGCCGCGCCCGTGAATGGCTGCCGCCAGCGTCAATGCCAAGAAAATACTGCATGAGTGGATGTTTGCTTGTTCCCGCGTCGCTGTCTGTGACCGAGTTTTGAGCGTATCTTGAGCCTGTCTTTTGGCGCTTCACGACGCACATTGATGCTATATTGGTCATATGGTTTTGTCAAACCAAAGTAAAACGTGTATAAAGACCAATACAACGGAGCGCGTCCTGATTTTGCGCGAAAGTTCACATCATAGACAAACCGGAGGAGAGGAATGAAACAGATCAGAGGATGGAGTGAATCAATGACCCTGTCAAAGGTCACCTTCTTACTGGCGGCTTCGAGCTTGGCGCTTGTGGCACAGGCGCAAGAGTCCGACACAGACGATGAAGCCGAAGTCGTTGAAGAGATTGTCGTCGTCGGCTACCGCGACTCGCTGAAGCGGAACATCGCTATCAAACGAGACGCGGACGCCATTGTTGATGCGGTGTCAGCCGAAGACATCGGTCAATTCCCCGACGTGAATGTCGCCGACGCCTTGCAGCGCGTCACCGGCGTGCAAGTCGAGAAGGACGAGCGCGATGGCGAGGGGGTTCGCATCAGTATTCGCGGCACGCCGTCGCACCTGAACTTGGCGCTGCTCAATGGTCAGCAGATTGCAACGGGCACTGCGAGCAACAGGCGCACCGAACTCCGCGACCGAAGCTTTAACTACTACCTGCTGCCGACCGAGATTGTTGACACGCTAGAGATCTACAAGTCGCCGGAGGCGAGTATCGACGAAGGCTCCATGGGTGGCACTGTGATTGTCAGAACGCGCAAGCCGCTCGATGCCGACGCCAATTCGGGTGCCGTTTCAGCGAGACTATTCCATTTCGAGAACGCTGATGAAAATCAGCCGCACATCTCCGGCTTGTACAACTGGAAGAACGATGCTGAAACGTTTGGCGTCAACGTCGCCTACGTCTACAGAGATAGCGCAACGCTCATGGACTCCAAGCGCAACACGGCTGGCTACTTTGCGCTTATTGACTACAACGGCGATGGTGAAAGACACCGTATGCCAGCCCGAGTCGGCGCAAATCGCTATGATGCCGACCGCAAACTGAGCACGCCTTTCGTCACCCTACAGTTTGCGCCACGCGACGATCTAAATATCACCCTCTCGGCATTGAACTCGGTCACGGAAACCGAATCGCAAGGCATCTACGCATTTGGCTTCAATATTCAAGGTCTGTTCGGTCGTCCGCATAATTTTGTGACGGGTATAGACGGTACTGCAGTTTCAGGCGACTTTATCGAATGCTGCGCCAATGTCAACTGGGGCTCGAGCGTGTATGACACAGGCATCTACTCAGATGAGGTTGAAACCACTGCCTTTAACCTAGAAGCGACGCTAGACCGAGACAACTACACGGTGACAGTGCAAGCAGGCCACAGTTTTGCCGACGGCATGACGATTGATAAGGCTGGTCAGTTCTCCGCGCCGTCAACGCTGAGTTTCGATATGTCCTCCGGCATCATGGAACACACGGTCGATGCTGGCCTCACGCCTGACGACTATCGGTTCTACTACTCTCACATCAACACCATCCGCAACGATTCCGATGCGACATTCGTGCAGGCCGATGCTGAGTTCATGCTAAACAACGCTTTCTTTTCGAGCGTCGAAGCGGGCATCAAATTCCGCGACTACAACAAGGGCGCAAGCCGCGTGAAGCGAGATTTCGTCGAAGAAGGTACCTTGGCGCAGTTCACCACTGGCGGTCGGGTGACTGATTTTGAGGTCGGTAACGTGCCGACGCAAATGTGGTACTTCGATATCGCTGCGCTAGAGGCATGGCAAAACGGCATCCCCGAAGCCGAAGGCACCGGAAATTCCTCGTGGAACGACCCGAACGACCGCTACAGCGTGACCGAGGAAGTGACCAGCGCCTATGTGCAAGGCAACTTCGAAACTGGCGACTTCCGCGGCAACATCGGACTGCGCTGGGTGAGCACGAGCACTGATGCAGAGGCCTCTCGATATACGGGTCGCAACTTCAATGCGGAGCGACGTGGCGCGATTCGGCCTGCGATCACAGAAAACGACTACACCGACATTCTGCCAAGCTTCAACCTCGCCTACGAGGGTATTGAAGACGTGGTGCTGCGCTTTGCCGCGGCAGAAGTGATGGCTCGCCCGAACTACGTGAGTATCGCGCCGATTGAGACGCGCAACTGCGGCAGCAGAGGCTGCACTGCGTTCGAGGGCAATCCGGACCTTGAGCCATATCGCTCAACCCAATTTGATCTCTCTGCTGAGTGGTATTTCAATGATTCTTCGGTGCTTGCGTTCACCTGGTTCACAAAGGATGTCGATTCGTACATCGATTTGGAGTCATTTACAGACAATCGCCTCTATTGGACGCTTGATGGCGATGGCAATGAGGTCGAGACAAATCCGATGTTTACGATCGAGCGGCCAATCAACGGCGAAGGCCTCACCCTTGACGGCTTCGAGATCAACTATCAGCAGGACATTGCCTACGGATTCGGCGTAACGGCGAACTACACCAGCTCGGAAGCGGACGTGAACCCAACCGAAGCGCTGACGGAAGCAGGTCGGGAAGCTGTGTTCTTCGGGCATTCGGAAGATACCTGGAACGCGACGGTTTACTATGAGGGATACGGTCTTGCGGCGCGCTTGTCCTACACATTCCGCTCGGAGTACGCCTCGAACCACTTGGCCGGAGCGAACCTGCAGTCAAACGCGCAGACGATTGGAGCGGTAGCGGCGGAAGCCAACGAGCTTGGCATCGGGCCTGGTGTCAGCCGCGGACTGATCGGCTACAAAGGCGATTACGGGTCACTCGACTTCAACTCCAGCTATCATGTGACGGACGACATTCAAGTCCTGTTCCAAGTCCTGAATATGACTGACGAAGAAATCGAGTGGTACGCAAGCCGCGAAAATCATACGGCGGACGAAGGCCGTCCGATCGGGTTGTACAATCATGGCCGCCGCTTCGCGATTGGCGTGAAGATGAAGTTCTAAGAACGAGGAGTCGAGCCAACATTATTCGTCACGTAAGATCTGCGTTCCTTGCCGGTGCCTTGACCATCACACCGCTTGTGATGGCGGGCACCGGCCCTTTTTTCAATCCACTCATACAATCCACAGCGGTTGCATCGCCAAACCACGTCAACGAACTCAATTCACCGTGGCAGGTGCCCGCTGGCGTCATTGGGCGCAACTTGCTGAGCTTGCGCGAAGTCGAAGCCGATGTTGCTCAATCGATCCAACGAGTCGATGCCGGCAACATCTCGTCAATGTTCGACATGATGGCCTACGAGCCGACCGGGCGCTACATCTTCATCCCACACGAAACGCCGTTCGGCGCTGGCGTGTCGCGGCACGACACCCTGACTGACACGACTGAACTGCTCTTTGCTGGCGATCAGATGGCGGGCGGCAAGCGCGAATGCGAGCCATCCTCGTGTGATCGTTGGGCGCACGACTTCGCAGCCTTCGACCCAGCCCGCTGGACGCCCAACGGCACAGTCTGGCTCGGCGAGGAGTGGGCTGGGCTGGGACGGGTCGTAGAGATCATGAACCCGCTCTCGCCCGCGCCGGAAGACCCGACGGCGAGCGCCCTCATCGAGGGCAGCGACTACCGCATTGTCGAGACCGTCGCCAACGTGGCGCACGAAGGCATCCATTTCAGCCGCGCGCACCCCAACCGCGTCATCTACTACATCGACGAATGGAACTCCGGCTCGATTTATGCGCTGCGCTTGAAGCAGGCAGGCGACTATATGGCTGGTGGGCAGACCTTTGTCCTGTCTGTTGACGACTTTGCCGCGTCCGGCGGCGATGCCAGCGCCATGTGGAACGATGAAGTGAACGAGGGCGCGACGCGCTTTGGACCGGCGACTTGGATTCCGCTCACCGACGAAGACGGCAAACCGCTCGAGGGCGTGACAGATCCGTTTCGAGACGGCCCGACCATCGACCCGCGAGACGATGCCGGCCTTGTCCGAGGCGGGCGCGCCGCAGCGGACGATGTCGGTGGCACGCCCTATGGCCGCCCTGAGGACATGGAAGTCGGCTCGCTCAAGAACGGCTCCGAAGTGCTGTACGTGACAACAACGGCTGAGCACGCTGTGCTGTCGATTGAGATGCTCGGCGACAACCGGGCATATGTTAGAAGCTTCGCTTCACGCGCAACACCGAAGAACCTTGGCTTGCCGCCCACCACTGGCGGTCTCAATGCCCCCGACAACCTCGCCCAAGACGCCTCAGGCAATATCTATATTGTTGAGGATGCGCCCAATCGCAGCGATGTCGGCGGCGATGTGTGGTTTGCGCGCGATATGGATAACGATGGCGTCGCCGAATCGATTGATCATTTCATGAGCATGCAGGTGGCGGGCTCGGAGTCCACAGGCATGATTTTTCATCCGACCGAACCGACCAAGTTTGTCATCGCCGTGCAGCACCCGACGAGCACCGACCTCGGGATGGTGCCCGATGGCTTTGGCGATGCCGTGTGGGAGTTCGATATCGCAGGCGCCGTGCCGCCGCCAGCGCCCGATCAAGCCAGTCAATCCAGTACGGACTGAATCTGCTCGCGCCAATGTGTTTCGTCGGCTGCGGCGAGACGCTCAAGGTCGCCAACTTCAGAACCTGAGTCGTCCACCCATTCGCGCAGCGCCGGACCGCCGTTGATCACATCGATTGCGAGCTTGCCAGTCTCGTACTCATACGCAAAATCTCGCCAGAGCGGATAGTCGGGATCCAGCGTGCGAATGGCTTTGAACGCGAGCGCGACGAGCCGCCAAGGTTTGAATTTGAGGTGATCATACCCCGCGCCATCGCAGTGGATTTGAATGCCGCTACAGAGCGTGCCGACATGCTTGTGAAAGGTCGGCTCAAACCAGCACTCGCGCAGCGTGCAGCCCTGCAGCCATTCAGGCGCCATGTCGTTCATCGTCTTAACGAGGTTGCCCGCATCAATGTCAGGGGCGCCAAGAAGCTCGAGCGGGCGCGTGGTGCCGCGCCCTTCGGAGAGCGTCGTGCCTTCGAGCATCACAGTCCCTGCATAGGCGCGCGCCATAGTGAGCGTTGGCGCATTGGGGCTCGGATTGATCCACGATCGCTCCCACACCGGCCAACCAAAACCAGGTGCCTCGTTTGGCCGCCAGCCGTGCATGGCGATAACCGAATAGTCCACATCGAGGGAGAAGTGTGCGATGAACCAGCGCCCCAACTCGCCAAGCGTCAGGCCATGTCGCATCGGCATAGGACCGGCACCGACAAAGCTCTCCCAGCTAGGACGCAGCGCGAGTCCTTCGGTCGGGCGCCCCGCAGGGTTCGGTCGATCAAGCACCCAGATGGTTTTCCCGCAGTGCGCGGCGGCCTCAAGCGCGTAGAGCAGTGTCGTTGCAAAGGTGTAAATGCGGCAGCCAAGATCTTGAAGATCAATCAGCATGACGTCGAACGTGTCCATCATCTCGCTTGTCGGACGACGAACTTCGCCGTAGAGACTGAATACCGGGATGCCGAGGGCAGGGTCGGTGAAGTCCGGCGACTCGATCATGTTGTCCTGCTTCTCGCCGCGCAGTCCATGCTGCGGCCCGAACGCTGATGTGACGTTGATGTCGTCGCAGGCGCTGAGCGCATCGAGGGTGTGGTGAAGCTCGCCGGTGACCGACGCCGGATGCGCGAGCAGGGCGACCCGTCTGCCGCGAAGCGCCGCGCGCAACCCTTTGTCCGCCAGCAGGCGGTCAATGCCGAATTTCATGATTGAAGGCCGAAGCGTCAGTCCGAGTGGTCAGCAATATGCCGCGCCGCTTGATAGCCGAACGTCATGGCGGGCCCAAGCGTTGCGCCGGGTCCAGGATAGGTCGGCAGGATGGCAGCGCTGCAATTGCCGATGGCGTAGAGGCGAGGAATGGCGGTGCCATCTTCGCGCAGCACTTGCGCATTGGTATCGGTTGCGAGCCCGCCGTGCGTGCCGAAGTCGCCTGGGTCGAGGCGCATGGCGTAGAAAGGCGGCGTGTCGATCGGTGCGAGGCACGGATTCGGCTCGACTCGCGGGTCGCCATAATAGCGATCATAAGCCACGTCGCCGCGCCCGAATTCAAGGTCCTTGCCGGTCTTGGCGTAGTCGTTCATCTCTGCGATGGTGATCTTGAAGTTGTCTGCGTGAATGCCGAGGGTTTCGGCGAGCTCGTCAAGCGAGTCGGCCTTGGCGACGAATTTCTGTTCGAACCATGTCTTCGGAATCGTCCAGTCCGGCTTGACGTCCGGGGTCATCAACGGGCCGGCGAGATACTTGCTGCGAAAGCGCGCATCGAAGACCTGATAAGCAGGCACGCATGGATTGTCATCCGAATGCACATCAAACAGCTGATGCTGATAAGCCATGTAGTTTTGCGATTCGTTGCCGATGCGCTTGCCGTTCAAGTTCACGACACACGAGCCGGGATAGGACTTTTCCATGACCGCAAGGCGCGGCATAGGTTCGCCGGGCGTGCCCAAGGTCATGCACCACCACGCGCCGTCCATGAGACGAGTCGCCGCACCGAGGCGCATGCCTTCACGAATGGCGTCCCCCGTGTTGGTGGCGCATCCCGCGCTCCATTCGCTGCGCGTCGGCTGCGGCAGGTAGCGCTCGCGCATTTCTTGATTGTGTTCAAAACCGCCGGCAGCGAGGATCACCGCCTTTCGCGCGCGGATTCGGAACTCACGGCCACCTTTACGCGCTTTCATGCCGACGACTTCGCCGTTCGCATCGGTGATCAGTTCGGTCATTGGTGTTTCGCGCCAGAGCGGAATATCGCGGTCTTTGAGTGACAGCCAGAGCCGGGTCACGCCAGCGCAGCCAGTGCAAAGTCGGCGCGCGATGCCCCACTTCAATGTCCACGGCAGGTCGAGTACAGCGCGGCCAATGAGTCGCATGGTGAGGCCAGCCCAGCCAGGCAGGCGCGCCGTCAAGAGCGCCGCTTCAGTTTGCGTGAAGTGAATGCGCCCGAAGAGTCGCATCATGTGGTGCGTCGGATGAATGTGCGCGAAATCACCCCCAAGCTCCGAGGCGTCGACCGGTTCCGGCTCCATCGAGCGATGGCCGTGCCGCGCGCCGGGCAGGTCGGTGTAGTAGTCGGGATAGTGGTCCAAGGACATGTAGCGCACGCGCGTGCGCTCATGTAGAAAGTCGATCATCTCGGGGCCGACTTTGACATAGGTGTCGAGCATCTCGCTTGGCACGTCGTTCGACGGAATTGTCTGGCGCAGATATTCGCGCGCATCTTCCAAGGAATCCTCGGCACCGGCGGCCTTCGCATAGCGGTTGCATGGAATCCACACGCCGCCACCCGATATGGCGCTTGTGCCGCCGACCTTCTCGCTCTTCTCGATCAGCAGGACATCGGTGACGCCGAGCTCGTGGCAACACAGCGCCGCGGTCATCGCGCCATTGCCGCTGCCGACGATCAGCACATCGACTTCGTGATCAAAGCTGTCCTGCAACCTTGTGCTCCTTGGCGAAAGTTCCAGCATACCGCAGCGCGTCGTTTCTTGGCCTTTGCCTTTATAATCCGAACCAAGTGATTCCCCTTTCACACCGTCGAATGGATGAACTCAAACGACAGAACGACTGGCGAAAGGTGCTGATGACACCTGAAGAGCGGGAAGCCTATGACAGGCGCAATTTTGTCATCGACCCTGACACAGGGGACATTCTTGCGAAAAGACCGACGCCCTACCAAATGGCGCGGCTTGAGGGATATGACTGGCATGCCTTGCCTGACGACCTGAGCGATTTCGACGAGGATGTCGTGCTTGAGTTGCCCGAATCGTTCTATGAGAAAACAGAGGATGATGATGACGGGTCAATTCGCCGTTGACACCAACCTGTTGATCTACCCGACATCAAGACGGCTTTTGCACGGCATCGCCCTCGAAACAGGCTCTGAAATCGCGCTTCTGCCTGAAGTGGTGAAGGAGGTGATTGAGCGCAGGCATCTCGCCGACGCTGAAATGTCGCGATGGGAGAGAAGACGTGCGACCCGACTACGCAGTCTGCCTGTCTTGCAAAGGGATGCGATCGAAGAAGCGATCTCTCGCGCGGCATTGGAGTGGTGGGATGACATATCGAACCGCCCACCCTTTCGCATCCTCAAGACAGATCGATCGGGAAATAGGCACATGCGTGACATCGCCGGGTCAATTCCCGCTACCGTGTTTGCAGAACCGCGACAACGCGACGAGCTTGCAGGCGATCCGATGGTCGTTGCGCAAGCAATTTATTTTGATGTCGATCTGCTCAGCTCGAATAACCTAAACACGATGGCGCATGAAGAACTCAACAGTTGGCTTGTGAAGAAAGGCTGGAACAGGCCGCTCATTCACAGCGCGAGCGACACCATCAAAGCCCTTGCAGGCGGGAACATTGACATCGCGTATACATGGATCATGGCGCACGGCATGAAGCAAATGCTCGATACGGAGGAGTTGAATCGAGACGAGTTCCGAAAGACGCTCGCCATACTTGGGGATGCCGGGTTTCGTGAGAAAAACAAGAAAACCGACACGTTCAATACCATCGTATTCGATGTCCGCAGGCTTTTTGAATGTGATGATCACTTCCAAGAGAAGTTAATCGAATGCGCGAAAGCGCACGCTCAATCTCGCTCTGCTGCTATCGAAAGCGAGCTGCTTCTGAACAGAAAAGTGAATGAGGCTCTCGAATGCCTCACTCGAGCCTAACCGACTTGCGAAGCTCGATTTCGGAGAATCTCCTCCACTTGGCTGTACATTCAACCTTCAAGTGCAACGTTCGGTGAAACAGTAATTCCGTCAACCGCATGGGATGTACCCCATGCGGCGTCGCGTGCAAGCGTTCTTTGCGCAAGGCTATGATGTTCACACTGCTGGTCACATCCGCGCAATAGCCGTTCGATACCAAGGAGTCAACCATGACCGACAACCTTGCGCTGCAAGCGCACAAGAAATCCATCGCCCACGCCATGGCTGGCAATCGCGAGGGGTGGATTGATCTCTTCGCTGACGATGCCGTCGTCCATGATCCTGTCGGTCCTTCGCCGCACGACCCCGAAGGCGTAGGCTTTCGCGGCAAAGCGCGCATCGCCGAATTCTGGGACATGATGATGGGCGGCACGCTTGTCGTCGTCCCGCACAAGCGCATTCCGGTGGGCGAGCGCATTTGCGCGGTGTTCATGACGGCGACCAATGTGGAACCCGTGAAGTCGTCAGTTGAAATGGTCTCGGTGTACGAAGCCAACGAGGCTGGCAAACTGGTCAGCCTGAATACCTACTGGGACTTCAATGCGGTCATGGCGCAGATTGCCGAACATACAAACGCACAGGAAAACGAGGAATCGAACAATGCTTGACCTAGAAGCCATAGAGCGCATCAAACAACTGAAGGCGCGGTATTTTCGCTATCTCGATACGAGGGACTTGGCAGGCTTGCAGACGGTCTTCTGCGAATCAGCGTCCGTTGATTTTCAAAGCTCGACCTATCAGATTCAACTGAGCGGCTGGCCAGCGCTAGAAGAGTTCTTTGCTGGCGCATTCAACGAGCAGCAGTACGGGATGCACAACGCGCATCACCCCGAGATCGAAGTCGATGGAGACTCCGCGACAGGTCTCTGGTACTTGCACGATGTCTTTATCCATGAGGGCGCGAAGGTCATGCTGCAAGGCTCAGCGCTCTACGAGGACAAATATGTCAAGCGCGGCGACGACTGGCTCATTCAGCACACAGGGTATGTGCGCCTATTGGAATTCTCATCGCCGCTGCCGCCGGACTGGCACGTTACTTGCCGTCCGATTGGTGTGGTGACGCCGCGGCCTGCGATCACTGAATAACGAACTGCGAGGTCGGCAGGACATCGATCTTGTCGAAATCGATGAAGCGCTGGCAGCTTGCCATCATCAGTTCCATGTTCGTTTGCAGCCCTTGGTCGTCCTCGCACGCGAAGAAGGTGTGCTGCGAAGTCATGGCTTCATTCGGAAAGTTTTCCTCAACGATGCCGTCAAAAGGCGGCGCTTCGGCGGTGAGGGGACGCACGACCACGTTCTGCCGATAGCCAAAGGTCGATTGCGTGTCGATCGCCACTTGCGTGTGCTGCCCCTGCCATATGTCAAGCCATTCGGCGCGCTGCAAGCGTGGCGGTCGCTGCAGCATGGCGATATGGCACATGCCAGGCACTCGTCCGGGCGCTTTCCGCGGCATGACGAGTGGTTCGGATTCGGTGACAAGATAGGCATGGTACCGGCACAGGTCGCCGAGCTGCGATTCCAGCGCATCCCGTTGCATCAACGTGTCGAGCCATGTTGAGAGCGCGCCATCTGGCAGGTTTTCGCTCGTTTGTATGCGCCTGAAGCGTGCGGGCTCGACATCCGCGTCCACGAGGTACAGGTCGAGCTTTTCAACGCCCGTCGCGCCTGCGAGCTGCTCGGCCGCACCTCGCATGGCGTCAGCGAATTGATCTTCAGATTCGTCGCTCGTGCGGTGGAGCAGGTAGATGAGTTTTTCCATGTTCAGTGTTCCGAAGTCTTTGGGTCGTCATGTTACTGTGCTGACCCGTTTTCTTGTGCGCAGCGCAATCATGCGAATCATCAGTATGCACGAGGCCAAGACGCACCTATCCAAACTCATCGATGAGGCTGTCTTTTTGGCGATATGGAAGTGAACGTTTTCGCTTCGATAGTGGCGCTAGCTCTTGCGCCGACGCACAGCTATAAAATTCTGCGCGTCACGCTTCTTGATCATGGAGTCAGTCCCAAATTTCATCGACAGACAAGCTATCAAGATCAAGCACATCGCTTTCCACATACTCGCGAGCCGTGATGTCGTCCAACTCGCATGCGATGGCGTTCCGCACGCGAAAGCGACCTGATTCGTCGATCAATGTGCTCCACTGACTGGTCACATTCGCCCAGTCGGGATCCACATTCGTGGGGTCACGCTCCTTGATGAACCAGATGGTCAGGTCCACCACGTCATCACTCCAAGACGGTTCCCCGCGAATCCGAATTTCGCTAAGAGCCCGCAAGTGGCTCCCTTCGACTGTGTTTCTGTTGTGTTTATCCATCACGCGTCTCCGGAATCGTGCTGCGGCGAAAACGAAATCGTTTGGAAACGCGAACCTTGACCGCTTTCGGGCAATCGCGCGTGCGAATTCTCGACCCTCCGCATCCGTGTTCCAGCCGGAGATTCTCGTCCAGCTTGCGACCACAGCCTTTTCGACTGTCATCACGCGGTCTAGGTCAGCGACTAAGCGCTCACGTGCCATACATTTAACGTATGCGAACGCAGGTCGTTGCAGCCTGCGAACCTGTTCCACCATCGCATCGTCAAGCCTTACTAGGGGCGCAACCTCGACAAATGGGCGATTCTCGTATGAGCGCACGACATCGCATGTCTGTGTCAGTATCACGACACCTTCCACCTCTTCAGCAACCGTGCCGATTCCTGTCACTTTCCGTTTGTCGTCGGCACCTGCGACCGCCTGTATTGAAGCTGGGCTGTGGGGGCAGGATAGATCAGCTACATGAACGAACTCCTGTTCTGCATCTAAAGACACATCGCCCTGACGCCAATGCCGCAACTCGTCGTCAATGGTATCTGCCGCCGCCCGCCCGGTCATTCTCCCAACTCATTTTCTCTCGTCGGGCGAACGATACGTGCGGCGACAACTGGAATGTCGGGCCGATCCTGTATCGATTCAAGAAGACGGTTCGGCGGTGTTGGGCGGCGACGAGCCCATTCGTCTGCTGAAAGTGCGGCTCGCAAACGCCCGGACGCTATTGATGCCGCTCCGGGCTTGAGCTGCAAGACTGCTGCAAAACGGTTGTCCGCGAGCATGTCAAAAATTGAGGTGCCTTGAATCGTCTCCAAGAGCCTGGCGCAAGTGGCTCGCTGGCTGCCTTCGTCTAGATATCGTACAGCATCCAGTGTCCGACGAATGCTCAATTCATGTTGCATGGAGGGCTTCTTTCCGCTGGCCCAGTGATGAATGGTGCGGCGTGATACATTGAATAAATTGCTTAACGACTCCCACGTCAGGCCCGAACGACGCCTGATCTCAAGAACCGCTTGGGCCGTCGATTGGCTCGGTGCCGCAAGGTTTTCGTTTACGGGACCCGATGAAGTTCCGCGCACGGGTGCTGCCCGGCCCGGACCAACCGACGTGCTAGGCTCCAACAATGTATACAACCTGATGACCATGACGTTCTCAGCCGTGAGTGTCATCGGAGCAATTGCTTCGTATCTGTATCGAGTCATCGAGGTCGAAGTTGTGGGCTTCGGCCCCACGACCCCTACTGCTGTTGTCATGGCTGTCCTCCGTAGAACCGTAGGAATTCTTCCGTAACCATCAGTCTAAACACCGAGTAGAGGCGCTTCGAGAAAGTCCGCGTAGTGCTAATCAATTCATCCGATTTGAACGGCAAAGCTTGTAGTGAAAACATATCTAGGTCCAAAACCCAGCTCTCTTCCCCTATCGGTTGCAGCGTGTCTGGATCGTAGGTTGCATTCGCTGGTAAGTTGCCCCAACGACCCTGAATCGCTCCTTCCTCGGCTGCAAACTGGGCTTCGGTCATGAGGTGTGCCGTCGCCTTGCGGAGTATGTCCGGCGAACCTCCCCCCGGACTGAAGATTCCTAGGACGCCCGGTTGAATAAGCTGCCCTATTTCATGTAAGGCGCTGCGCTCAAGGCGGTCGATGTACCGCAATCCGAGCCGTTGAGCTTCGGCGGGCTCGAAGCATGCTGCAACGCTGTCCAACACTTTCCGAAGGCGGTCAAGAAAATCTTCGCGGCTAACGTATCTATACGTGTCCAGTGCGACAAAATCTATGCCAAGCGACACGCGCCATGCTGTTGGTTCCGGTCCGTCCGAGAGACGCCAGATCACTGTTTCGGAAACGTTCGGTTCTCGGCCCGGTTCGACTTCAACGCTCCTGATATCATTTCGTTGCAGATGAGGGAAGTCGGCGCGCAGCGCTTCCTGAAAATCCACCATTCCATCAATCTTCCTGATCGCAAGGATGGGAGGGAATCGGACTTGTGCGACGACTCGCGCCAGCGGTGCGTTGAGCAGTGGCACCTCAGTCGGGCTCTCAGTGCCCAGCGGGGTTGGTTTGGCGAGCATCTTAATCAATTCGATTCTTATGAAACGATGTGAATTATATTGTGAACTAATGCATAGCACAACGCTATGTGCCCGCTTCAGGCTTCTGCCCGACACGTGCAAATTATGTAATATGCGACTTCAACCCCCGATTTACATAGATTGAGTGACATAGATGGAGGCCCTGCATTGATCCGAAGAGCGGTAGCGCCGGAGCTGCATAGGCTTCTCGCTGAGTATCCTGTGGTCACGGTGCTTGGCCCTCGCCAAGCTGGCAAGACCACGCTGGTGCGATCAGAAATGCCCGACTTTGACTATTGCAATCTGGAGAACCCGGAACTGCGCACGCTGTCCCTAGAGGATCCGAAAACCCTGCTTTCACGGTTCCCCGAGCCGACTATCATCGATGAAATCCAGCATGCGCCTGAGCTTTTGAGCTACATTCAAGTGATCGTGGACGAGGAGCGGCGCAACGGTCGTTTTGTGTTGACCGGCTCCCATCAGTTGGGCGTGCGTCAAGCGGTCGGTCAGTCTTTGGCGGGTCGTACTGCTGTCCTCAATCTCTATCCCTTTTCCATCGCAGAATTGAGAGATGTGCGGCAAGGCTATTCCGCATGGGATCATGCGTTCGAAGGCTTCTTGCCGCGCATTCATGATCAGGGCCAGCAGCCTTCCACTGCATATGCCAACTATTACCAGACTTACGTGGAGCGCGATGTCCGTCAACTTATCAACCTGAAGGATGTGCGCCTCTTCGAGAATCTGGTTCGTCTGCTCGCAGGACGGGTCGGTCAGTGCCTCAACAAGAGTTCGCTCGCGGACGACCTTGGCACGAGCCCCAGGACCGTCGGCGACTGGCTATCCATACTTGAGGCCTCGTTCCTCGTCTATCGCTTGCCCCCCTATTTCGAGGATTTTGGCAAGCGTATGATCAAGTCTCCCAAGTACTACTTCGTCGAAACTGGCCTGCTTTGCTACATTCTCGGCATCCGTTCACCTGATCAGGTGTCAAGAGACCCGCTCGTGGGTGCCATTTTTGAGAATCTGGTCGTTGGAGAGTTCCTGAAATCCCAAGCAAACAAAGGACATCGTCCCGAGATGTACTTTTATCGCGACAGCAATCATGTGGAAGTCGGTCTGCTTGTCCCCAAGGCTGGCGGTTTTGACGCGGTGGAAATCAAATCGGCGGCAACCTATCGATCAAATCTTCTCACTGGACTGAATCGCATCGCATCGATCGCGCCGAACGTGCTTTCGCGAACCCTCGTGTATCGGGGTGATCGTCTGACATTCTCAAACGGCGTGCAAGCGCTGCCTTTCGACCAGGTCGATCAAATGGACAATGCGGACTCGTGACCGGCGTCAGCATTATTATCCCCACGCTCAATGAAGCAGAGAACGTGCGAATTCTCTTGGGCGATCTCGCGTGTCTGCAAAAGGAACTGCAAACGGAACACACACCGTTCGAAGTCATCGTCGTTGACGGCGGCAGTCAGGACGCGACATGCGAGGTCGCCGCGCAGCACGGCGCGCGCGTACTCACCTCGCCGCCAACGAGGGGCGGGCAGTTGCAGGCGGGATACCTCGCGAGTCAGGGCGAGTTGCTGTGGTTCCTGCACGCCGATTCGCGTGTGGGCTCGGAAGTCTGGGATGCTCTTGCCGCATTGATAGGCAAGCGAGTCTGGGGACGGTTCAATGTGCAGCTAGGTGATGCGCCTGTACCCTTCGGATTTCGGGTTCTGTCTTGGACAATGAACCTTCGCTCTCGCCTGACCTGCATTGCCACCGGTGATCAGGGGATATTCGTAGACCGGACACTTCTTGCCGAGGCGGGCGGCGTGCCGAATCAGCCGCTCATGGAAGACATTGCGCTTTCGCTTCGTTTGCGGCGGCTTCGCCCGCCAGTCTGCCTGTCAGAGCGCCTTCAGACCTCGCGCCGGAAATGGCAGCGCGACGGCTTCGTGCGCGGCACGTTGCGGATATTCCGCACTCGCCTTGCCTATGCGTGGGGCGCGTCTCCGGCGTTGTTGGCGAAGCGCTATTATCGTGAAGGGGAAGTCCGTCAGTGATCTCAAGCGTTGAGGGAATTTGCATCAAGAATCTTCTGATCGCTCATGCATCTCCTCTCGCGACCACGCGCCGTATGATCGGTAGTCTTCCGTGTCCCATCGCCGTTCTAAGTCTGCTACCACAGCGTCCAAGTCATCAAGTTGTGTCACCTTTTGAAGGTAGTCTCGAATCATTTGGTTGAGGCTCGTGCCGCGGGCAGCAGCAATGCGAAGAGCTTTTGCGACTACTTGGTCATTGACGGAGAGAGTGATGTTCATAAATCGACCGCCCAACGGGCGGCGTAATCGAATCTCGCTTGACTATGTTCGTGCGACAGTAGCTACTCCTTACGTCCTCGCCTAGCCTTCCGACCCATGCTTTTTCGCCAATTGGAGTTGTGCAAACAGAATATCCAACCGAGTTTCGATCTTTGCCATTCTTTCGCGCAAGTCCGCAATGCTGCGATTCTGCCCAAGCAGCATCCCTGCTATGCTCAGGAAACCTAGCACCATGACTCCCATCAGATATAGATTGTTCATGTCATCTCCTGCCTTGTCGTGTTCTGGTCTTCTTTCGGCACCGCCACGCTTCAAAATCCACACCATGTCGTTTGGGGAGCCTTCCTTTAGCCGCATATCGGTCTGGTACCAACCTTTTGGGACACCTTCCTGTCGCCCGGTTTTTCCGCTCGTGTGCCAGTTTTAGTGCATGGATTCTAATGAATGAGATAGCGATCATCTTACTCTATTCGCTCCTTTACTTTTGCAAACAGGTCGAGCGCTAGTAACTTGTCAAGCCAGTCTGAAACTGTTTCATTTGGGCGGAGCGGTCAATAGGAATTGACTGGCGAGTTGCTCGCTGGGCAAATTCCGCCACCGCATCCGGGCAGCAGCAGCGCAAGCGAGATAACTGATGCGTGCTTCATTGGATTGTGACGCTCATCATGATTGAACTGGTGGTCAAGGGCAGCCTCTGCAAAGCATAATGCAAGTGACCATGTGTGATGGTATCGATGACATGGAACATATCTATTTTGCGGAAATTTCGTGGGATGACGAAGCTGGTGTCTGGTACATCTTAGATACGGATGTTCCCGGACTTGTGGCGGAAGCGGCATCACATCAAGACATGGCGTGCAAGGTCCTTGAACTCGTGCCCGATTTGTACGAATTGAACCGGCACCTGTTTCGTCCGCTTGCTACCGATGTGATTCCGCTGAGGATGATGTCAAGTCGGCTAGAGACAATCCGGCTGGCGGGATAGTGGCTGGCTGGCCCCTATACCGAGACGATCAGGGGGATGCAGCGGCTTGGCTCCATCGTGAAGGTATTTGGCAAAGTCCGCAAAGCGAGCCCTATTCAGGCGGAGCACTCGGTAAAAAAAAGGGGGTTATATACTTGACTAGCCATTCTGCGTAATACTCTTCGGTTACAGATTCGACATAACTTTTCGATCTTCCCCACCTCGACCACTTCATAATGTGCTCATGTTGCGAGAGGTTCGCATTCGCTCATATATAAATCCACAATAGCATCAAAGTTTTCAATCCTACGTTTCTCTTCGTCTATCTGTTCCAATTCAACGACAATAGCTCCACCTATGATGCTTGCCAGTATCCCAGATAAAAATGGCGCAAAAGGAACCCAAAAAGCATTGCGAATTTGAGGTATTACCAGAGGGTTTTGACGACCGAGCAGTTTCGATTCCCTTTGAATTTCAAGGCGAAGCTCAGCGCACCATTTTGCCTTCTCTAAATCAGAAGAAGGCAGAAAAGAGCTACATCCCATCACAAACGAAACCAACACGACTATAAACACTAGGTGTTTCATGAAAGAATACCCTGTGGAATAATTCCCGTGTGCATCACTTCCTATCTCTATCACACCTTGGCAACCTGTCCGAAAATTGGAGAGCACCTCACTCGAGGTGGGATAGGCAGCTCGTGACCGGCAAAGGGCTTAAATAGTTCGTGGATTGCCGTTCCCAACCCCTTTTCGGGTACATCTCCGGACGGAACCGCTTGCAGCAGTATTCTTCGAGCCTCTTCTTCCATGGATCGCCCGTTTTGAGCCGCGTGGGTCGTGAGCCGTGCCTTTACGTCGTTCTCGATGTTGCGGATTGTGATGCTTGCCATGCTTGCGCCCTTTGCTTGAGTTTTAGCTATTTTACCGACCAGCCGAGTTCAATCAAGTACGGGTTTCAGCGACTGCGTTTGCGTCGCTGGTTTGCGACCAATGGTGCTTGCATGTGTTCGTAGCGCATGAAAAGGTGTTGGACGCGCTCCTGTTCGGAGTTGAAGCCGCCGCGGCGATAGAGCCGGTCCACTGCTCGGTCGAGATTGCGATGCGCACGGCGGAGATTGGGCGGCATCAGGTCTGGGTCATAGAGGTCGGCGAGCGTCGCGTCGGGGTGTTCAGCGCGGGCATCGAGCACGTCTTGTGCCAAAGGGTCGAGCTTCGAGAGGTCGGCGTCTTTTGGCGGCAGCGGGAAGGTGTTGTAG
The DNA here is from genome assembly GCA_026709225.1 of Gammaproteobacteria bacterium. GTDB lineage: Bacteria > Pseudomonadota > Gammaproteobacteria > Pseudomonadales > Azotimanducaceae > Azotimanducus > Azotimanducus chitobiosivorans. The sequence goes on along the minus strand of JAPOTJ010000065.1, from coordinate 19,206 downwards.
ACGAGGCCGCTCGAATAGCGATACCTGCTTTCGAGCCTACCTCCAACGTATCTGAGCCACGCCATGTGCATGGTAGAGATCAGCAAAGCGAATATTGACAATGTAGCGTTTTCAACTATCAGCAGTTGGTTGCTCGGAATCGTGGGAGGTTTCAAATATCCGATGGGCACATACTCTCGCCGTTCCGAGCTTACTTCTGGAATCACCAAGAAGTCCGAAGTAGGCAAAACGGTGACATGGAACTCTGTGGGAGTGCCTGCCAGCGACTTGGCCAAATTGCCTCCACTGGTTTCTCGGAAAGCCCGCACAGCCCGAATACGCTCCATGACACCCGGCATTGAACGTAGGACTTGCGGAGATGTTCCAGTCACGCACAGTAGCCATCTTCGGATACCATTGATGTACTCCTTGCCGCCCACAAACGGGCGAACCAGTTCGGTGGCGTCTGGTTCCCGATTCAGGAGGTCGTCTCTCTCTGCTTTGTCGAGAATGTAGTGGCCGCCATCAACAGGCTTGGTGCCGACGCCAATTTTCGGAAGCCCAAAAAGCGAACTTCTTTGGCGTTTGACCACAAGCGTCCAAGTGACCAACTCGCTTGCGTCTTGCAGGTAAGGACCGATATGGATCGGCCTTGTCTCGCCTGGCTCCTTTTTCTGGTCTTCGTACTCGAAAAGACGACATCGGGACGGCGCTGCACTGCGATCGGTCAAGCCGACGATTACGACATGCACTTTGGCAACCCCGGGCGCGTCGGACCCCCACGGAAATGTTCGATGCGCAAGATTTATTTTGAGTTGATACTTCTCGAATAAAGCAGGCCATAACTGAGCGACTTGCTCTCCCTGAGTGATGGAGTTAGTCGCAACGAAAGCGATGCGTGCAGGATTCCCGTGAAAGTAGGCCGCAGCTTTTAAGAACCATGCGGCTACATAGTCCAGTCGCGAGCCGCCAGCGCCGAGTTCAGCCATCAGAGCTTTCGTTTGCGCTTGCTTGATGGCATCACGAATCACGAATCCGCCAAATGGAGGATTGCCAAATAGGTAGGAGCACTGTTCGGGCGGCAACAGCTCTGACCAGTCGAGTTCGAGCGCATCCCCATGAACAATATGCGGCGACTTCTCAAGCGGAATGCGCGCATAAGACTCGCCGAACTCAAGGCTCAGGTGATTATTCATGATGTGATCCATCATCCACAAGGCGGACTCGGCGATGCGTGCCGGGAACTCACCAATCTCAATGCCGTAGAACTGATCGACATCGACCACCGATTGCCATGCGGTATCAATCACCCGTTGTCCCGTCGCCCCGGTCGCCTCGCGAATCTCGCGAATCACGTCGATCTCAAGCAGCCGCAGTTCGCGGTAGGCGATGATAAGAAAGTTCCCGCAGCCGCACGCCGGGTCGAAAAAGGTCAGGCCGCCGAGCTTTTCTTGAAAGCGCCTGAGTTCGGCGAGGCGACGGCTGCTCTTGCTGCGCTTGAGCCTTGCAAACTCTTCGCGCAGCTCGTCCAGAAAGAGCGGTTCGATCACCTTGAGGATATTCTTCTCGGTCGTGTAGTGCGCGCCTTTCTGGCGTCGCGCGACCGGGTCCATGACCGACTGAAACAGTGCGCCAAATATCGCTGGCGAAATCTTCGACCAGTCGAAATGGCAGGCTTCGAGCAGTTGCTTTCGCATCGCGCCGCTGAACGCCGGAATGCGCAAGGTACCTTCGAACAGCGAGCCATTGACGTAGGGGAAGCGAAGCAAGTCTTCGTCGCGGGTTGATTGACGCGCCTCTTCAGGCGTGTCCAACACTTGGAAGAGTTCGATCAGGGCGCGCCCGGTGTCCGAGCCATCTTCGGAGGTGCGTGTCTCGACAAAATCGAGAAACCTGCCGCGCTCGAAGATGCCAGTATCGTCGGCGAACAGGCAGAACACCAATCGCACAAGAAATCGCTCCAAGTCATGGCCTTTGTAGCCGGATTCGAGGAGTGCATCGTGCAGCCGCCCCATGATCTCGGCGGCCTTGACGTTCACTGGGTCTTGATCGCGAAAGGTGCGCTTCTGCACCCCTTGCATGAAGCCGAACGATTCGACGTGGTGGGGCAAGTCGGCAAGCGTGAACGAGACTTTGCTGCGTTCATCAAGGTCGTGCAGCTCAAAGGACTGGAAGTCGCTCACCAGAATGTATTGCGGGCGCTCATGCTCCGGCAGCGCATCGAAATACTCGACAGCCTGGTCGTAGGCTCGCTCTAAATTGCGACCTGCGCTCTTTTGCTCGACGATCAGTTTCCCTGGCCAAAAGAGATCAATGTAGCCGGAGCTATTGTCGAGTTTCTCGACGTGATCTTCGTAGATTGCAACCGAGCGGCGCCGGACGAAAAAGACCTCGAAAAATTCGTTGTAGAAGCTATGCGTCTCGCCTTTCTCGTAGGCCGCGTCTTTCCAATCCTCGGCGAACTTGGCAGCGCGTGCGCGAATTTCGTTCCATGAATGGCGCATGAATCCTGAAAGCTAGCCCCGCGATTCTTCTATTATAGGCGCCACGACAAATGACTCCGGTACGGGTTCAACGATATCCCAAGTTCATCAAGCCCTCAAGCGGTTGCTGCTCGAACACGGTGGGCGCGGCGAGCCGATGCGTGACTCTCAGTTCATGCGTTGAGTACCGCTACGTCATAGCGGCGAATATTCTCATCACGAGTGACCAGCGTAAGGTCACCGAGTTGCGCCTGTACGATCAACATACGGTCGAAGGGATCTTTGTGGATCATCGGCAAGAGCCTGTAAGCTTCGAGATGAGCGAGGTTGATTTCCATGATTCTATAGTCTTTGTCAACGATCTGGTAAAACTCATTGGGAAGCACGAGCTTGCCGACCGAACACTTGATGGCGCACTCCCACAGTGAGGCGACGCTCACGAACAGTAGACATTCAGGGTCCTTGAAGACAGCCAGTGCGTCTGAACTCAAAATATCTGGTGTGGAGCGCGCCCATAACAGCGCATGGGTGTCGAGTAGGTACTTCACCTCGAATCGTCGATCTCTAGCGCTCTGCTCAATTCGGGCGGCCATTCGTCGAAATCTTCCCTCATCTGGATCTGACCTGCGAGATCGCCTAGCTTTCTGGTCCCCGTCTCCCCTTCAAACCGGCCGATACGAATCACAGGTTGCCCCATGCGGGTAACGATGAATTCCTCACCGTTTATGGCTCGCTCGACGATACCCAAAAAATCCGTCTCGGCATCGTTCAGTGTGATGGTGGATTCCAGTGACATAAGATTCTTCGGACGGCGGTTCTTCGGACTATACTCTGTCGCAGAGATCAGTGCATTTTGACTTTCACTCTACGAGTGAAGTGGTCGTGCAACTCGAAGGATTGGAAGTCGCTCACCAGAATGTGCTGCGGGCCTCATGCTCCGGCAGCGCGGGCGCGAATTTCGTTCCATGAATGGCGCATGAATCCTGAAAGCTTGCCCCTCGATTCTTCTATTATAGGTGCCATGACAAATGACTCTGGCAAGAGTTCAACGATGTCCCAAGTTCATCAAGCCCTCAAGCGGTTGCTGCTCGAACACGGTGAGCGCGGCGAGCCGATCGCTTTTGCTGGCCGCGAAGAGGTATTAGGCGCGATCGCCGAGATCGCGGATTCGCTTCGAGGAAGGCCAATCGAAGGGCAAACTTTCGTGATAGGAGGTGCGCCGGGCGCGGGCAAGACCTCGCTCGTGCGCGAATCGGCGAGGCGCTTGAGAGGGCAGGGCGTTGCTGCTGCCATCTGCCCCTCGCCGTCAAGCGACGGGGACATTGATGCGCTCGTGTGGCGCATTGTGGCTGCGCTCACAGGTGAGACAAAAGACAAACTACAAGGTACGCATCGGAAACGGTTCTCTGGCAGCGTGAGCATGGCGGACCTGGGCGGCGTGAGTGGGAGCTATGAGAGCGAACGCAAAGAACCAGCGCTGAGGAGTTTTGATGACATCTCACTCCTGACAGCCAAGCTGCCAGTCAACCCCGTCGTCGTTTTTATTGATGAAGCGCAGAACATTCAGAATGACAGCAAGGCTGCTGCGCTGGTAAACACGCTTCACACGCAATTTGAACTTCCAGTCCTGCTGGTATGCGCCGGACTTGCGAACACCTATGATCGCTTGCATCAGGTAGGACTGACGAGACCTGCCGAGGATCATGTCGTTACCTTGGGTGTGCTTAAGCGAGAAGAAGCGCAGGCAGCTGTTCAACAGGCACTGGGTGTGATTGCCGGCACGGGCGTCGCACACGATGAATCAAAGATTGAAGCCTTGGTGGAGGCGATTTCCACAGCAGCGGATGGCTGGCCGCGCCACCTGACTTGCTATTTGCATGCAATTTGTGAGGTGCTGATCGAGCAGTCCTCGCCAGATTTTAGCCAAGTTGACCTCGATGTGATGCTGGCGCGAGGACATCAGCTTCGAGAGCGCTACTACGAAAACAGGCTGGTTTTGAGCGAATTGCCCACGAGCATCATCGCGCACTTGTATCGTCAAATGCAGGCACGTCCTCTGCACCGAAACGCTTGCGAAGATGTCCTAGAGGCTGCGATTCACGGTCAAACGTATCCGGGGCACATGGCGCTACAGCGAAGATTTCCGACCGGGAAAGACGCATTCGAGACGGTCTTGCGAGCTGGCCTATTGACACTGCACGGCTTTGAACCCTGCCGAATACCGATACCATCAATGGAGACGTTTGTGCTTGGGAAAGCTGGCGCCGACAATTAGACCGCTGCGGAAAGTTTCCATGAATACCCATGAAGCATGATCGCCAGCTCATTGTATTCGCGCGCGCGCCTGTTCTCGGCAAGGTGAAAACAAGGCTTGCGACCGACATCGGCGCTGAGCAGGCGCTTCGCGTCTATCGACAACTCTTGCAGAGCGCACTGAAGCGTCTCAGCGTGTGTCCTTGTCCGAAGGTGCTGTATGCAGATGACTTGGGGCTCGAAGACTCAGCGGCGGGGCATGGCATGGCGTTGCGGCGGCAATCTGGCGCTGACCTCGGCGAGCGCATGGCGGGCGCACTCCATGAGTGCCTTCGCGACTCGCGCGCCGTTGTGCTGGTCGGTGTCGATATTCCGCCGCTTGACGCGGCCTATGTGGAGTCGGCGTTCGAGAAGCTTGAATCCTCGGACCTCGTGCTCGGCCCAACCGAAGACGGCGGCTATTGCCTCATTGGCATGACGCGATCAGCGCCGAGTTTGTTCGACAACATGCCTTGGGGTAGCGAGAACGTGTGCGCCTTGACCATCGCAGAAGCTGAGGACGCTGGCTTGCGGGTCTCGCTGCTTCCAGTCCTGTGGGATGTTGATCGCGTCAGCGACCTTGGGCGACTCGATAGCTGTGCATCTGTCGATTCGCTACCATGATTGTTCAACGCAATGTGGTGTCAATATGACGTTTTCCCGCTTCGCAGCAGTGTTCCTGACCACAAGTTCAGTTCGCACCTTGCTCAAGCGAGCGCGCTGCGTTCTCGATATCTTGGCGTATACGCTTTGCATCGCGAACGCGCGCCTCGTAGCCCCAGTCCGCACGATGTAGCTGTATATCTTCCGGAGGCGTAAAGACATCCGTGAACACATCGAAAAATGATTGATCACCCACGCCTTTCGTATCGTGAGTCACACCATTCCGGGGCTTTTGCTGAGTCATTGACGATTTGCTTACCCGCTTCTTTGTTCAACAGGTAGTTTATACCATAGCTCCAGCATTACGCTTCAAGGAGTCCGGCTGCCGAAGGGAAGCACTTCAGTGCTCGCCACGCGCTTCGGCTGCGCGCAGAAGACTCAAGGTCCGTGTTCTATCGAAACCAGTCGACGCATAGGTTTGCAGGGAAGGTACGGGAAACTTCAATGAATCGCCTTGTGAAGGCGCTTCCATGTCCCCTTCAAGAACACCGCCGTGCACTGCCCGTTCGGTCGCCTGCCAAACCTCAGCGCGTGGCATCTGCAATCGCTCTGCGGCGATTTGCGCAAGCTCATCGAACTTGATCGTTCCATTCGGGCCGCTCGATTGAGCCGCTGCGCTCAGGACATGTCGAAAGTCTTGCAGTTCTGCATCGCGAACAATCCCCTCGTAGAAGCTCACTCTCATCGCCTCGCCTCGATTGACGGCTCTGCCCACGTCAAATGATGCTTCATTCGCACACTCCCAAGCGATCCCCCGAAGGTAGGATTGAACGTGGCGCGGGTAGCAGTCACTTGCGGTTGTAATTGTCTTGAGAATGTCGCCTTGGTCGAGCGCGAGCGCATCCAAGCCGAATGGCTCGTGCGTCAAGAACGCATGCACCAGCTCTTCAGTCTCTTCCTTTGTAAAGGCTCCCAACCGATGCACACTGTCGGACGCGAGTCGCTGGGACACTCCGACCCTTTTCAATCGCGACGAAGTGTCTGACAGCCCGCCAAATACAACACAGGTCTTCATGGTCCCGGTCGAGCCATCCGCCAGTTTGATGGCTGTGTTGTTGTTCGCTGAGTCGGGGTCTGGCTCAACGCGCTGTGTTTCATCGACAAGGACGAGGAACGTTGTGTCCTTCGGTATATCCAGATAACGACTCAGCGCAGACCAGATGCTTGACCTGCCCGTCTGAATCTGCTCAGAGGGCGGGGGCAGATGTTTATTTGAGTCGATGCTCGCGCCGATCCAGCTCAAGCCAAAGGTGCCACTGATACGCTTTGTTGTCGAGTGGTGAAGCGCGTTCGCATCGATGCCGCACGCTGCAACGAACGCCTCCGCAACGCTCACCTTGTCGTTGAGATCTTCGCCGGACAACATGACCGGAACAACCGATGCAGCTTCCAGGTAGCGTTCCTTCAGTTCTTGGAACAGAACGGACTTGCCGCTCCCGGGCGGCCCTTGGATGATGTCTACGTTCGGCAAGCTCTGCTGCTCTTCCCGGGTCAGCCGAAGTTGCCGTTCGACCGTGGTCAAGATGTCATTGCGACCGACAAATCGGAACGCGACGCCTCGGTCTCTCTTGTCCAAGAACGTCAGGAGCGCTTCTTTGTTGCCCTCAGAAAGTGGGTTTTCCATCTCACGCGAGCGAAGAGCTGCATCAATGTCCGTCAGCATAGAGCGGCGTGGATAGCGTGTCTCGAAAACTACGCCTCATGGTGCATCAGCCCCGATGTTTCGTGGCGAATGCGCTCGACGAGCGACTTCAATCCATTGCCGCGAGAGGGGCTCAAGTGTGACAGGAGATCGAGTTCCGCAAAGAGCGATTCGAAGTCAAACGCAAGCGCTTCTTCAAGCCGATGGCCGTTGACGGCGGTGCGCAGTATGGCGATCAGCCCGCGCACGATGCGCGCATCGCTGTCGATCTTGAGGTCGAGCCGGTCATCCGTGCCTGAGGCAACAATCCAAGCATTGCTCATGCAGCCATGCACGAGGTTCTCCGTGGTCTTGTGGGCGTCTTCGAGCGAGGGCAGGGCATCGCCGAGTTCGATGATGTATCGGTAGCGGTCTTCCCAATGATCGAGAAAGCGAAAGTCCTCCCGAATTTGATCGAGTGTGGCGCTGGCCATCGAATCAATACAAGCCCAACTGCAACTGCGCTTCCTCACTCATGCGCTCGCGCGACCACGGCGGGTCGAAGACCAGTTCGACATCGACTTCGCCGACGGCATCGGAGCGCTTGAGCCGAGTGACGATGTCATCGACGAGTACCGGCCCCATGCCGCAGCCGGGTGCTGTCAGCGTCATTTGAATGCGTATGTCTCGTTGCTCGACTTCGCACGCATAAATGAGGCCGAGATCGAGCACATTCACGGGAATCTCGGGGTCGTAGACAGTGCGCAGCACATCAAAGACCTCATCGCTGCCGAACGTGCCATCGGGCTTGGGTTCGAGACGAATGTCCGTGGCTTCAAAGCCGAGGGCGTCGGCGTTGAAGGGGTCAACACGCATCATGTTGCCGCCTGAGACCACCGTATAAGCGCCGCCGAAGTCCTGCACGAGCGTGACGAAGCTTCCCTTTTTGAGCGACGCTGGGTCGCCAGTCGGCACAAGGCGCGCCGCACAGTCCCGGCGCACTTCAACTAGTCGGCGTTCGATGATGGCGACTCGATTGATTCAGCGTTTGTTTCAGCGCGAAAAGCAAAGCTTTCGCCGCAGCCGCAGCTCGCCTCGGCCCTCGGGTTCTCGAACTTGAGCATCGAGTTTAAGCCTTCGGTGACGTAGTCGACGCGCGTGCCTTGCAGCATTGGCAGTTGTGATCGAGGGACGAAGATCGGCACGTCTTCGCGCACCTGCACAAGCGGTGGCGAGTCATTATCGCTCTCCACGAAATCAAGTTCGTACATATAGCCAGAGCAGCCGCTTTCCACCAAGCCAAGCTTGATTGCGGGTGCGCCTGCGGCTCTCAAACGGCCGCGCAGGTGCTTGATCGCCGCATCGCTGCATTCGAGCGGGTTTTGAGGAATATGCGTGGCGACTTGTGTCATGGCGGGGATTATATCGTCAACGTCATCTTTGTCTCAGGCCAGCAACGCTCGCGCCTTCGCCAGCGCATCGAGCAATCTCGCGATGTCCTCTTCGCTGTTGTAGGGCGCGACCGATACTCGTGTGACCCCGGCCACCCCAAGCCGCTCCATCAATGGCATCGCACAGTGATGGCCTGTGCGAAGCGCAATGCTTTGTTCGTTCAAAAGTGTGCCGAGGTCCTGATGGTGGACATCCTCGTCAACAAACGATAGAACGCCAGAGCGCGGGGCGTCAGGTGCCATGACGCGCACCCCGTCAATTTGCTGAAGGCCGGAGCGTGCAAGGGCAAGCAACCGATGCTCGTGCTCGCTTGCCGCGGCGCGGTCGAGCGATTGAATATACTCGACCGCGGCTGCGAGGCCGATGGCGCCGGCGATATTGGGCGTGCCAGCCTCGAAGCGGTATGGCAGGCGGTTGAACGTGGTGCCATCGAAGCTGACGCGCTCAATCATCTCGCCGCCTGTCTGCCAGACGGGGAGGGTTTCGAGCACATCCTCGCGGCCGTAGAGCACGCCGATGCCAGTTGGTCCGAACATCTTGTGCCCGGAGAATGCGTAGAAGTCGCAGCCGAGTTCCTTGACATCGATTTCGATGTGGCCGGTGGCTTGTGCGCCGTCCACGAGGACAAGGGCACCGCGGGTACGCGCTAGCGCGCATATTTCAGCGACCGGGTTCAACGTGCCGAGCGCATTGGACACATGGTTGAAGGCGACGATCAGTGTTTTGTCGCCAAGCTTGGCGGCAAGATCCTCAAGGTCGATTTCGCCGCCCGAAGTAATGCGTGCGACCTTGAGTTTACCGCCGATTTTCGCGGCAAGCTGCTGCCAAGGCACGATGTTCGAGTGATGCTCAAGCTCGGTAATGACAATGTCGCGGCGCGTGAGTTCCATCTCGCGAAGTGATGCGGCGACGAGATTGATCGCTTCGGTGGTGCCGCGCGTCCAAATGACTTCCCCGACGCTCGCCGCGCCGATGAAGTCGCGCACTCGCGCGCGCGCGGACTCGAACGCGACGGTGGCTTCGGTGGCAAGCGTGTGCGCGGCGCGATGCACATTGGCATTGCGCTGTTCGTAATAGTCGCGAATCGCGTCCAAAACCCGCCTTGGCTTTTGCGTGGTGGCGGCGCTGTCGAGGTAGACGAGGTCGGGGTGCGCGGAGAAGATCGGAAAATCTCGCCGAATCTCATCGGGCTGCTTGCCGCGCGGCGCTTGGGTGTTCATTCGACGAGCGCCTCGATTCGCGCCAAGGCGGCTTCGTTGAGGTCGTCGTCCGAAAACAGACAATCGCTGGCAAACCCCTTGAGCAGCACGGCGCGCGCATCGCGCGGCGCGATTCCGCGCGATGCGAGATAGAAGAGCTGTTCTGGGTCAAGCTCGGCGATGCTCGTGCCGTGCGCGCACGCGACATCGTCGGTGTAGATCTCAAGCTCTGGCTTGGCGTTGATGCGCGCCGAATCGCTGGTTCGAAGGCTCTTGATATGGAGCTCGGCGTCAGTGCCTGGGCAATTCGCAGCGATGTGCATGCGGCCTCGAACGGTGAGGTGAGAAGCGCCGCCCGCAAGCGTCTTGACGAGGTGCCTCGAATGTGTATTGGCAGCCCTGTGATCAATGCCAAGCTGCAAGTCGAGGCGTTCGCGCCCATGTCCAAGCAGGAGATGTCGGGTGCTGAGACGTGCGTGCTCGCCGCCTAAGTTCATACGGCACTCAATACGCTCGCGAAGGCGCCCGAATGCGATGCCAGTGAGGTCATAGTGTGCGCCCTCGCGTATTTCGGCTTCGATCAACGTCCATGCGTGCCCGTTGCCAGCGCCGAGTCGGCAGTGCGTTAACCTCGCGCCTCGCTCCAAACGCGCGTGTATGACGAGGCTGTGCGCGCCGCCAATGGTCTCGCGCAAGTCAACTTGGCTATCGGCTTCAAGATGCAGCAGAAGGCGGTGATGGCCGCTGTCGAACTTCACGTCCACACGCTTCGACTCGCCCGACACGCCACGAATCACTAGCCCTTGATCAAGCGATGCAAGATTGATGTCCGCGAGCGGATGGCGGACTGAACGCAAGGCTTCGACGCATCTGGCTCGTTCGCCGTCTTGCAAGTCTGTGAAGTCCTGCCCTTGGTCGCAGCGAGTCGATTCACCGTCAGCGTTCGGGTCGCTGCTGTTCGGCAAAAAGTCTGTGATGCGCGAGTATTTCCAAGCCTCGGGGTCGAGTTCCCAAGTGTCCTGTCCGGCGTCAACTTTTCGTGCAGCTTCCGCCTGTAGCGGCGCCAGCCACTTAATCGATCCAGCCATAGCCGTCGGCCTCAAGTCGCTCGGCGAGCTCGCTGCCGCCGGATTGCACGATTCGGCCGTCCTTCATCACATGCACATGGTCGGGGGTTACATAGCGGAGTATGCGACTGTAGTGGGTGACGAGCATGACCGCTCTGGCGCTTGAGCGAAAAGCGTTGATCGCGCGCGAGACGACTTTGAGTGCGTCGATGTCAAGGCCGGAGTCGGTTTCGTCGAGCAGCGCGAGCTTCGGATCGAGCATTAGCATCTGTATGAGTTCGTTGCGTTTTTTCTCGCCGCCTGAAAACCCTTCGCTGACGCCCCGGCGCAGGAATTCAGGATCGAGCTCAAGCTCGAGTGCGCGCGTCCGAGCTTCACGCATGAACTCTGCTGTAGACAATGGATCGAGGTCAAGGCTTTTGCGCTTGCTGTCGAGCGCGGTTTTCAAGAACTCCATGTTGCTGACGCCGGGGATTTCGATGGGGTATTGAAAGGCGAGGAACACGCCTTTGCGCGCCCGCTCCTCGGCTTCCCATTCGATCATCGATTCGCCTTCGAGTTCCATTTCGCCGCCTGTGAAGTCATAGCCGGGTCGTCCGGCGAGCAAGTTGGCGAGTGTGCTTTTCCCTGACCCATTGGGGCCCATCAGCGCGTGGACTTCGCCCGCCAACACGTCGAGGTCGATGCCTTTCAAGATTTGGGTGCCGCCGACTTCGGCGGTCACCTTTCGCAGTTTCAGCATGGTGTCTACCCGACAGACCCTTCAAGGCTGACTTCGAGCAGTTTGCCGGCTTCGACCGCGAACTCCATCGGCAGTTGCCGGAAGACATCGCGGCAAAAGCCATTGACGATCATACTGACCGCACGTTCCGGGTCGATGCCGCGCTGCTGACACAAAAACAATTGATCATCGGCGACTTTCGAGGTTGTGGCTTCGTGCTCGACCACTGCGTCCGCCGCTTGGTTTTCGATGTAGGGAAAGGTGTGCGCGCCGCAGGTATTGCCGAGGAGCAGGCTGTCGCATTGCGTGAAATTGCGCGCGCCCTTGGCAGCGGGCGTCATGCGCACAAGGCCGCGGTACGAGTTCTGGCTGCGCCCAGCACTGATGCCTTTGGAGATGATGGTGCTTGAAGTGTCCTTGCCAAGGTGAATCATCTTGGTGCCTGTGTCGGCCTGCTGTAAATTTCGTGTGAGCGCCACCGAATAGAACTCACCGACGCTTTTCTTGCCTCTGAGCACGACGCTTGGATACTTCCAGGTGATGGCGCTGCCAGTTTCCACTTGCGTCCAGGAAATACGGGAACGTGCGCCGAGGCAGGTGCCGCGCTTGGTGACGAAGTTCAAGATGCCGCCGCGCCCCTCTTCGTCCCCCGGGTACCAGTTCTGCACGGTTGAATACTTGATCTCGGCATCCTCTAGCGCGACGAGCTCGACGACAGCGGCGTGGAGCTGACGATCATCGCGCATGGGCGCAGTGCAGCCTTCGAGATAGCTGACGTAGCTGCCCTTGTCGGCGATGATGAGCGTGCGCTCAAACTGTCCCGTGTACTGCTCGTTGATACGGAAGTAGGTTGACAGCTCCATCGGGCAGCGCACGCCTTCGGGCACATAGACAAAAGAGCCATCGCTGTAGACGGCGGAGTTGAGCGTGGCGTAGAAGTTGTCAGTCGGCGGCACGACGGTGCCGAGGTATTTGCGCACGAGTTCCGGATGGTCGCGCACTGCCTCGGAAATCGGACAGAAGATGACGCCTGCTTCACTTAAGCGCTCGCGAAACGTGGTGGCAATGGAAACGCTGTCGAACACGGCGTCAACGGCAACACCTGCCAATGCTTCCTGCTCGTGCAGCGGAATGCCGAGCTTCTCGTAGGTGCGCAGGAGTTCAGGGTCAACCTCGTCCAAGGATTTTGGCGCATCGGCGCGTGATTTGGGGGCTGAGTAGTAGGAGATGCCGTCAAAGTCGATGGGGTCGATCTTGAGCTGCGCCCAGTCAGGCTGCGGCATCGAACGCCAATGACGATACGCTTTGATGCGCCAGTCGAGCAGCCAGTCCGGTTCGCCTTTGCGCTCGGAAATAAAGCGCACGACATCTTCCGAGAGCCCCGGCGGCAAGGTCTCGGATTCGATGTCGGTGACAAACCCCGCTTCGTATTCGCTGGCGAGGTCAGATTCGATAAGGTCTCGTGCGGTGGCCAAAGTGCGTGATTCTTGGCGGGCAAAGTGGCATTGTACCCCCCTCTGAGCGCTCCGCTTCGATCAAGAGACTTGCAAAATCTTCAGCGCGTTCGTTCCTCCTTGAACATTATGGTAGTCGCCCTTGGTGAGCACCACGCGCTCGCCTGACTTGACCACATGGTGGCGCTTGAGCCAGTCGATAGCGCTTTGGTTGATTTCATCGTGGTCGATTGGCCGCGTGTCAAAAAGCACTGGATGCACGCCTCGGTAGAGCGCGACGCGCGCAAGCGTGCGCGGATTGTCGGCGAAGGCGAAGATAGGCGGGTTGCTCGCCACACGGGACATGAGCTGCGGCGTGTTTCCAGAGGCGGTGAGGCATGCGATTGCAGTAACCCCATCAAGATTGGCGGCGACTTCAGTGGCGGCGCGGGCGATGGCTTCATCAATGGCTTCGCAAGTGGGGTCGATGGGGCTGGCGACATTGAACTGCGAATGGCGTTCGGCACCTTCAATGATCTCGACCATGGAACGCACCGTTTCCTGTGGATAGCGGCCGGTCGCGGTCTCGGCGGAAAGCATGACCGCATCGGTACCATCAAGCACGGCATTGGCGACATCCATCACTTCGGCGCGCGTTGGCTTCGGGTGTTCGATCATCGACTGCATCATTTGCGTGGCCGTGATGACGCTTCGGTTGAGGCTGCGTGCGAGTCCGATCAGGCGCTTTTGCACTGCGACAAGCGCGGCATCGCCGATTTCAATGCCGAGGTCGCCGCGTGCCACCATCACCGCATCCGAGGCGAGGATCAGTTCGCGCATGGCATCAGTGCTGTCCACAGCTTCTGCCCGTTCAAGCTTGGCGACGAGGCCGCAACTCGTATCGAACGCATGCACGAGGCGTCGTGCTTCGCGCATGTCCGCGGCGTCGCGCGGAAATGATATGGCGACGTAGTCCACCGGCAAGCTGCAGGCAAACTCAATATCACTCGAATCTTTTTCCGTCAGCGCAGGCGCAGACAGGCCGCCGCCACGCTTGTTGATGCCAGCATTGGCGCTCAATGTGCCGCCGCTCACCACCCGGCATTCCACGCGATGCGGGCCGATGCCAGTAACATCAAGTTCGATCAGTCCGTCGCCGAGTAGTAATTTGTCGCCCGGCGAGACTTGCGCGGAAAGGCGCGTCCAGGTGGTGCCGACCTTGGTCGCATCTCCGCTGTGCTCGTCAATCGACGCGTCGATGCAAAATGGCGCGTCGTTTTTAAGCTCGACGCTCGGCGAGGAGAAGCCGCGGATACGAATTTTCGGGCCTTGCATGTCGGCGAGCACCGCAACGAAGCGGCGGTGACGCCCAGCCGCGCGCCGAATGCGCTTGACGCGCTGCTTATGCTCCTCCTGCGAGCCGTGCGAGAAGTTCAATCGAAACACATCGACGCCGAGCGCTATGAGCTGGTCGATATGTGCATCGGACGCCGGCCCGATAGTGGCCACAATCTTGGTTGATCGCATGGTCATTTCGTCAGGCTCACGCAGCGTCCTCAAGACCCGCGCAGGCGAACAGATACGGCATTATCAGTTTGATGGCACACCAGTGGCTCGGTGATTGCTCTCCGACTTGTGAAGATTATACAAAGCGGGAAGCGCACTATTTAAGTGCGCACTGCAACGTAGGCGCACCAAATTTGCGCAGAATGAAGATGCGCCCCTCGGGAGGGGCGTATCTGATGCTACACGCTGTAGTACATCTGGAACTCAATCGGGTGAGTCGCTTGCATGAGGCGGGCAACTTCTTCCTGTTTGAGTTCGAGGTAGCCGTCGATGGCATCGTCGGTAAACACGCCACCCGCGGTCAAGAACTCACGGTCGTTGTCCAGCGCTTCCACGGCATCGCGCAGCGACGGCGCGACAGTCTTGATGTTCTTGAGGTCGCTGTCCGACAGTGAGTAGTAATCGGCTTCGTGCGGCTCGCCCGGATCGATTTCATTGACGATGCCATCAATGCCCGCCATGAGCATGGCCGCGAAGGCGAGGTAGGGGTTACCCGAGCTATCTGGGAATCGCACCTCAATGCGGCGCCCGTTGGGGCTGCCTTGAATGAACGGAATGCGGATGGAGGCCGACCGGTTGCGCGCCGAATAGGCGAGCAGCGTCGGCGCCTCAAAGCCCGGCACCAAGCGCTTGTAGGAATTCGTGGTGGCGTTGGTAAAGGCGTTGAGCGCTCGCGCGTGCTTCATGATGCCGCCGATGTAGTACAGAGCGGTCTTGGAGAGGCCAGCATATTCGTCGCCACGGAAGAGGTTGTTGCCGTCTTTCCATATCGACTGGTGCACGTGCATGCCGTTGCCGTTGTCATTCATCAGCGGCTTCGGCATGAAGGTCGCGGTTTTGCCGTAGGCGGCGGCCACGTTCTGCACGACGTATTTGTATGTTTGCAAGTCGTCGGCTTTCAGCACCAGCGAGTTGAACTTGACGCCAATCTCGCCTTGGCCAGCGGTGGCGACCTCATGGTGATGGACCTCGACCTCGAGGCCCATGTCCATCATTGTGCTGCACATGGCGGCGCGGAGGTCCGCCATACTGTCGATCGGTGGCACCGGGAAATAGCCGCCTTTGACCGAAGGCCGGTGGCCGAGGTTGCCTTCTTCGTAGGACTTGCCGGACGACCAGGCCGCTTCCTCGGAGATGATCTCGTAGCTGACCTTGGACATGCCGACCTCGAACTGCACGCCGTCAAACACAAAGAACTCTGCCTCCGGGCCGAAGTAGGCGACATCGCCGATGCCGCTGCTCGCGAGGTGGGCTTCGGCGGCCTTGGCAATGCCGCGCGGGTCGCGGTTGTACGGCGTCATCGTTGTGGGTTCGATGACATCGCAGCGCAGATTAATGGTCGGTTCTTCAAAAAATGGGTCAAGCACCGCGGAGCGGTCATCAGGCACCAGCATCATGTCGGATTCGTGAATGGATTTCCAGCCAGCGATCGACGAGCCGTCAAACATCGTTCCACTGCTCAGTGTCTCGCTGGTGGCGCGCGACGCCGGGATGGTGGTGTGCTGGGACTTGCCGCGCGGGTCGGTGAAGCGCAAATCCACCCACTGCGCATCGTGCTCCTTGATGAGTTTTTGCGTTTTGTCGTACATCTTGTTCTCGTCCTTCTCTTATCTGTTGGTTCTCGTGGTGTTGGGGCGGGTCTCTTACAAGACCGTCTTTCCGAATACGACCGTCATACGACGGTCAATATGATGCGTGACTCGATGCGAATCGCGAGCGCATACGCGCTAAGCAAGCAATTTGTGTGCCAGAACGTCTAAGCGCTTGCGTCAAGCTTCGCCATGCGCTCAATCAGATCGCATACGCGGTTCGAGTAGCCCCACTCGTTGTCGTACCAGCTCAAGGCTTTCAAGAAGTGCCCTTCAGTGACGCACGTAAATGACGAATCGAAGATGCTTGAGTGCGAATTGCCAATAATATCGGAGGACACCACTGGGTCTTTCGTGAATTCGAGCACGCCTTTGAGGCGCGGCGACTTGCTGGCGTCGCGAATGACCTGATGGACTTCATCCACGCTCGTTGGCTGTTCGAGTTCGGCGAACAAATCGACCACCGACCCATCTGGAACTGGCACTCGCGATGCGATGCCGTGCAGCTTGCCTTTGAGGCTTGGCAGTACTTCGCCAACCGCCTGTGCGGCGCCGGTCGAGGTCGGAATGATGTTTTCGGCGGCGGCGCGAGAGCGGCGTGGGTCCGCGTGAGGCACGTCTGCAAGTCTCTGGTCGTTGGTATAAGCGTGTACCGTGTTCATCACGCCTTGACGGATGCCGAAGGCGTCGTCGAGCACCTTGGCGAGCGGTGCGAGGCAGTTCGTGGTGCAGCTAGCATTGGAGACGATACGGTGCTCAGGGCGAAGCGCTTCGTCGTTGACGCCGAGCACGAGCGTGCAGTCGATGGTGTCCTTGGCGGGCACGGTGAGGAGTGCGCGCCGGGCGCCGGCTTCAAGGTGCATGCCGACTTCGTCGCGAGCGCGAAACACGCCTGTAGATTCAATGGCGACATCGATATCGAGATCCTGCCACGGCAGCGTTTTCGGGTCGCGCTGGGCGAGCAACTTGACGCGGCTCTGCGCCGTGACCAAGTGCCCATCGTCAAGGGAAAGAGTGCCCTCATAGGGCCCCATGACCGTATCGTACTTCAGGAGATACGCGAGGCCATCGGCGTCAAAAAGATCATTGATAGCGACAATCTCGATATCGTCACGCTGCTCGGCGATGCGAAAGACAGCGCGGCCGATACGTCCGAAGCCATTGATTGCGATTCGTGCCATGGTCAAGTGTTCCTAATGTGAGGTGTCGAGGTCGTCATAGAGTTTGGCGACATCGAGGATTCGTGAGGCGTGACCGAGCACTTCGTGCCAGATCAGGATTTTGATGAGGTTGGCGCCCGCCTTCATGATGCCGCTGCGGTCAACGAGCATTGACTGCGTGACGCCGCGAACATCGGAAGAGACGATCGGATCTTTGGTGACGGCGTAGAGGCTCGGATGCGCCGCCGCCGCGTCGTCGAACGCCTCGGCAATGTCCTCGGCGCTGACCGAGGAATCACTCATGGCAATGTTGAGGTCCATCAGCGAACCCGATTTGACAGGCACGTTGAGAGCGTAGCCGCTGACCTTGCCAGCGACTTTTGGCAGCACATGCTGCGCCCAGAAGGGCGCAAGGCTGACGTTGGGAATGATGTTCTCCGCGCCCGACCGGCTGCGGCGATAATCAGGGCCGGCTGTGTCCTGAAGCGTTTGGTCGCTCGTGTAGGCGTGGATTGAGGTCATGGTCGCATGCGCGATGTCGAATCGGTCGGTGATGGCTTTCAGCGCGAGCGCCATGGCCGAGGTGGTGGCAGACCCCGCCGAGACGAGTTGGTCGTCGGCGCGCGCGTCCGCATCATTGACACCGCGCACAATCATGCGGTCGAGCGCGCTTGTCGGGAAAGTCGAGAGCAGCACCCGAGACGCGCCGTGCTCAAGATGTGGCTGCAAAGATTTGCGATCAAGATAGCGATTGGTGGCATCGACGACCAAGTCCACATCGAAGAGGTCCCACGGAATTTCGCCAGGCCGTTTTGCCGACAGGATGCGGGTGCGCCGAGCGGACTTGTTATTGCCGGCAAGGTCATGCACGAGGTAGTTGCCGTCAAGCTTGACTGGCACGTGCTGACCGTGCTCGCGATGAAAAAGGTGCCGCAGGATGCCGGGGTCGCCGATATCCGAAATGGCGACAATCTCGAAGCGCGGGTCTTGCGCAGCAAGCGCAAAGAGTTGGCGTCCGATGCGCCCGAATCCCATAAGTCCAATGCGCACGAGCGTGCCTCCTTAAGTGTGAGTTGCTGATTCGACGAGCGCGTCGTCGATGGCCTTGGCGCGCTTGAACGCATCGCGTGCCCGAAGGCGCAGAAGATAGTCATCGAACACCGGGCGGTGTTCAAGCAGGCCGTAGTCCAAGAACGATCCGACGTACACGTCGGTGGCGGTGAATGTATCGCCAGCGATGTAGGGATGCCGAGAGAGTGCGCCTGAAAGTGCATCGATCATTCGTTCATAGGTGCCGTAGCCCACCATGGATTCCCTGTCGGCGGGCACCTCGAAGCCAAGCGTGCGATTGGTGGCGGCCGCTTCGATCGGCCCTGCCGCGAACAGCATCCATCGGTAGTAGGCGGCGCGACGCTCGCCAGGTGCAAGGCCAGATGCCGGGAACGCATCAGCGAGATAGAGGCAGATGGCCGCCGATTCTGTGACCACTTGGCCGTGATGCACGATCGCTGGCACCTTGCCCATGGGATTGATCTTGAGATACTCGGGCGACTTCATGGCGTCGCCGTACTCAATCAGCACGGTTTCGTAGTCGGCGCCTACCTCTTCGAGCATCCAGCGTGCGATGCGACCTCTCGACTGCGGGTTGGTGTACAACACAAGGTCAGCGGGCATAGCGTGCTCCGAAGAAAAGAAAAGAAATACCCGCCTCGCCTTGTCGTGAGGCGAAGTGGGCACATCGGGTGGCGAATGCGCATTGTCATGCAGCAGGGATTGGATTGCAATAGCGATTCAGTTTCAACTGTTCGTCTTGTTCTGGTCACTGCTTCCTGAGGAACGCTTTGATCGATTGAAAGTTCGACCAACGACATAGCGTGAAGGAAAAGTTTTTGCATGGGAGGGTTTCAAGCACTTAACGACCAGCTACTAGACTCCTTGACCAACCCAAACTTTAACAGACAGGTTGCGTTTAGGCGGCGAG
>JAPOTJ010000048.1 GCA_026709225.1 Gammaproteobacteria bacterium | reverse complement strand
GGCGAAGAGATCAACCGCTTCGAAGCAGAGCACTTTGCGCGCGTTCCTTGGCTCGTGCTTGATTGACCGCTGACTACTCGTCGATAGTGCGCTTCTCAAGCGCTTTGCGATAGAGTTTGAGCGTCCAGGGTGCGAGGCACATCATCGGCAGGCCGAAGATCATTGGTATCACGGCAACGCTGTAGCGCACGCCGTCTTCGATGTCGCGAAACAGGGTGTCGTTGAACAGGCCGACAAGCGTCGGACCAAGGAACAGCCCGGTCAGGCTGATGCTCATGTAATAGAGCGCCACCGTCTGCGCGCGAATGCGCGGCGGCACAATCTTCAGCAGCGCGGTCACGCCGACTGAGGAGGTAAACGCCAAGCCGATATTGGCCGATGCCAGAATGATGAAGGCGACCAGTCCATTGTCGAACAGTGTCGCGACCATGGCGGGCGGGGCGCCGATGAAAAAGCCAGTGACAGCGATGCGCATCGGGGCATCGGCGACGCCGCGCAAAGTCAATCGATCAGAGAGCCATCCGGCGAACATGACTGACAAGGGGCCTAGGACAATCAGCGTCAAGCCGTTGTAGAGCGCATATTTCTCAACCGGCCAGCCGTAGGTGCGGTCAAAGGTGACCGCGAGCCAGCCGTGACTGTAGGCGACGATCGTCATAAAGCAGAAGATCGGCATGAAACAGGCGTAGGTCAGGCCGTGACGAGCGACGTGCCGGAACATATGCCCGAGATGCGAACGTGACCCGTCTTGGGATACCGACCTGCGACGAGGTTCGCGCATCAGCAGGAAGGGAATCGCGAGCAGGACGCCCGGCAGTCCTACCGTCAGGAACGCCAACTGCCACGGCGCTATGGTGCCGACGACGGGCAGTGAGACGCCGCCCGAAGCCTTCGCCCAGGTGAGCACAGCAGCGCCAAGCAGCGCAGCGAGCGCAGAGCCGACGGAGATCGCGCTTCCGTACATGGCGATCGGCTTGCCGCGCCGCTCTTCCGGGAAGGAATCCGCAATCAATGACATGGCGCAGGGGCTTAAAGTCGCCTCGCCGACACCCACGCTGAGCCTTGCGATGAACATTTGCGTGAAGTTTTTGGCGAATCCCGAGAAGGCCGTCGCAGCCGACCACAGGGTGATGCCTGCGGCAACTATCCATGTGCGTCGCGACCGATCAGCCAGCAGGCCGAGCGGCAAGCCCATGGTCGCGTAGAAGATACCGAACGCAGGCCCGAGCAACAGGCCCATTTGAAAGTCGGTGAGCCCGAGGTCGGCTTTGATGGGGTCAACCAGCAGGCTCAGGATGTAGCGATCAACAAAGGACACCACGTAGGCGAAGGTCAAGAGCGCGACCATCGCCCAGGCGCGCCGCGAAGATGGGTAGCCCTCGCTGTCGCTCATAGCGTCTTGGGTCAAACCCGACCGGTGATGTGATAGACCACAGCGAGATTGCCGTCGCCATCGAGGATGCCGATCTCGCGCCCGACGCGGCCATCGTGCGTGACGAGCTTTTCTTCCTCGAACACTTGGAAACCCCCGTCCTTCGCACGCGCGACCACAGCATCTACATCTTCTACATCCAAGACAATCGCCGAGCGTCGCGGTTCGGGCTGAGGGACAAGACCCGGAACTTCAGTGAGCGCCATCACTCGCAGCTGCGTCGGCGTGCTCAAGGCCACGAAATCGACTTTCACGCCTGCTTCAATGCCGAACACAATATGTGAATAGCCAGCTTCCCTGCCTTCCTTCTTGAAAGCCACCTCCATGCCAAGCACATCAACGTAAAAGCGAAGTGCTTCTGTCATATTGGAGACGAGGAAATTAGCGCGCTGAAAGCGAATACTCATCACGATATCCTTGGTTCTTCAACTGACAGCACCTGATTGCACTCAAAGAAATGCCCATCCGGGTCGAATAGCGACGCGCCCGCGAGGTGTCGTTTCTCTCCGCGCGCACCAGTCACGGTGAACTCGTGCCGCTTGTTGTAGACGCGCGTGCCGAGTTCTTCGGCGCGGCGCGCCAACTCTGCGGCATCATCAGTCTCGACCACAAACACCGGCAACCCGTAGTTGACGGCGGTCGGAATCTCCGGGGCGGGCAGCACTGGGTCGAGCCACTGCAGGAGGCCGATCATGCCGATCTTGTCGTCCTCGGCTTTCATGATGACAAGATGCGTCTTGTCACCCTTCGACCCCACCGCAATGCCTTCGCCCGAGATGATGAACTCCTGATCGAGCCAAGTTGTCATGCCGAGCACGTGCTCGTACCAGCGACGGCTTTTCTCCATGTTGCGCACCATGAGCGTGGTGCGCTTGATGATGCTGCGAATTCTCGGTGCGTCATTCACGACGCACTAGCCCTCTATCAGCAAGACTTGGCAATCGGCGATGCCTTCGCGCAGTTTTTTCGCCCGTGCGTATTCCGGTGAATGCCAGAATGCCAACGCGGCTGCCTTGTCAGGCCATTTGGAAATCACCAGCGACCCGCCCGGGTGCTCGCCCTCCAAAATGTCAATGCCTGGCGCACGCACAAGATACTCGCCACCAAAGGACTCGACGAGCGCCGCCACCTCGCGCGCATACCCGGCAAGAAAAGCTTCTCGGTCGTGAAGCTGAGCGGTGATGACGAGGTATGCGGACATGGCGATGCGTATTAGAACATATTGATATATCTTTAGGGCATTTCAGAGGTCGGCGGACAATGTTGCTCTTGGTTGGAACAATGACGGCACGGTGGAAGTGAATATAGAGGACTATCACTGATGCTTCAAAAACACCCTTCGATACTGCCCCTGCATCCCGGAGAAATCCTGCGAGAGGATATTTTGCCAGCCGTGCCGATGAGCAAAACGGCAGTGGCCAGCGCGTTGGGGATTTCCCGGCAGGCGCTATACGATATTCTCAACGAAAAGCAGCCTGTCACGGCTGAGATGGCGGTTCGTTTCGGCAAGTTGTTTGGCAACGGCGCCCGCTTCTGGTTGAATTTGCAGCGCAGCTTCGATCTCGCGGTTGCCGAGCGTTCAATCAATGTATCTGGCATACCCACCATCGCGGCGAAAGCAAGTTGAAGAAGCGTCAGTTTCAAGTCAGATCGGCGACCGAAAACGGCAATAGCCGCTGCAATGTGTGCTCGCCCGCACGCAGCACGTCGATCATTTGTAGATGCAGGTCTTCGGGACTCGGCAAAGGATGATTGAGGCGACCTTGCGGAATGCGATTGTCCCAGCGACGATACTGGCTTCTGAACCTGCAATAGTGCCACGCCGCAGCAAGGTGGCCACCGTCCCATCGCGGATCGATTTCGGGCACCTGGCAGGGCGTTGAGCGCAGCTCCGATTGCGTTCCAGAGAGCATATTGGCGAGCTGATAGCCGAGGCCGGCGCCAAGGATGCCGGGCGCACTCGGATCGGCATGCAGCGCCTCAAACACATCCTCGATCAATCTCACCAGGTCATAGGGGTCGTGAGGACACTCGATATCGGTCAAACCGTGCCCCGGCAGGTCGAAGCTCATTCTGGTCGCGGGCGCAGTTCGGCTCGACTCACCCACATCGTGCAGCCACATCGCGCCCGGGTCACTGCCGCCACGCACGAACACTTGCCCGTAGCGCAAGTCCACAAAGCGGTTCTGACCCTGCTCGAACATGCGTGTTGTTGGCGGCAATGCGGCTTCGCGGGCGTGCTCCGCAAACCAGTCGCGCACCCGAAAACGCATGTGCTTTCGGCTTTTGAAGCGGCTGCGGCGCACCATGGGCGCATTCGGCAAGCGATGGAAATGCTTGGCGATCACATCGTCGTTGTGACACATGACGAGCGTTGGCACCGTGAGTGCGTGCAGCCGCTCAGCGCCGTTTGACTCAAGCACCGCCCGATAGGGCGCCATATGCGCATCGCCTGCGATGAGCAGCTCCATCGCTCGATCATGCAGGCGCGCGGTGTCATTGAGATCAAACCTGACTTGGCGACCCTTCGCGCCGCGATGCCACGGAAAGTACCAGTTCTGATCGATCAATCTCGACCAAAGGCGCATCAAGTGCGACCCGTCGTGGACAGGCGCGTAGGACTGAAAGAAGCCCTCCTCGAATTCCCGCAGCTCACGCTCGCTCCAAATAGGCAGTCCGTCGCACACCAGGGCGGACAGTCGATGCGGATACCGACGCCCAAGCTCTGCCACGGTGCTCGCGCCGCTGTGATAGCCGTAGGCGCCGACTTGCGAAAGGCCGAGCGCATCGAGCAGATCCCGCAACGCATCGGCATAATCACCGAGCGTACTGGCATCATCGGGCAGCGGAGTGGACCCGCCGTTGCCCGGCGTGTCCGGCGCGATGACGAAAAACTCCTGGGCGAGAAAGGCAATCAGCGGTCGCAACGCATCGCTGCTATTGGGAGAGCCATGCACAAGCAGCAACGGAGTGCCCCTGCCTGCGGTGAGCAGATGCACTTCGCGATGCATCACGGGAATCACCCGACGCTTGATTTGCGCTTCGTCCATCGAAGGACGTTCCTTTCCAGTTCAGGTTGAGAATGACACTATAGGCACGCCTTTGTCTTTCAACAAGAACCCGGACAGCACGCTTGCGTGACTTTTTTGTCATGCCTATTTGCTGAATAGGATAGAGTATGCCCATGCGTCTCGGCGAACAGACTCAGTTCACGCAACGATGCCAGCTCTGACTCGGCGGAATCTACTGAAAACCGGCATCGTCGGCAGTCTTATGCTGCCGTTCACGACCAGATTCGCGTTTTCGCAAGATAGCCTCGTCAGTCAGGGCGTTTCCGACAGCCAGATTGTGCTCGGCACATCCGCCGCCTTCTCCGGCCCGTCGCGCGGACTTGGCATCGAACTGTATCGTGGCGCTCAGGCCTATTTCGCGCACATCAACAGCCAAGGCGGCGTTCGTGGTCGTGAGGTTGCGCTGAAACTCTATGACGACGGCTACCAGCCTGTGCCGTCGGTGCAAAACACCATGAAGCTCCTGCTTGAGGACCAGGTATTTGCGCTCTTCGGCTATGTCGGCACGCCAACGGTCACGCGGGTTCTGCCGATTCTCAAGAAGTTCCAGCAGGAAGACATCCTGCTGTTCTTTCCATTCACCGGCGCGCAGCCACAGCGCGAGCCGCCCTACGGTGAATTTGCATTCAATCTTCGCGCTTCATATCGCGAGGAAACACAAGGGCTCGTTGAGAATTTCCTGAGCATCGGTCGAACGCGCATCGCCGTCTTTTATCAGGCCGACGCCTATGGGCGAAGCGGCTGGGCAGGCGTGCGCAAGGCCTTGAGCGCACATGGCGAGAACATCGTTGGCGAGGCCACCTACAAGCGCGGGGCTCGCTTTTCGAGCAGCATGCGCGATCAGGTCGAAATCCTCAAGAAGACCAATCCGCAGGCGGTCATCTGTATTGGCGCCTACGGCGCGTGCGCGGCATTTCTGCGCGATGCGGTCGACGGGGGGCTCGAAATCCCAATCGCAAATCTTTCCTTTGTGGGCAGCGAGAATCTGCTACAGCTAATCACCGAGGGCACGGATGCAAGCGACCGCTACGCCCGCCACCTCGTCAACTCACAAGTCGTGCCGAGCTACGAGGATGAGAGCATCCCGGTCGTCAAGGAATACAGCGAACTGATGCGCCGCTACGACCCCACGGTGCCGGGCGACCTGTACCAAGCGGACTATCAGCCCTTCGAAAAGAGCTTCGTGAGCCTTGAAGGCTTCGTCAACGCCAAGCTGCTCGTCGAGATTCTGAACCGCCTTGGCGATATGCCGAGCCGACAGCGTCTTGAAGAGGCGGTCTTTAGCATCCAAGACTTCGACCTTGGCATCGGTGAGCTTATCTCCTTCTCGCCTGAGCGCCGGCAAGGCATGCGAGGGCTCTATTACACCGTGGTCGACGAAGGTCGATTCATTCCCTTATACGACTGGGGCGCCCGGTTTTCCTAAAGAGAATACATCATGAACATTCAGCGACTGTTTCAGAAAACCCTGTTCGGCATCTTTCTGCTCTTCGGCGTTATCGCCGTTTCCACTTCCTGGGTGTGCATCGCCACCGTCGATTCGCAGCTTTCCGAAGAGTACGTCTCCAACAGCAAAGGCATCGCCAAAACGATCGCCGATGCCAGCGTGGACATCATCTTGAACCGCGACTTGTCAGCCCTGCAATCGCTCATTGACCAATTCCTTGAAATCCAAGGCATCAACTACATTTATATCGTCAACGAGAATGGCGAGTTTCTCGCCCACACCTTCGTGCCGGGCATTCCAGAGGAGATCCTCAGTTCCGACCCATCGATCACAGACGGCATCGAGCGCAGCTTCTCCGGTGCCGAGAATTACATTGAAGTCGGCAGCCCGATTCTAGCCGGCGTTGCCGGGTCGGTGCATATTGGCATGGACAAGGGACTGATTTCACTCAAGATTCAGCGTGCGGTTGGCCGCCAGATGTATCTGATTTCGTCGATCTTCGTGGTCGGCATCTTCGCTGCGATCTGGCTCGTGAACCTCGCCGCCAAGCCAGTCTCGGCGCTGCTCGGCTACGCCGTCGAACTCGCGAAAGCCGGCGATGGCGAGCAGTCCGCATCGAACCCGCTCTTGGAACGCGATGATGAAGCCGGGCAGCTTGCGAGGCTGTTTCTCTACTTCGCCAAAATCGTTGATCCAGACAGGGTGGAGCCGCAAGCCGTCAAGTAGCCCTGAATCGACCAATGTCCGCGCCCGACAGGCATCTGCCACGCTCGATCACTGTGCTGCTCTGCACGGGCTTGCAGCTGTGCTTTGGCACCGTCTATGCGTGGAGCTTCTTCCAGATCATGCTGGTCAGCCAGCTTGGTTGGACCTACACCGACACTGCCATTGCGTTCGGCGTCGCGATCTTCTCGCTCGGCATCTCGGCGGCGTGGGCGGGCGGCGCACTGCCGAAGCTCGGCCCTCGAAAGCTGTCAGTCGCGGGCAGTTTGTTATTCGCGTCCGGATACTTGATCGCTGCGTTCGCGCTGCACATCAACAACCTGCTGCTTTTCTATATCGGCTACGGCGTGATTGGCGGCGCCGGCATCGGCCTCGGCTATGTCACGCCAGTGGCGACCGTCGCCAAATGGTTTCCGGACCGCAAAGGGCTAGCGACCGGCATTGTCGTCATGGGATTCGGCGTCGGGGCATTTCTTTTGAGTAAGCTGCTCGCGCCTTTTCTCGTCGTGCAGACCAACGAGGACCTGCCGCTCACCTTCATGTGGCTCGGCATTATTTTCGCGGCGATTCTCATTCCGTTTAGCCTGCTGATTCGCGACCCGCCAGCGGGCTTCGCGCCGAATACCAAGCTCGTGTCCGTTCCGCCGGAACCCTTCGGCGTCAATCATCCGAATTTTGTTCGCAACTGCCTGAGCACGCGCGAATTCGTCATGATGTGGCTGATCTTTTTCTTCAACATTTCAGCCGGCATTTCCGTCATCAGCTTCCAATCGCCCTTGCTGCAGGATGTCTGGGGGCTTGCCGACCCGAGCCTCGACCCGCATGTGCTCGCCGAATACGGCGCCACGCTCATTGCCATCAGCTCGCTGTGCAACGGCATCGGCAGGCTGTTCTGGGGGCTCTTGTCCGACAAGATCGGCCGCATCGCTGTGTTTCGCATCCTGCTCGCAAGCCAGATGATCGTCTTCGGCATCCTGATGACTGAACGCGACCCTTGGGTCTTTTCGGTCTTGGTGTGCTACATCCTGCTGTGTTTCGGCGGAGGCTTCGCCACCATGCCGTCATTCATCATTGATGTGTTCGGCGCACGGAAGATGTCTGCCATCTATGGGGCGGTGCTCACCGCGTGGGCCGCGGCGGGCATCTTCGGGCCGCTCTATGTGGGCTATTTCAAGGATGTCTATCCGGATCGCGCCGTGATCTACTGCTTCCTCGTTGGCATGCTGATCCTTGGGCTCGGCTTCATCTTCGCCTTTCAATTGAGCGCAGAACGCATACGGCTGCAAAAGCCGAGCCTTGAAGAGACC
Organism: Gammaproteobacteria bacterium; assembly: GCA_026709225.1. Lineage (GTDB taxonomy): Bacteria > Pseudomonadota > Gammaproteobacteria > Pseudomonadales > Azotimanducaceae > Azotimanducus > Azotimanducus chitobiosivorans. The sequence goes on along the minus strand of JAPOTJ010000048.1, from coordinate 74,544 downwards.
TTGCGGCAATACGGCATTCCCTTTCCGAAGGCGATTTGAACATGCCCGTCGCGAGCGTCGTGGCGTTGCTCCTGCGCTGGCCGCGAGCGGTGCTTCTTTTCGGCGCTCTGCTCGCATTGCTGGCGGCCCTCTATTCAACGCGCTTTAGCTTCGACGCTTCTGCGGAGACGCTCGTCGTCGAAGGCGATGCCAATTTCGCCGCCTATGAGCGCATCACCGAAACCTTCACCGGCGATGACTTCCTGCTCATCACCTTCGCGCCGCATGATGGCGTGCTGCTATCCGATGCCAATATAGAGGTGTTTGAACGCCTGCAGACGCGCATTGCCGCGACCGGCGGCATCTCGTCAGTGTTCTCGCTCCTTGATGTGCCGCTACTCAAGAGTCCCCCTGTGCCGATCACTGAGCTTGCGGCGGGATTGAAAACGCTGCGCTCGGACGACGTGGACCATGAACTCGCGATTGAAGAGCTTCGCAACAGTCCGCTGTTTCGAGAACTGCTCATTTCCGGCGATGGCAGATCAGGTGCCATGCGCGCCAACATGGTGCCGACGCCCGAGATCGACGCCGAGCCCGACCCTGTGCAGGCACGCAAGCGCTATCTGGCGGCGCGCGATCAAACCATCGCCGATATCAGGGCCATTCAAACCGAATTCTCTGAGCTGGGCAAGGTACATATCGGCGGCGTGCCCATGATCGCCGCCGATATGATCGCCTTCGTCAAAAGCGACCTCGTGATCTTTGGCGGTGTCGTCGTGCTGCTGATCATGCTGGTGCTCTATCTCGCTTTTCGTGAAATTCGCTGGGTGCTGCTTCCGACTACGACTGCCGGACTCGCGGTGCTTTACACGACAGGCACGCTCGGCGCCATGCAAACAGCGGCCACGGTCATTTCTTCGAACTTCGTCTCACTTCTGGTCATCATGACCATCTCGCTGACGATCCACTTGATCGTTCGCTACCGCGAGCTTGCCGCGACCGAAAACGGACCGCGCGGCGAAGCGCTGGTCTTGGAGACCTTCGTCAGCAAATTCGCGCCGTGCTTCTACACCGCGCTTACCACCATCGCTGCGTTCGGCTCGCTGACGGTGAGCGACATACCGCCGGTCGAGGACTTCGGCTGGATGATGTGCCTCGGTGTCGCGCTCGCCTTCTTGACTGCGTTCACTGTCTTCCCGGCACTCTTGATGCTGCTTGAGCGCGGCGAAGCATCGGCTGCCGAAAAGCCGCCTGCGCGCCTGATCAATCAATTGGGGCACCTCGCGCAGCATCGGGCCGGACTCGTGTGCGTCGTGTCTCTTGCGGTGGCTGTTGCCGCTGGCGTGGGCATCTCTCGGCTCTCGCTCGACAACCGTTTTATCGATTATTTTCAGGACGACACTGAGATTTATCAGGGCATGGTCTATATCGATCAGCATCTTGGCGGGACTGTCCCATTTGAGGTGGTGGTGTCGTTCCCACCGTTCGAAGAGGTGGTGATCGAAGATGACTTCTTCGCCGAAGAAACCGACGAGTTCGCTGACCGCTACTGGTTCACGCGCGAGAAGCTCGACCGGCTCGGCGCACTCCAAAAAGCGCTCGAAGCACGCGCCGAAGTCGGCAAGGTGCTGTCCGTCGCTTCGCTTGATGAGCTGGCGCGCGAGTTCACTAACGGCGAACGCTTGAGCGACTTCGAACTCGTCGCTGTCTTAAGTGCGCTGCCAGCGGACATTAAGGCCGAGCTCATCGATCCGTATGCAGCGCCCATGAAGGGACAAATGCGCCTCTCGGGGCGCGTCATTGAAAGTGGCCCTTACTTCGACCGCGACGCACTCGTCGCCGAAGTGACGGACTACGCGACAAGCGAACTTGGCTTCGAACGCGATGAGATCATCGTCTCCGGCATGCTCGTGCTGTTCAACGACATGCTGCAAGAGCTCTTCGTGTCGCAGCGCGACACGCTTGCCTATGTGCTGCTCGCAACGCTGCTGATGTTCCTGATACTTCTGCGGTCGGTAAAGTTCGCGCTGCTCGGATTGATTCCTAACGTGCTCTCGGCGGCGGCCGTGGTCGGCTTCATGGGGCTTGCGGGGATTTCGCTCGACATGATGACCACCACCATCGCCGCTATCTCAATCGGCATCGGCGTCGATTTCGCGATTCATTATTTGCATCGATATCGATCCGAACTCGCCGCTGGCAGAACCGCAAAAAAGGCAGTCAGCGTCTGTCACGCCAATATCGGACGAGCGCTGTATCTCACCGGCATCACCATCATCATCGGCTTCTCGGTGCTGATGTTCTCGAACTTCGTGCCGACCATCATGTTCGGGCTGCTCGTCGCAGTGGCGATGGGGCTTGCGCTGATCGCGAACTTGTCGCTGTTGCCGAGTTTGTTGGTGTTGACGGCCCGCGAAGGTGGCGAAGAGACTTAATCCATGCTCGGCATGACTCGGCGCATAAACTCATTAAACAGCGGCAGCGTCAACGTGCGTAGTGTTAACACGCCCTAGTTTAGGAATTTTTCCTAAGATTGCTAATTTCGCTATAACTGCTTTACCCACATCGCGATTACTTCTCTCTTTTTCACTCAACCGTCACCGCCTTCGCCAAGTTCCTCGGCTGATCGATGTCGGTGCCTTTCAGTCGCGCAACGTGGTACGCAAGCAGTTGCAGTGGCACATTGTAGACGATCGGCGCGAGCAGTTCGTGAACGCGCGGCATTGTCACGACATGCATATCGGAACGCGCTGCAAAGCTGGTGTCCGGGCTGGTAACGACAATGAGTTCACCGCCGCGCGCTTCGACCTCGCGCAAGTTCGAAGCGAGCTTTTCGATCAGGTCATCCTTGGGCGCAACGGCGATCACCGGCATACCGTCGTCAATGAGCGCAAGTGGGCCGTGCTTGAGTTCGCCCGCAGGATAGCCTTCGGCATGGATGTAGGAGACCTCCTTGAGCTTGAGCGCGGCCTCAAGCGCGACTGGATACTGTGCGCCGCGACCAAGGAAAAATGCATGATTGTGATGGGTTAGTTTCAGCGCCAACGTCTCGATGTGCGGCTCAAGGGCAAGAGCTTCTCTGATTCCGTCATCGAGCGAATCAAGCGCCTTGACGACTTCTGCTTCCGTTTGTTCTGAGAGACCCTTCGAACGAGCAAGGAGCAGTGTGAGCAGAAGCAACCCGACGAGTGAGCAAGAGATGGCTTTTGTCGATGCGACGCTGAACTCCGGGCCAGCTTGCATCAGGTACGCCAAATCCGACTCCATCACAAGGGTCGAAGTCGGCACATTGCAAATGGCGAGGCTCGCTACGAATCCAAGGTGACGGCTGACGCGCAGCGCCGCGAGCGTGTCTGCTGTCTCGCCCGATTGTGAAATGGCGATAAACAGCGATTCTGGCAGCACAGCGGCGCTTCGGTAACGAAACTCGCTGGCGATCTCGACTTGGCATGGCAGTCTGGCAATCTCTTCGAGCCAATGCTTGGCGATGAGTCCGCAGTGGTAGCTGCTGCCTGCGGCGACGATATGCACCGATCTAATGCGGCCCAAAACGTCCTCTGCCGCCACGCCAAATGCTTGCTGCAAGACTCGCGTCCTACTCACTCGTCCCGCAAGCGCGCGTGCCACAGCCCGTGGTTGTTCATGGATCTCCTTGTGCATGAAGGTCGCAAAGTCGCCCTTGTCCTTGAATTGACGCTTGCCTTTGATAGCCAGCACTTCGCGCGTCACCTCACGGCTCAGGGCGCCAAGCGAAAAGATGCGGAGCCGCTCACGTCGTACTTCGGCAATGTCACCTTCTTCTAGCACAACGAAACGACTCGTTTGATCGAGCAGCGCATCGAGGTCCGACGCGACGAAGCTCTCCCCGTCGCCAAGACCGATCACCAGCGGGCTGCCGACGCGCACAACGATGAGCGCATCGGGCTCCTTCGGGCTGAGAGCGACCAGGGCAAAGGCGCCCTCCAATCGACGGCATGCGTGCGCGACCGAATCAAGCAGCGTCCGACCCGCATCGACTTCGCATGTGATGAGATGAGCAACGACTTCCGAGTCCGTCTCGGATTCAAGCACCGCGCCTGTTGCCAACACCTCGCGTCGCAGCGATTCATGGTTCTCGACAATGCCGTTGTGGACGACGGCGACCTTGTCGCCGCACATGTGGGGATGGGCGTTCCGTTCCGATGGTGCACCGTGCGTTGCCCAGCGCGTGTGCGCGATGCCGATGGCGCCGGAAAGCTGGCGCGAGCCAAGTTTCTCGACAAGGTTCGCGACTTTTCCACGAGTGCGCTCGCGCACGAGATGCCGCGCTGAATCAATGACGGCAAGGCCAGCGGAATCATAGCCCCGGTACTCCAGGCCGCGCAGACCATCGACCAAAATTGGGACGACATCGCGCGTACCCAAGGCACCAATGATTCCGCACATGGTTAGGTTTGGCGCTTCGCTGGTGAAGTCCAGTGGCTGATATGCTTCTGTCTCGACCTTGCCACTGTGAGACCGGCGGCCACCTTCTTCGATATGGTCGAGCCTGCGGCGATGTAGGCGTTTGTCTCAACTCTGACGGGCGCGATGAGCGTGACGTTCGAACCGACGAATACGCGGTCGCCTATTTCCGTCTTATGCTTGTCCGCGCCATCGTAGTTGCAAGTGATGACGCCTGCGCCGATGTTGCAATCTTCGCCAATTTCGACATCGCCGAGGTATGCCTGATGATTGGCTTTCGAGCGGGCACCGATGTGCGCCTGCTTGACTTCGACAAACGTGCCGATGTGGACATCGTCTGCGAGCACTGTGTTGGGGCGAATGCGCGCAAACGGGCCGATACGGCAGTTTGCGCCAGACTTCACGCCCTCGATCACCGAACTGGCTTCCACTTTCGTGCCTTCGCCAAGACTTGCGTTTTTGATGGTCACGCCTGGCCCGATTGACACGCCTTTCTTGAGCCGCACTTCGCCTTCGAGCACGACGCCTGCGTCGATAAACACGCCCGACTCGGCTTGAACCTCGCCGCGCACATCTATTCTTGTCGGGTCCGCAAGGCGCACGCCTTGGCGCATGAGCTCAAGAGCTTGGCGCTGCTGATAAAGACGTTCGAGACCAGCAAGCTCTTGCAAGGTGTTCGCACCGAGCGCGCCGTCTTCGGGACGAGACATTACGCAGCCGACATCATCCCCTTGTTCGCGCGCCAAGGCCACCAAATCGGTCAAGTATTGTTCGCGTTCTGCGGTCGGTGCTGGCATGCCCTCCAGGCGCGATCTCATCAGCGCCCCGTCGCCAGCCATGATGCCGGTGTTGACGATCTTGACGCGCTTCTCCAATTCGCTGGCATGGGCTTCTTCCACGATTCGCTGCACGCAGCCTTGATCATCCATGATCAAGCGCCCGAAGCCTGAAGGATTCTCGGTGGTCGCTGCTAGGACTGCAAGAGGCGATTCTTGGCCGATGAGTCCACGCAATGCGGATGCCGATACCAAAGGCCCGTCCACATACACCACCAGCGCCCGCCCTTCACTGTATTCGCGCAAAGCGCAGAGCACTGCATGGCCTGTGCCGAGCGCTTCGGCTTGCCGGATCCAGTAAATGTCCTTGGCATCCGTAAACGCTTGCTTGATCGGCGCCGCGTCCACACCAACCACCACCGACAACCGCGCCGGCGCAAGGGTGCGCGCAGTTTCGACAATGTGCGCGAGCATAGGCTGCCCGCCGAGCGGCACAAGCGCCTTTGGCAGATCGGACTTCATCCGGCGGCTCTTGCCTGCGGCGAGGATGATGACGTGTAGAGACATAGCGTGAGGATAACGCGCCTATGGGTTTTGTGCCACGCGCCCTTGCTGAAGCTTCACGTATACTGCTTCTCGATCTCGCAAAGAACTACAGTGCAGCGCTCGTGCTCCATCAACTCGGCCCGATGTACCGCGAGGTTCGGGCACACAGCCTCACACTTTGCGATGGCCTGAGCACGGAGGACTACTGCATTCAGCCAGCTGCGGAAGCGAGCCCTCCCAAATGGCATCTCGCGCACACCACTTGGTTTTTCGAGACCTTTCTTCTCTTGCCCCATCTTCCCAGCTACCGCAGGCGGCAGGAAGCCTATGGCTATCTCTTCAATTCCTACTATGAAGGTATTGGCGAACAATGGCCGAGGGAGGACCGAGGCAAGCTGTCGCGCCCGACAGTGGCGGAAGTCCTGGAATACCGAGATCAGGTCGATGCTGCCATGATCGAATTGCTCGAAGATGCGGATGTGTGTAGTGACGAGATTGGGCAACTGACGGTGCTCGGTTTGCATCACGAGCAGCAGCATCAGGAGCTTCTGGTCACCGATATTAAAAGGAACCTCGGTGTGAATCCTCTGGCGCCCGCACTTGAATGCTGCGCCATTGAAGAATGTGCGGGCGCGCCGGAAGACGCCATTCAATTCGTTGAGTTCGATGGCGGCCTCGTCACCATCGGGATTGACGAGAGCGGCGTGTCAGGCGCTGGCTTTCAGGAATTCTCGTTCGATAACGAGTCTCCTCGACATCAGGTCTACCTGCAGCCCTATGCAATCGCAACCCGCCTGTGCAGCAACGGAGAATATCTTGGGTTCATGAATGACGGCGGTTATAAGCGCCCGGAGCTCTGGTTGGCTGAGGCGTGGAATCGAGTTGTGCACGAGCAATGGAACGCGCCGCTCTATTGGACATGCGCAGACGGAGAGTGGCTTGAATATCGGCTCTCCGGTCAAAGGCCGCTTTGCAAGGAATCGCCTGTCGCCCATCTCAGCTATTTTGAGGCAGACGCCTTTGCGCGTTGGCAAGGCGCGCGGCTGCCGACAGAGGCCGAATGGGAGGCAAGCCTTCGGAGCGACAAGCGCGCGCAGATTCGTGACGCCTTTGGCACGCTATGGCAATGGACCGCCTCTGCCTACAGCCCGTATCCGGGTTATCGGCCTTGGGCGGGGGCGGTCGGCGAATACAATGGCAAGTTCATGAGCGGACAAATGGTGCTGCGCGGCAGTTCTTGCGCCACTCCGGAGGGACACGCTCGGGCCTCCTACCGCAACTTCTTCTATCCTTGGGACCGCTGGCAGTACAGCGGCGTCAGGCTCGCGCGAAATATCGAGGAATAGTCATGGTTTCTAATGCGCTCGCGCGTCAGACGCGCGAGGATTCACGTGTTCGCCTGATTGATCAGTCGCCACAGTCAGTCGATATGACGCGCGAGCTTCTTGAGGGCTTGCGCGCGCCCCAGAAATCCATCGCGCCCAAGTATTTCTACGATGAGCAAGGATCGCGCCTGTTTGAGCGCATCACGAGGCTCCCCGAGTATTACCTCACCCGCACCGAGACGGGCATCCTTCGCGCTGTTATGCGAGAGGTCGCTGAGCTAGTCGAAAGTGACGTTGAGGGACGTTCGGGCAAGCCAGTATTGGTGGAGTGCGGGAGTGGATCAGGGGAGAAGGCGAGAATTGTCATAGACGGCATCTCGCCGCAAGCCTATCTCGCTATCGACATATCCAAGGAGTTTCTCGTCTCCAGCTGCGAAGCGCTTTCCGTAGACTACCCTGACCTTGATGTCTATGCCGTATGCGCCGACTACTCTCAAGATTGGAGCGTCTCTGAGATATTGGACACAACCGCGCCGCTGCTCGCTTTTTTTCCTGGCTCGAGTTTTGGGAACTTCGAGCCGGACGAAGCCGTGACATTTCTCGCCCGAGCCCAACGCGCAATTTCGGGGCGCGGGTCTTTGCTGATCGGCATTGACCCGCCCAAGGATGTGTCTGTGTTGGAAGCCGCCTACAACGACAGCGCCGGCGTGACCGCGAGGTTCAACCTCAACCTGCTCACCCATATGAACTGGGAATTCGGCGCCAATTTCGATCTGTCAGGCTATCGACACAAGGCCATCTACAACCCAATCCAAGAACGAATCGAGATGTACTTGGTGAGCCAGCGCGACCAAGAGGTGCGAATCGGTGGAGAGAGGATTTTCGTCGCCAAGGACGAGGTCATTCACACCGAGAATTCGTACAAGTACTCGTATGACAGGTTTGTCAATGTGGCGCAGGAAGTTGGGTTTAGGTGCACGCGCCATTGGACTGACGAGGCTGGACTTTTTTCGGTGTTTTTGCTTGGTGCCTGAGCGCATACGAACTGCGGAATTTGCCCCGTCAGCTCTGGTTGGCGGTGAGATCAACCCGAGCTTCGAGCCAGTCTTTTTTCTAAACACGACTTGTCTAAGTACGACTTGTCTAAACACGACTTGACGAAATTAGAGTCGCAGCGCATACTTCTGCCGCTGCTTCACTCGGATAGTAAATGCATCTTCCTGACCGCGAGCCACTTCAAAATCGCAGCACGCGCACCGCATACAGATCGTGCCATGTCTAAGTTCATCGGCCGAAGTTCAGAACTCCAAGTGCTTGAGACGGCATTTGCATCTGGGCGCTCCGAGTTTATTCCTGTGTACGGCCGGCGTCGGGTAGGCAAGAGCGAACTGATCTTAAAATTCATGAAAGGCAAGCCCGGTGTCTATTATCTTGGCGGGCAGTCACCGAGCGGACTTCAGGTGCGCGAGTTTCTTGTGGAAGCGGCGCGCGCGCTGAATATGCCGCTTCTCGCCGAACTCGGCATCAGCGATTGGCGCAAGGCGCTGACAACCGTTGTTGATCAGTGGATGCTCACGCAACCCAATTCGAAGCTTGTGTTGGCTTTGGACGAATTCCAATGGATCGCAGGATCCGAGCCCGGCCTTGTCGCCGACTTGCAGCACCTGTGGGATCGCCACTGGAAAACTGGTGGCAGCGTGCTGCTGATGCTTTGCGGATCCTACATTGGGTTCATGGAGCGGGAGGTGCTGGGTCAATCGAGTCCGCTCTTTGGTCGCCGCACGGCGCAAATTCATCTGCACCCGTTCGGCTATTTGGAGGCCGCCGAATTTCATTCCAACTGGTCGCTGATTGACCGGGCGCGCGCGTACTTTCTGGTGGGCGGACTGCCGCAATATCTGCTATGCCTTAATGACCGCCTTTCCGTCGAGAGCAACATTCGTCAAAACCTACTCGACGAGTATGCGCCGCTCTTCCATGAACCCACGTTTCTGCTGCGAGAAGAGCTACGCGAGATTGCGCCGTACCGCGCCATTTTGTTCGCGATTGCCAGCGGGCGCAGCACCGTAAAGGCGATTGCAGAAGCGACCAGCCTGCCAGACCGCAACCTCCATTACTATTTGCAGCAGCTGGCCGACTTGGGTTACGTGCGACGACGCTACCCGCTCGACGGCCAGCGGGCCAATCCGAAGCAGTTGCGTTTTGGGATTCACGACCCCTTGCTCAGATTCTGGTTTCGGTTCGTGTTCCCCAACGCGAGCATCATCCGTAGCGCGGGCCCTTCCCGCGCGTTCACCGAGCGCATCGCCCCGTCGCTCGATGCGTGGTTCGGCAACGGATTCGAACACCTGTGTCGCGAAGCACTGCCGCTCATCTATGCGCATGAGGGCGTCGCCGCAGGCTTTGAAATCGGTGAGTATTGGAGCGCGAAAACACAAATCGACACCATCGGCCTACGCGACGATCACTGGACAGATTTGGGCGAGTGCAAATGGGGAACGGTCCGTTCGCCGGGCGCGTTGGAAGCCGAGCTCGATCGCAAGATAGAATGGTTCCCGAACAATCGCGGCGCGACTTTGGGGCGCCGCTACTTCGTGCGCCGCAAGCCAGCCGGACGCAAAGAGGCGGCGAATTGGTACGGGCTTGATGATCTCTATTCGCTGAAGGTGGATGGATGAAACGCCGAACGACTGTCGCACAGCCTCGCAAGAAAAGCACCGTTTGATACGCCAGATGAGCACCGTTCTTCTTCGCGATGCAAAATGCCGCTTTTCGCATAAAATTGGCACAAACGTAAGCAAAGTTAATCCTTAGACGCGCGAACAAGATGTGCTCAGTGCGCGATGGCAGCTCCCCGTCTGATGAAAACGGTATTTTGCTCGTGGCGGAATGTATATTAGAGGCCCGGCGAAAAAGACACTAAGCGGCCTTTTAATAACTGAACGTTTGTGCAGCGCATAGATGCTCCAGCGCGCCTCTTATCCTAGATTCTGCGCCTTCAGAAGCGTATGTGCTCCGCGAATGTACGTCTAATGAGCGATGAGACCAATTAAGAATCCTTCACTTTTCGCTGCAAGTTTGTGGAGACGTCTCTCAAGGTTCCGCTCACATACTTGTGAATGACGCTCGACACCAACGTCTGATTATGGGATCCCTTGCTCCAAGGCCCGCGATTGGACTGCCCTGAGGTCGCGATTAGAAATGCGTATATTGATGCGCTTGTCCTTTCTGACAGTATTTTCAGCGATGTTTTGCAATGCTTTAAGGCGCTCTTCGGTGAGCGCTGATTCAAACTCGCCGCGCTCCACAGCATCGACAAGTTCTCTTTCCTTCGCATGTGGTCTAGTTGTTTTCATAAGTGGCTTCTCAGGACTTCGCCCGACTGAATGAGCAAAACAACTTCCTCAAAGGATCTGCCTCTTGATTCCATCAGCTCGATATTCTTTTCAGAATTCCAGTTCAAGATCTTCATCACACACATGCTACATGGAATGTGTGCGTTTTATCATCCGGGTCTTCGGGATTCCTGTTGGCAACAAATAGACTTTTCCGCTTTCGCAGCGAGCGCGCCCGATTCGTCCGCGTCGTGCCGCCTCCCGCATTTGCATTACCGGGTTAATAAACGCATAATCGGTCTTGTTCATTTTTGCGTAGGGCAAGTCATGCTATGGGCACCAAATCAAGGATAACTTCGCAAGGACAAATCTCGATTCCTGTGAGCATTCGAAGAAAGCTAGGGTTGCGTCCGGGATCGAAAATTGAATGGGTTCAGCGAGGCAACGAAGTGGGCTTTCGGCGTGCGTCGAAATATACGTCACAAGAAATTCACGACGCGCTGTTCGACGCACCTGCTACCACACGCAGTGTCGAACAAATGGACGAGGGCATACGAACACACTTGTTGAAGAAGCATGCGCGCAGTTGACACGAATATCCTCGTCCGGTTAATTGTTCGGGATGATGTGAGCCAAACTGACCGTGCTGAAGCTTTTGTGTCGGCAAGTGCCTGGGTTTCGCACCTTGTCCTTGCGGAAACAGTCTGGGTTCTGCAATCGGCTTATGGCCTGAACGCAGAGAAGATTGCGGTCGCAATAGGCATGTTGCTTGAACATGACAAGCTCGCTCTGCAAGATGAAGACATTGTTCGCGCGGCTCTCAATGACTTTATGCGATGGAATGACATCGGATTTACGGACTGCCTCATTGTCAGGATTGCTGACGCAATGGGCCATCGCCCATTGGGGACGTTCGACAAAGCACTATCGCGGCTGAAAAATGTTGATGAGCTATGAAGTTGGTTTAGGTTGAGACTGTCATGGATCCAGATTTTCCGACTCGCGCACCGAATGCCATACAATCACAACCCTCAAAGCCGCAATAGCGCACCAAGAACATGTCCGATCAGCCAGTCCGGTGTTCACCATCGTGATGGGGTGCAACGGGGTCGGAAAGAGTGCTTGGAAGCGGCACAACTACGACCAGCTACCTGAACACTATTTCGATCAGGATTCCATCGCCGGCGGCATTGGCGATTGGAATAGCGAGAGCGCCCGACTGCGCACCCGGACTTTTGTTGATGACGAAATCCTAGCGGCTTTCTTTGAAAGTCCGCTAACGCCTCGCAAAGCTGTGCTTTGCGTCGCGCTTTGCGACCTTCCTCCGGACTTTCGCGCTCGCTGGCCTCCTGCCATGGACTCTTTTTCTCGCCGCGGCCCCGGGGCTGCCTTCCTTGGCAGCCCGCTAACGCCTCGCAAAGCTGTGCTTTGCGTCGTGCTTCGCACGACCGGCGTTAGCCCATTCGCATCCCGCCAGAAATGGTGATGGTTTGGCCGGTCATGCCGTTGGACTCTTGGCTTCCCAAGTAGACGGCGAGGTGGGCGACCTCTTCCAAAGTGACAAGGCGGCCCATGGGCACCCTTGAGACGACCGCTTTCTGCACCTGTTCCTTCGTCGCGCCGTATGACGCCGCGAGTTTCTCAAGATCAAACATGCCGCCTTCCACGATGCCTGGACACACAGCGTTGATATTGATGCCCTTGTCTGCGAACTCGAGCGCGGCGCATCGCGTCAAGCCCACCACCGCGTGCTTGGACATGTTGTAGATCGCTTGGTTCGGGCTTTCCCACTTGCCTGCGGTCGATGCAATGTTGACAACCTTGCCTGCACCGCGGTCGAGCATGTGCCGGATGGCTAGCTGAGTCAGTTGAAAGACCGCGTGGACATTGACTTTCATGATGCGGTCGAGATCTTCGAGCGCATAGTCGAGCACAGGCTTCTGGATGTGGATGCCCGCATTGTTCACGAGAATATCGACTCCGCCGCGCCACGCGAGCGCCGCCTCGAACATCGCCTCCACGCTACTTGGATCGCTGATATCCGCGACATGGCAGTGCGCTTCGACACCCTGCGCGCCTTGGCGGACAACGCTCGCGCGCGTCTCCTCAAGTTTTTCAAGATTGGTGGCGGTGAGGAAGACGTTGGCGCCTTCAGCAGCGTAGCGCTCTGCGATTGCGCGACCTATGCCGCGACTTGCGCCGGTGATCAGCGCCGTGCGATCAGCGAGCCGGCCCATGTCGAACGCCTGCTATCGATTCCTGCGTTTGCGCAGCTCGTCGAGCGTGCGCATCCGCGCGGCGGCTTCAGCGAGCTGCGCGGCCGCAGCCGAGAACTCAAATTCACCGCTCTCGCCGCCGAGCGCTGCCTTCGCTGCGCGTTCGGCTTCTTCAGCGGCGCTCTCGTCGAGATCTTCGGCGCGTATGGCGGTATCGATCAAGGCGGTCACATGCCCCGGCTGCACTTCCAGAAATCCGCCCGATGCAAAGAACACTTCTTCCTCGCCCGATTCCATCTTCAAACGCAAGGGCCCCGGGCGAATGCCTGTCATGAGCGGCATATGGCCTGGCAGGATGCCGAGCTCGCCAAGCGATCCCACAAGCGACACCATGCTCACCTGCCCCGAGAAGATCGACTCTTCCGGGGTGACGATGTCGCACTGCATGAGCGATGCCATTCTTACGCCGCCAGCTTCTTGGCGCTTTCTTCGGCTTGATCGATCGAGCCGATCATGTAGAAGGCTTGTTCAGGCAAATGGTCGTACTCGCCTTCAAGCAGTCCTTTGAAGCTGCGCACCGTGTCTTCCCTCGATACATACTCGCCTTGACGACCCGTAAACGCTTCGGCCACGAACATCGGCTGCGAAAAGAACTGCTGCATCTTGCGCGCGCGGTAGACGATCAGTTTGTCCTCTTCGGAAAGCTCGTCCATGCCAAGAATCGCGATGATGTCTTTCAGCTCGTTGTAGCGCTGCAGCACTTGCTGCACGCCTCTCGCCACTTGATAGTGTTCTTCACCGACAATGTGCGGGTCTAGTTGTCGCGAAGTCGAGTCAAGCGGGTCCACCGCCGGATAAATGCCGAGGTCGGTGATGGCGCGCGAAAGCGTCACCGTCGAATCGAGATGCGCGAAGGTTGTCGCTGGCGACGGGTCGGTGAGGTCGTCAGCAGGCACGTAAACCGCCTGAATCGACGTGATCGAACCTGCCTTGGTGGTGGTGATGCGCTCCTGCAGGAGCCCCATTTCTTCGGCGAGGTTTGGCTGATAGCCGACTGCCGACGGCATACGGCCAAGCAGCGCGGAGACCTCGGTGCCCGCAAGCGTGTAGCGATAGATATTGTCGATGAAGAGCAGCACTTCGCGGCCTTCGTCGCGGAACTTCTCGGCGATGGTCAGGCCGGTCAAGCCGACGCGCAAGCGGTTGCCGGGCGGCTCGTTCATCTGACCGTAGACGAGCGCGATCTTGTCGAGCACCTTGCCTTCGCGCATCTCATGATAGATGTCATTGCCTTCGCGCGTGCGTTCGCCGACCCCGGCAAGCACGCTGTAGCCCGAGTGCTCGTAAGCAATGTTGCGAATCAGCTCAAGCATGGTCACGGTCTTGCCGACGCCCGCGCCACCGAAGAGGCCGACCTTGCCGCCCCGCGAAAAGGGGCAAATCAAGTCGATGACCTTGATGCCCGTTTCAAGAATCTCAGAGCCGCCTTTTTGTTCTTCGTAGCTCGGCGGCTTCTGGTGAATGGCGCGTCGCTCTTCGGTTTGAATAGGGCCGGCCTCGTCGATGGGTCGCCCAAGCACATCCATGATGCGACCGAGCGTCGCTTCGCCAACCGGCGTTTGAATCGGCTGCCCGGTATCGGCCACCGCAAGTCCGCGCGACAGGCCCTCCGATGCGCCCATGGCGATGGTGCGCACCACGCCGTCGCCAAGCTGCTGCTGGACTTCCAACGTCAATCCTTTGTCTTCCACAAGCAGCGCGTCGTAGACCTTGGGCACGAATCGGCGATCGAATTCGACGTCAATGACGGCGCCGATCACCTGCACGATTTTTCCTTTCTGGCTGTGTTCCTCTGACATGGTTTCGTATCCGTTTTGGTTTCTAGTCGGTTTCTCGTCACACGGCGTCCGCGCCGCCGACAATTTCTGCGATTTCGCGGGTGATCGCGGCTTGCCGCGCGTTGTTGTAGAGCAGCGTCAGCTCTTCGATCATGTCTTCCGCGTTCTGTGTGGCGTTCTTCATGGCGATCATCTTCGCCGCCTGCTCGCAGGCGATGTTCTGGATCACGGCTTCGTAGACTTGCGACTCAATAAACCGCTGCACAAGCCCTTCAACGAGATCGCGCGCTTCAGGCTCATAGAGATAGTCCCAGCGCCGCCCCGTCACTTCGGTATCTTCAGCCTTGAGTGGCAGAAGCTGACGCAGGACTGGGCGCTGCACCATGGTGGAGACATATTCGTTGCTGATGATCATTAGCTGATCGATGCGCCCTTCAGCGAAGGCTTTGAACATGATGCCAATGCCGCCGATCAAGTCCTTGATGGCTGGCTTCTCCCCAAAATGCGTGAACGCCGCGACGACGTTGCCGCCGAACGATCGGAAGAAGCTGACCGCCTTGTTGCCGATCAGCGCGAGATCTGACTCAACGCCGCGCTCATGCCGGCCTTGCATGTCGCGAACGAGCGCGCGCAGCAGGTTGACGTTGAGTCCGCCGCACAGTCCGCGGTCGGTGGTGACGACGAGATAGCCGATACGCTTGACCTCGCGCACCTGCATGTAGTCGTTGCGGTATTCCGGAGACGCGCCCGCCAAATGCCCGATCACCTCGCGGATTTTCTCGGCATAGGGGCGCGAAGCGCGCATGAGCGTTTGCGTGCGCCGCATTTTGCTCGCCGCCACGAGCTCCATCGCGCTCGTGATCTTCTTCGTGCTCTGCACGCTGTTGATCTTTTTCTTGACTTCTTTGGTGGCTGGCATGAGCGGTACGCCGTGTGAATTTCTACCAGGCGCCGGTGGTCTTGAAGGTATCGAGCGCGCTTTTCATCGTGCTGACCACCTCATCGTTGTATTCGCCGGTCTCTTCGATGCGCGTCATGAAATCGCCGTGCTCGGCGTGCATCCAAGACAGCAGCGCGGCTTCAAAGTCGAGCACTTTTTCCACCACGACATCTTCAAGATAGCCCTCGTTCGCGGCAAACAGCACCAGTCCCATTTCCGCGACGGTCATTGGCGAAAATTGCTTCTGCTTCATGAGTTCAGTGACGCGCTGACCATGTTCAAGCTGCTTGCGCGTCGCCTCGTCGAGCTCGGATGCAAATTGCGAAAAGGCCGCGAGGTCGCGATATTGCGCGAGGGCGAGCTTGATGCCGCCGCTGATCTTGCGCATGAACGGCACCTGCGCGTCGCCGCCGACCCGCGACACCGAGGTGCCCGGTGCCATGGCTGGGCGAATGCCGGAGTTAAAGAGTTCGGTCTCGAGGAAGATCTGCCCATCGGTGATCGAAATCACATTGGTCGGCACGAACGCCGAAATGTCGCCCGCTTGGGTTTCGATAATCGGCAGCGCTGTCAGCGAACCCGTCTTGCCTTTGACTTCGCCACTTGTGAAGGCCTCGACATAGGCTTCGTTGACCTTGGCGGCGCGCTCCAGCAGGCGCGAATGCAGATAGAAGACATCGCCCGGGTAGGCTTCGCGGCCTGGCGGACGGCGCAGCAGCAGCGAAATCTGCCGATACGCCCACGCTTGCTTGGTGAGGTCGTCATAAATGATGAGCGCGTCCTCGCCGCGATCGCGGAAGTACTCGCCCATGGTGCAGCCCGTGTAGGCCGAAATGTACTGCATGGGCGCTGGTTCGGACGCACCCGCCGCAACGACAATCGTGTGTTCCATCGCGCCGTGCTCTTCGAGCGTGCGCACAATGTTGGCGATCGTTGACTGCTTCTGGCCGATGGCGACATAGATGCACTTGATGCCCGTGCCTTTCTGATTGATGATGGCATCGATGACGATGGCGGTTTTGCCGGTTTGCCGGTCGCCGATGATGAGTTCCCGCTGGCCGCGGCCAATCGGCACCATGGCGTCAATCGACTTGAGGCCAATTTGCACCGGCTTGTCAACCGATTGCCTCGCAATCACACCGGGCGCGACCTTTTCGACAGCGTCGGTTTCGGTCACGCCGTGCGGACCTTTGCCGTCAATAGGATTGCCGAGCGCATCAACGACGCGACCCAAGAGACCTTCGCCCACCGGCACTTCAAAGATGCGCTGCGTGCAGCGAGCACTCATGCCCTCGGACAGAAGCTTGTAGTCGCCGAATACAACCGCGCCAACAGAGTCGCGCTCTAGATTGAGCGCCATGCCGAAGAGTCCGCCTTCGAATTCGACCATTTCGCCGTATTGCACATCGCCAAGGCCGTGAATGCGCACGATGCCGTCGGAGACGGAAACGATCGTGCCTTGATTGCTCGGCACCGCGCTGATGTCGAGCCCTTCAATACGCTCGCGAATCAGGTCGCTGATTTCCGAAGCGCTCTGTTCTTGTCCAGTTGCCACTTGTCTGTTTCTCCTTGCTCTTGTAGACGGTTCTTGAAGCCGCCTAGGCAGCGCGCTTCTCTAGGTGTTCTGTGAGCTTGCGTAAGCGCCCTCGCAAGCTGCCGTCAATGACCTGATCGCCATATCGCACAATGGCACCGCCAATGAGCGTGTCGTCGGTCTCTTCGTGAATCTCGACTTCTCCGCCGAGGCGCGCCGCAAGCCGCTCGCTTATTGTGTTGCGCTGCGAATCGCCCAACTCGTAGGCCGAGGTCACAAACACTTGATGTCGCTTTTCAGCCTCTTTTTTGAGACGCTCGAACTCATCGTGAACTTCCGCGAAGATGTCGAGTCGTTTATTCATCGCAAGCAACCGCACGAAGTTACGCAGCGCCGTCAAGTCTGATCGCGCGCCAAAGCTGGCCTCGATCAGCTCGAACAGATGATGTGCCTTGACATCCGCATCGAGAACGGGATCCGCGAGCATTTGTTCGACCGCGCCATACTTTGAGGCGCGCGCCAGAAAATCGAGCCGATCGGCCCATGAATCAACAGCCTGCTCCCGCGCCGCCACCTCAAACAGAGCGGCTGCATAGGGCCGTGCGATTGTGCGCTTTTGCGCCATTGGTGATTACAGTTCCTTGACTAGATCGTCGAGCAATCGATCATGCGTCTTGCGATCGATGCGATCGCCAAGAATGCGTTCGGTGCCGAGAATGGTCAGCTCAGCGAGGCGGGCGCGCAGCGCTTCCCTCGCGCGGTTGGCTTCCTGCTCGACTTCGACCTGCGCGGTCTGCTTGACGCGCTCGCCTTCTTCCTCGGCGCGGGCGCGCGCTTCCTCGACCATTTGATTGCCGCGGGCGCGGGCACGCTCAAGTATGTCCTTGGACTCCGCTCGCGCGACCTCAAGCTCGCGCGCCGCCGCATCACTCGCCTGGGCAAGCTTCTGCTCGGATTGCTCCGCCGCCTCAAGCCCCTTGGCGATATTCTCGACGCGGGTGCTCATGGCCTCGCGAATGGGCGGCCAGATGAATCGCCAGCAAAACCACACAAAGGCCGCAAACGCGATCATTTGCAGGAACAGCGTAAGGTTGATGTTCATCGTCTAGCGCCTCCTTGGAAGCCTTTGCGCTCAGGCAACCGCGAACAGCGTGTAGAGGCCGATGCCGACGGCAATCATGGGCACGGCATCAACGAGGCCGAGGGCGATGAACAGCTGAACACGCAGCATCGGCAGCAGTTCAGGCTGCCTTGCCACGCCCTCGAGGAACTTGCCGCCGAGCACACCGGTGCCAATGGCAGCGCCCACAGCGCCAAGCCCCATGAGCAGGCCGCCCGCGATAAAGAGGATTGCGTTTGCTAATTCCATGATAAGGATGTCTCCTTGACTTTCAAGTGTGAGTTAATGTTCTTCGCTGTGCGAGTCGTAAGCCTGCGCGATATAGACGGTTGTCAGCACCGCGAAGATGAAGGCTTGCAGGGTGATGATGAGGACGTGGAAGACCGCCCAGCCCCACTGCAGCGCCCAAGCGACGGGCGTCGTCACCCAACTGACGTACATGAGCGCGATGAGGATGAAAATCATTTCGCCGGCATAGAGGTTGCCGAACAGGCGCAGGCCGAGCGAAAGGGGTTTGGAAAGGAGCGTCACCGATTCCAGCAGCAGGTTGATCGGCGCGAGAAATTTCGGAAATGGCTGAAATGCCAGCTCGCCAACGAAACCGCCGACGCCTTTCTGTTTGATGCTGAAGAAGATCACGAGCGCAAATACAAAGAGCGCCATGCCCATGGTGACGTTCGGGTCGGTCGTCGGCACGACCTTCATGTAAGGAATGCCGATCAAGTAGGCGGCATGGGGCAGAAGGTCAACTGGCACCAAGTCCATGAGGTTCATCAAGAACACCCAGACGAAGATGGTGAGCGCCAAGGGCGCGACCATGGAATTGGTGTGATGGAAGATGTCCTTCACCAAGTCGTCGATGAAGTCAATGATCGCTTCAACGAAGTTCTGCAAGCCGCCTGGAATGCCGGCAGTCGCTCGCCGAGCCGCGGCGTAGAAGATGGCACAGAAGGTGACGCCGAGCGCGACCGCCCAGCCCATCGAGTCGACGTGGACGGCCATAAAGCCCATGTTGGCCGCTTCTTCAGCATTCGCCGCGAACCCCCATGTGCCATCGGGATGCCTGCCATAGGTCAGGTTCGTCAGGTGGTGGCCGATGTATTCTTTTGATGTGAGCTCGCCGCTCGCCATGCGTTTTCCGTCAGATCTCTTTTGTGTGTGCCGTGCGTCGTTTTGTTCTCAAGGTTGCTCGTTGTGAACTCGGCCAATCAATGACACCAGAACATGGATAAGCGCGAGTGCGGCAATGCAACCAAAGAAGCCAACGGGCTTCAGTGCCTCATAGCCAGCTATCACCACGCCCATCAATATCAGGGTCGCGAGCAGACGCACCACCGCCTGCACCATGTGCGCCCGAGCGATGTGGCTCGGTTCGGGCACAAGCCCCCCGCCTTCCGCCTCAGACTTGAATGACCGCGCGAGTTGCCGGACAAACCAAGCATTTGGCACAAGCACCACGACCCCGCCCAAGAGCACTGACACGCCGAGCGAGAGATCGAAAAACCCCAGAAGGAGAGACGCTGCCGCGCATCCCGCCGCCTGCACAAACAATATCCATGACGGCAATTGCGAGGCACGCGACGAAAAGCAGGCGCATTATAGTGGCGTTGAGGTGTGTGGTTCAAATGGATGGAACAGCTACCGGGGCCCTAAGAAGCGGTCGCCGTTGAAATGAATCATATGTTCCGGAGCTTCGCAAAGCCAGACTTCTGTTTCCCATGCGATGTCGTTGACGTGCTTGCGGAATTCCTGAAAGTCTGGGAAAGCTGTTACGTAGACCGGTTTCGCCGACCCCGCCTTCAGCATGTCGTGCAAAAATAGAACCCTGCTCCGCGACATCGGCCCATGCGATGTCACAGCCTCAACAAGGAATAGCCAATTCCGTTCAGCGTCGTAAAGCAGGACATCAGGGAGCTTGCCGTGTTCATTGATCGAAATCCCTAATCGACGAAGCGCTGCCTCATCTGTAAAAACATCTTTCTTCGCCGTATCTCCAAGGTAAAGAAGCTGTGCGCCGGGGCAGAATCTAGGAGCGAACGTTTCAAGAATGGCTTTTTGAACCACGTTGTGTTTGCCTGGCGACAAAGTCACGTCTCGTCCGTTTGGCAGCTTAACCGAAACCATGTGGCGTTCGCGGCTGCGAACGTACAAGTCCAACTCCACTCGCTGAACGCTGTGAAACTCCGCGACTACACGGGTCCA
Organism: Gammaproteobacteria bacterium; assembly: GCA_026709225.1. Classification (GTDB taxonomy): domain Bacteria; phylum Pseudomonadota; class Gammaproteobacteria; order Pseudomonadales; family Azotimanducaceae; genus Azotimanducus; species Azotimanducus chitobiosivorans. Next base: position 54,290 of record JAPOTJ010000048.1, on the reverse strand, counting down.
CGCTTCACTTCCGTATAATCTGATCGCCGCAAGGGCCGCTTCAGAAATCGCGTAATGCGCTCTCGGGCTGTTGGTTGGCAGGCTCGGTTCAAATGGGTTGTAGTCGGCGATTTTCCTCTGACAAAATTGATGCAACACCTGGCGTCTGAAAGTTTCTCGGGTGTTCGGGGCGTAATCGGCACCGTATTGCTCTCTGACGTAATCCATTATGCCCTTGGTTACAGTGCATCGCTTTCGCGTTGCTTCGGACCAAGGCTTGGTCGCCGTCATTCCGCACAGGGCGAGCAAGGTCAATCCAGACATTTCATTGTGCTGAGCAGGGGGCATTCCCAATGCCTTCAGAATTTCTTTGGCTTCTTCGACGCTAGCCACGGAGGGTTCGCGCTGACCGAAACGAAGGGATGAATGTTGACGTAATCGCATCGACTTCGGCTAAAGGATCGGGCAACGCTCTAACTGCTCGGCCTATTGCCTTGATGGTTTCCATTGAAGGCAACGGCAAAGCACGAATCTCTGTCGCACTCACTTGAGTATTGCCATTCACTATGCGGAAATAGCTATTTAGTTGCGCGCTGCTATATAAGACCGCAAGACCCCACGCCTCGTCTTGACTTAATTCACCTCCTGATCGGTGAATGTAGTTGAGATGGTTCTCAAATCCGACTTTTTGCGTGCGGTAGTGACACGACAGGTACGGAGCAGCTATCAATCTTCTAGCTTCTTCCTTCGCGCTAAACCTGCGGAGCAGCACGTAGTTTTTGTTCTCCACCAGTATGGAGTCTGAGCTAGCACTGCGTATGAATTCGCGCTTATGCTGATTGAGAGGCCATCGAACTTCAAGCGCTTTGACATGGTTCATCCAAAGTAGGGGGACATGTCCCCTCGCAACATTTCCTTTGTTGTCTATGAATTCGTTGGCTCGAAACGGAACAACAGGGCCCGTCGAAATGTTCAGCCCGAAGCTAGCAAGCGTGTATGCCCACGAGTCAATAACATCGAGAACTGCATCATCATCGGTGTTGAGCGGAAGCCGCAAAACCTTTTGGGACGAATCTAGCCGAAGTGAATTGCTCAAAGGGACTAAATGATGCTCGGCCTCTGCCAAGTCTCCACTACCGTTGCTTGAGGTGATTTTCAGCCACTGAGACCCGTCGACTGCATGCCACTGCTCATCCCTGGATCCAAACAGGATTATGTTTTCCTGAAGCACTCGGTCACGAGAGAAGGTTGCCCGCCTAGAGATGAAGACATGCACATGCACTGGCTTGATCATCTTGAAGAACACGCTTCGAAACTTGCAGAAATATGGCCCCGAAGCGAAGCTGCGGGGCACGATAAACACCATATTTCCGTGCGGCCGCAGCATGGCTGCACTCACCGCCATGAATAGCGCGTAGATGTTAGGCTGACCGTGAACGACTGATGCAGCGGCTATTGATCTAGGGTCGCTCTTGGGAAGTTTGAAGTACGGGGGATTGGAAACAATCAGATCAAATAGTTGTTCGCTCGATGACTCCGAGAATAGCGTTTCTGAGGCATCTAGCGTTCGTGAGTGCTTTAAAACAAAGTCTTCCGGGTAGATCGTAGTTCGCAACTTAAAGCTATGTGCCTTTTCGCACCATGCAGCAAGATTTGTGAGCACCACCTCAAGAACCGCCGCCAGCTGCTGATCGATCTCGTAAGCAACAACATGGACTTCTTCTAGCCGCTGGGTGCATGAGTCCATACCCTCAACAGCTGCACAAATCAAGATCCCAGCGCCTGCTGCTGGATCAAGGAGCCGGAGTTTTTTTCGTTTGCCACAAAGATCGCTCCCCATGTAATCCGCCACAGCGATCGGAGTGAGATACAAACCGTGTTCTTTTCGATGAGCGTCCGATCTATGCTCAACATACCATTCTCCCACGCGATTAGCGTATTCGGTGGGACGCTCTCCGCGAACAGGCGTTGGAATCTCTCGCAGATCGACGTTACTGTTTAGTGACGCTTCGCCAAAGCTGTTTACATTGCGGAGTGCCTGTTGACAACTAGTGTTTAGAGTCGGCATGACAATTTCCTCGACCAATGCTCACCCCAACAGTTGCCATCCAAAGATGCTAAGGGAAAGCGTGTCGCCCCGCAACTATTTGACACGCCTCTAGTACACGAAAAGCGAGTTGTTGCGCTTGCCCAATCTTCGCGATAACCTGCATTCCGAAACTCGGAATCACAACCAAACGGATAGCTTGTCCATGGCTAAATGTGCTGCGTCGGCCGGCCTCGGCTCCCTGTCTTTGCGTGCGCTCTCCGTGCGGGTGAACGAGCTTCTCGGAGCGACCTACGCAGACAGTCAGAATAGCCACGGATATGTTTCTACGGGTTATTCTAGAAACACTACAGCACTCGCCGGAAACCACGCGCAGCTTATCTCTTTGGCATCACCAGATACCGACTGTGAAGGAGAGGTCGGAGGGTCCTACACATTGCATTTCGAGCAACAGATCAATGCTGATAGGCATGTGAATCGAATGCTCCGGCGCATAGCCGCCGGTGATTTCAAATCATTCGTGCATATGGCGCCGGAGCGTGATCGCGTTAGGCTAGTTCGGTGCCTTGCAATCCATAGCCGCAGGGCATGCGTGAAAGATGCCCCTCGCTGTTCGATCTGTCCGTTGGTGTCGTTCTGCGAAACTGGTCGAAGTCGGACCGTTTCTGACACAAAAAGTGCTACCGCCGTTGATCTTTTCGGCGGTGCCGGTGCGCTCGGGCTCGGTTTCAGAAGAGCCGGCTTTAGCGTTGTCGCGGCTGTTGAGATTGATCGAAACGCAGCCCAAACCTATCGGCTGAACCACCCCGGTGTTCCAGTGCTTGAAGCTTCCGTTGAGAAAGTCACGGCAGAAAACTTACGGTTATGGCTGCCGAACCTTACTGCACCAACAACGATCATTGCAGGCCCCCCGTGCCAAGGGTATTCGGCTGCCGGTTCACGCAACCTAGATGACCGGCGCAACCTACTCTTCCGACATGTTGGTCGTCTCGCTAAACAACTTCGTGCACGGTCAATTGTGATCGAGAATGTTCCCGGGGTACGCCGGGTCAACGGGGTCATCTATACCGACAAGATCACTGCTTCCATGCGGCGATGTGGATATCGGACTTGGAAACAGCCTATTGCCCTTAGAGCGTCCGATTTTGGCGTGCCACAGAATCGTCGGCGGCTCTTCTTCATAGGCGTAAAACATGATATAACTTTGCCTAAACCTCCGCTGCCTACACATATGCCAACCGACGGCCCAGCATCTGATCCGTTACGGCCACGGACCCCTTCATTAGCAGAGCGACTGAAAGACCTGCCTCCTCTCTTAGCTGGCACAGGAGCAGAGCGACTCGAGATCCCGGACGGCCGGATTGTGCTTAACTCCAAGGCGATGTCTCATTCTCCAAAAGTGATCGCGAAAATCAGAGGGATCCCGGCAGGCGCAGGCCCAATTTCATATAGGCGACTCGGAAGCGATGTCGCACGAACCTTGGTGGCGGGACATCGTGCTTTGCCCGTGCATCCGTATCAAGACCGCACGATTACAGTTCGCGAAGCCGCCCGTATCCAAGGCTTCCCTGACGATTACTTCTTTTGCGGTCCGCGCTCCACGCAACCACTGCAAGTGGCGAACGCCGTCCCTCCTGCGCTCTCAGAGGCGGTCGCTCGACAACTCCTGAAGTCATTGGACGCAGCGTGAGCACGATCCCCAAAACTCAGGTGAATACGGATGCCGATTTGAGTGATCGTATCAAGGCGAGCTCTCGAGAAAGCCCCGTCGACACCCGTCTGAAGACTGATCAACGCGTGCTCGCGCGCGTTACCGATGGCATATACCGGCAGCCGGAGTCAGCTATTAGAGAGCTCGTTTCGAATGCATATGACGCTGACGCGACCCAAGTGATCATCAAAACCGATCGGCCGAGGTTCGAGACGATAACGATCGAAGATGACGGTAGAGGCATGGCACCCGATGCACTTGCCTACATGCTCAAACATATTGGAGGGAGCGCGAAAAGATCAGTGCGGGGCAGCAGTTTAGGTATTGCCAATCCTGACGATCCCATGCTTAGCCCAAAAGGTCGTCGGCTTATCGGTAAGATCGGTATAGGCTTATTCTCTGTAAGTCAGTTAACAAACCGATTTCACATTGTCACTAAAACCGCAGGAGATAATTGGCTCACCGTCGCGTCGGTCGTGATGCGCCAATATTCGGAAGAGGTTTCGCCAGAGTTGGCTGAGGCGGAAGAGCGCGAAGCAGGCCTTGTGAAGATCTGGCGCGAGCCGGCTTCGAGTCTAGAGGCTCATGGCACCACCCTTACCCTAACCAATATCCGACCCAACACCCGTAACACGCTTCGCAGTGCCGACTTGTGGGCAAACATAGACGCAGACCCCTCGTTAGGATCCGAGGGGATGCGTGCTATCGAACCGCCCAAATTTCATATTGGACGGGTAAAAGAGGGAGACCCCTCAAGTCTTGAAGGCCACGAGAACCAATACGATCGACTTCCATGGACTCCAGAAGACGATTCCGATTCTGCGTTCAGGAAATTGGTTGACGCCGTCTGGCAACAAGTCGAGGGCACGTCAATGAACCCAAAGCTTGACGACATTTTTGATTACTACCTCCGCATGGTTTGGCGGCTTAGCTTGGCCATACCTGTGCCCTATGTCTTCGAGAGTCCTTTTGAGATGGCGATCAGCGATCAAATGTACCTCTATGAAATGCCGAAAAACCTTAAGGCAGCGGCCAAGCGTTTTGATCTCGGCAATGGAGAAACGATAGTGGCCACTCGGTCGATCGGAGAGGGGGCCCGCGATGGTGGAGACTTTGCGGTTTTCGTTGACGAGCTGCGCCTTACCCGCCCTATCAAGTTCTCAGGCCTACCGACCACCGCCCATGCCATCCGCAAACCCCTTTTGTTTGTAGGTAGCTGTAGCGAGGACTTTCCCGATGTTCCTCGCGAGGTCTCGGGAGGCTCACTTAAATTCGAGGCATATTTGATTTGGACCCCGAAAATCGCGCCCACCGAGCACCGAGGTGTCCTCGTTCGAGTGCATGGCTCCAGCGGGACACTGTTCGATCCAACTTTCATGCACTATCAAGTGTCCGAACAAACTCGCCTTAAGCAGATCACTTGTGAGGTGTTTGTATCCCAAGGCTTTGAGGCTGCGTTGAATATCGACCGGGAGTCGTTCAACTTCGCGCATCCACATGTCGTGTACCTCACGAGATGGCTGCACGCCGCTCTTCGGCGCGTCGCAACCGAGCAGAAGCGAATTGCTAGCGAAATTCGGGATGAGCATCGAATAGCTGCCGCAGCCAAGACCGAGGCTACGATGTCGGGTATCGTCCGAAAGGCTTGGCAAGAGGAGGCAGACGACCTCGGCGCAGAGCCACCGCTTGTAGTGTTCGGGCAGGGTGGTCCCGAATCAGAGATTGAGGACTCTAGCACCTACCAGTTCCGTCGTGCACCGATTTTCGGTCAAGAGACCGTTGGCAATAAAACGATTGCAACACCGAGGATCGAGAGGCAGATGCAGGCGCTCGTTCAGCTACTTGCAGCGTTCGGTGTGCTAGAGAGTTTGTCAGAGCAGCAGCAGGAGCGCCTTTTGTCCAGAATTCTTCAAATTCTTCAGGTGACCGTATAGTGAACGATCAGATAGGCGACGAAAACGAATCTGTCGCGGACATGTTTGGTGATCATAGTTACGATCTGGCCGAACATCGCGAGCGGGAATTCAAGCCGTGGCACCGTCCAAGGAAACAATTCGTGCGTCGGGAGCAATGGATTAAGCAGATTCAGCGCCTTTTCGATGATCGAGATCCCTGTGCTCCGATTCGGTATTTGGGCCTACCTGGCACAGACCTCGTTGAGCTGAGATACCTCCACGACAAGGTATGTATTCCGACGGATCGCAAGTTAATTTTTCTTGGGTTTTGTTCAGTAGCGCATCCAAACAGCGCAGCGCGACATGAGCTCGACATTTCACTTTACCAATTGAACAGATTGCCCAATGTTCATGAGAAGAAGTCACGAGTGCTCCATGATGACTTCCGGTGCTTGAGCGCCACCTCTTCGATCGCATGGCAACGCGCTAAATCACTTGGTCCATTTGATGTTGTGAATGTCGACCTTTGCGATGGCTTAGCGACCGACTCCCCCACGGAAAGCCGCTCGCTCTATAATGCATTGGCCCATGTTACCACCTTACAAGGGCATAACTTAGAGCCGTGGCTGCTGCTAATCACGACCCGAATCGGTGTCGAACAGTTCAATAGAGATGCCGAGGCGGAGATTCTCGAACGGTTCCGCGACAACATATGCAATTGCGACGGATTCGCCGACGAGTGTCAGCAACATTTAGGACTTGATGCAACTACTATTGATTCCTCTGATCGCAGCGATACTGACTACCTTAAGCTCATGATCGTTGCTTTGGGGAAATGGCTCGCGAAACTCATTCAAGCTACAAGAGGTAGCAAGGTAGTGTTGGCAAGCATTCTGGGCTATAAGGTCGCAGAGAGCGCGAGCTGTGAAGACCTCGTCTCCTTCGCACTCCGATGCGAGCCGATCACTGTGCCGGCACAAAATGCGCTGTCCCCGACTCCGCCTCAGCCATTCGATGAATGTGAGATCGCGAAAGGAATCGTTAGGCGTACAGCGAAGCGTAAGGATGTTGATCTATTGCTGAAGGGCAATGTGGAACTGCAAGACGAGCTTATTGCTGAGATGGAAGATATCCTTCACAAGGCTGGCTACGATATTTCTGAGTACCGGAGGTGGCTGAGCTCATGTGCTACATAAGGGTAGCAGTGGGCTCAGTGTCAATAATGTCCTCTTAAGCCTTATATCTTTACCACCATTTTGAGTTGGATATGCTGGTGCAGCACTTTGATGCGGCGTTTGCATCTGTTGCGTCCAGCCTATTGGTTAAACTTGGCGTGGTCGGCCTAAAATTTCGAAATGTCCTGAGCCGGGACAACAGGTTGACACCTTTCCAGCCAGTTCCTAGAATGCTCGGCAGATGGTGCTACTCACATAAGTAGTTAAAAGGGAACCCGGTGCGAAGCCGGGGCTGTACCCGCAACTGTAAGCCAGAAGCTTGCGGCCACTATGCCACTGGAGTGATCTCCGGGAAGGCGGCCGACAAGTCTTGATCGGCGAGCCAGGAGACCTGCCATCGCGTCGTTCGTTCAGGGACCGGGCCACAGTCCATGAACGGGAAAAGCGTTGCATCGCTTGTTCTTCCTAAGTAACGACCTGACCGGCCTGTGCCCGCAGCCTGCGCGGCCCGGCCTGCCCGATTTCGTTGCCAACTGAGGAAGGCCAAGGAGACAACAACATGACCCAGTCCATAAGACGAGGCACGGCCCTCGCACCACCGTCACTGCGAACGCTAGTTGCGCTTATGCTTGCAACATCGGTCGCAACGATACTGACGGTCAGCGCAATCGCGGAAGTGCCGGACGAATCGCCGCAGACACAAATCGAAACCATCATCGTCACTGCAACGCGTATCGAGCAGACCCCGGCCGAGACCGGCTCGACAGTGCGCATCATCGACGCAGACGAAATAGACGCCATGGGCTTCACGCATGCGCTTGATGCGGTCGCTCGTGCGCCGGGCGTCACCGTCAATCAAAACGGCAGCTTCGGAGGTTCCGCGAGCGTCCGCATTCGCGGCGCTTCGAGCGATCAAACGCTGGTGCTGATCGATGGGGTGACAGTGAACGACGCCTCCTCTCCCGGCGGTGGCTACAACTTCGCTCGCCTCGACACCGAAAATATCGAGCGGATAGAGATTCTCAGCGGGCCTCAGTCAACGCTGTGGGGGACTGATGCCATTGGCGGCGTGGTGTCCATCACCACCAAGCGTCCTGAAAGTGGCTTGAGGGGCAATCTGTTCGCGCAAGCCGGTTCCTTCGACAGCTTTCGCGGCGGGGCTTCTATCTCCCGCGGCGGCGATGTGGGCGATTTCCGGCTCGCCGCAACTCGATTGGACACGGACGGCATCTCTCGAGCCGATGAGCGCAACGGCAATCGCGAAGAGGATGGCATGGAATCGCTGACCCTCTCCGCGCGCGGCGGGATCAATTTTGGGCGCGACACGCGTCTTGAAGGCAGCCTGCTGTGGAACGATTCCGATGCCGATTTCGACAGCTTCCGCTCCGGCGCCGAAGGCAGGGTCGGCGATGGTGATGAGGTCAGCAAAACCGAGGAACTATCGGGACAAATGACCCTCAAGGCAACGCTCTTCGATGAGCGGCTCGACAATCTGCTGCTTGTGGGTCGCGCCGAGATTGATCGCGAGAACCTAAGTGACGGGGAAACCAGCTTCGAGGCCAACGGCGAACGCACGATTTTCCGCTATCAGGGGACCTTGACCATCAATGCACGAAGCACGCTGGCGATCGGGGCTGAGCGCGAAGAGGCGAAGGTGGAGGATAACGACAGCGCCATTCGCGGCCTGTTCGCGCTCTATGAGTGGCGCCCTGTACAGGCGCTGACGCTCACCGGCGGCGTTCGCTCCGACGACCACAATCGGTTCGGCTCCGCCTCCACTGCCCGCTTCGCGGCTGCGTTGCAGGCCTTGCCTGGCCTGACGCTGCGCACTAGCTGGGGGGAGGGGTTCAAGGCACCAACGCTTTTTCAAACGACCTATGTTTGCTGCGGCGCTTCGATGCCCAACGCTGCCCTGCGACCGGAACGCTCCGAAGGAGTTGATCTCGGTGTCGAATGGCGCCCTGGCAGCGGAGCCGGGCACATTGGCTTAACGTATTTCCGACAGGACACGGATAACTTGATCAATTTTTCGTGCGCGGTCGGCGGCTACGAGAACATCGCCGAAGTTGAATCAAAAGGCTTCGAGATGTCAGCCGCTTGGCATCTCACGGATACGATCTCGTTATCGGCGGACTACGCACACGTTCAGGCTAAGGATGTCGACGGCATGCCGCTGCTTCGACTACCCGAGCACTCCGGCGACTTCGCTGTTGGGTTCGCGCCATCCGGCCCCTTCTCCGGCGCTGTCCTTGTTCGTTTCAACGGTCGGGAACCCGACCGTGGCGGCATCACACTAGACGACTGGGTACGCGTCGATATCAGCGGCCGATACATGGTTGCCGAGGATTTCGAGGTGTTCGGGCGCATCGAAAACCTGTTCGATACCCACTACCAGCAGATTCTTGGTTATGGGACACCGGGCTTGTCCGGCTCGTTGGGTTTGCGGTGGCGCTTTTAGCCCGCCTGCTTCACCGATTCTCGGCGCGAGGAGGTTGGTCGACGCTCGCGCTTGCCGTCCTGCTCGCCGGTTGTGGCGAGCCGCCAGCAAATATATCGCCGGAACCGAGCGAGATTCCGCAACGCATTGTGAGTCTCGACTATTGCGCTGATCAGTATGTCTTGCGACTCGTCGAACGCAAGCGTATTTTGGCGGTTTCACCGCACGCGCGGCGCGAATTTTCCTACATGCGCGCTGCGGCAACTGGCCTACCGAGCGTGCGGCCTGTGGCCGAGGATGTCATCGTGCGACGACCCGACCTCGTGGTGCGATCATATGGCGGCGGACCACAAGCGGCGGCCATGTTCGCGCGCGCCGGCATCGCGGTGCATCAACTCGGTTGGGCGGACGACTTTCCGAGCATTCTGCGCACAATCCGGGAAGCAGCCGAAGCCCTAGGTTCCATCGCCAGAGGTCAAGCGCTTGTGGACGAGACGATGAAGCGACTCACCCGGTTGTCCCGCCATCATGCCGCCATTCCGCCTACCGCACTGTACATGACGCCAGCGGGCGTCACCTCCGGTCCGGGTTCGCTAATCCACACAATGCTGAACACCGCTGGGTTGCAGAACTTTGAAACTCAGCCAGGCTGGAGGCCGATACCACTGGAACGCCTCGCTTACGAACAGCCCGACCTCATTGCCGCAGCCTTTTTTGAAAGCGCGACCAACCATCCTCATGCGTGGAGCGCGGCCCGGCATCCAGTGGCGCAAAGCCAACTCAAGACACGCGAAGTCATCCCGATTCAAGGCGCCTGGACAGCCTGCGGCGGATGGTTTCTGATGGACGCGGTGGAGGCATTGAGCAAAGGCTCGCGACGGTGCGAATCAGAAGATGTCGGTGAGCTATGCGCACAGGACTAATCGCGCTGGTGCTTGCTTCTCTTGCGGCTATATTTGCCGCCTGTCTGCTGGGCTCGACGCCGATGAGCGCCCAGCAAGTTTTACTGGCGCTGCTCGGGCTCGGTGAACAGGGTGATCAACTCGTTGTTGTACAGATCAGACTGCCGCGCGCGCTCGCCGCCTTTGCCGTTGGCGCCGCCCTTGGCGCGAGCGGCGCGGCGCTACAGGGACTTTTGCGCAATCCGCTCGCTGAACCTGGCGTGCTTGGAGTTTCGGCGTCGGCATCCCTCGCCGCCACCGTGACCCTATATTACGGGCTGGTGGCAATCAGCGCTTGGGTTATGCCAGTTGCCGCGATCTCAGGCGCGCTCGTGGCAACCATGCTGATCGCGCTGACGGCACTGCGCACCGCTTCCGCGGTCACGCTTATCCTCGTCGGGGTAGGCTTCTCAAGCTTTGCTGGCGCGGTCATGAATTTGCTGATGAATCTCGCCCCGAATCCCTTTTCCCTCGCGGACATGATCAACTGGATGCTGGGATCGGTAGCGAATCGCAGCTTCCACGACCTCGCGTTGGCCGCGCCTTTCCTCGTGGCTGGGTTGTTGATTCTGTTCATCGGCAGACGTGGCCTCTCGGCGCTGACGCTCGGCGAGGAAGCGGCGAGCGGCGTCGGCCTCAACCTCAAAAGGCAGCGCATTTTCGTCGTGCTCGGCACCGGCCTTGCCACTGGCGCCGCTGTGTCGCTCGCTGGCGTCATCGGCTTTGTTGGCATCGTTGCGCCGCACATCGTTCGATCAATGGTCGATCATGATCCGGCGCGCTCACTGCTCCCTGCTGCGTTACTCGCCGGTTTGATGCTGGTTCTAGCGGACATCGGTGTGCGCATTGCCCAAACGAGCAGCGAACTCAAGCTCGGCGTGGTGGCGGCATTGATCGGCGCGCCTGCTTTCATCTGGATCGCCATGCGACGGCGCACTGTTCATGACTGATTTGGAACACACTTCATCCCCGCTTTTCGATACAGGGCACCAACTAGAGGTGTCCAACCTGACCGTGCGAGCGGACGGCATGACACTCGTTGAAGATGCCTCGTTTCAACTGCGGGGAGGTGAATTGGTTGCCCTGCTCGGACGCAACGGCGCTGGTAAAACCAGCCTGCTGCGCGGCGCGATTGGCATTGCGCCAAGCGCGAGCGGCTGGTCGCGCTTAAGCGGCGAGGATATGGCTCGGATGCCATCTGGACAACGCGCCAAGCTCGTGTCGTATCTGCCGCAAAACCGACCGCTCGCCTGGCCCAATCCGGTTCGCGATGTCGTGGCGCTCGGGCGCTTTGCGCATGGCGTCGCACTCGGGCGACTGCGCGGTGCCGACAAGCAGGCGGTGCAACGGGCGCTGGTGGCCTGCGACCTGCAAGACCTCGCCGATCGATCAACAGCCACCTTGTCGGGCGGCGAACTCGCGCGCGTGCATTGCGCTCGCGCCTTCGCCGCCGAAGCGCCGCTGTTGCTCGCCGACGAGCCAGTGGCGGAACTCGACCCCTATCATCAGTTTCGCGTCATGGACCTGATTCGCAACTATGTTGACCAAGGGGGCGGTGCCCTCGTCGTGCTTCACGACATCGTGCTCGCGCGGCGCTACGCAAACCGCCTGATTTGGATGAAGGACGGACGCATTGTCGCCGACGGCCCGCCAGAAGCGACCTTGGACGCGAATCGACTGGCGGAGATTTACGGCGTGCGCGGACATGTTGAAGGCGCGCGGGTTGTGATCGAAGGACCGTTACAGGGTTGACGACCTATGCGGGCGCAGGCACTCATGATTCAAGGCACCGGTTCGGATGTCGGCAAGTCGCTGATGGTCGCCGCCCTGTGTCGCATCGCTCGTCGGCGCGGCATTGCGGTGGCTCCGTTCAAGCCGCAAAACATGTCGAACAACGCAGCTGTGTGCGCCGACGGTGAGATTGGTCGCGCCCAAGCCTTGCAAGCGCAAGCGGCTGGCCTTGAACCGCATGTGGATTTCAATCCCGTACTGCTGAAGCCTGAGTCGGACAAAAGAGCGCAGGTCGTGGTGCAGGGCAAGGTCGCCGCCAGCCAAACCGCCGCTGACTACATGGCGAGGCGAGAGGGCCGCATGGACGCCGTGCTTGAGAGCTTCACGCGGCTCGCCAACAAATATCAACTGATCCTCGTGGAAGGCGCGGGCAGCCCTGCTGAGATCAACCTACGGGCAGGCGACATCGCCAACATGGGGTTCGCCCGGCGTCTCGATATGCCTGTGTGCTTGGTGGGCGACATCGACAAGGGCGGCGTAATCGCCAGCCTGGTCGGAACGCGCACGGTGCTCGCGCCAGAAGACGCGGCGTTGATCAAGGGATTTATCATCAACAAGTTCCGCGGTGATGCCTCGCTCTTTGAGGACGGATTTGCCGCCATTGAAGCCCGCACCGGCTGGCGCGGCTTCGGGGTTGTTCCGTGGCTGCCGAGCGCACGACTGTTGCCAGCCGAGGATGGGGTTGTCCTTGAGCGCGAGCCCCCCGTCGGCGAAGATGGACTGGTCATCGTCGCGCCCATGCTCTCGCGCATCGCCAACTTTGACGATGCCGACCCATTGCGGATGGAGCCCGGCGTTGATTTCCGCTGGATTCCGCCAGGGTGCCCACTGCCCCGGGACACCGATGTCGTCATCCTGTTCGGCACCAAATCAACTTTGGGCGATCTTGCCTTTCTGCGCGCTCAAGGGTGGCACCACGACATTCTTGCGCATGTGCGAACAGGCGGCAGAGTGCTGGGGCTGTGCGGCGGCTTTCAAATGTTGGGCCGCACGATCAGGGACGCCGAAGGATCGGATGGGGCGGCAGGGCAAGCGGACGGACTTGGACTGCTCGATGTGCATACCGAAATGACAAGTGCCAAGGCCGTTCGCCCGGTCAACGGACATTGCCTACGTACCGGCTCGATGATCGAAGGCTATGAGATTCACGTTGGGCAAACAACCGGCCCTGACACTGAACGTGCGCTATTCGATCTGCAAGGCCACCGCGACGGCGCAGTTTCATCCGATGGCAAGGTCGAAGGCACCTATGTCCACGGCGTATTTGCGAGCGATGCGTTTCGCAAGGCATGGTTGCAGCGCGCGGGCGCCGCCAAAGGTTCGACGCTCGACTACCGAGCCGCCGTCGAAGCTGCCATCGACACAATCGCCGACGCGGTAGAGCAAGCAATCGATACAGAAGCGCTGTTCTCGTGCGCATCAAAGCCACGGCTGCCATAGCACGCCGATGAGCGGCGCGGTTCTCATGATGGCCGCTTGGGCGATCGAATCCTTGTGCGGCTATCCGGCTTGGTTGTATCGCCGTATCCGCCATCCTGTAGTCTGGATGGGCGCTCTTGTCGAGTGGTTCGAAAGCGCGTTGAACCGCACCGAATTGACTCATGCGCAGCGCTACGGCTACGGCGTGGCCACCACGTTGGTAATAGTGGCTTCGGCAACCGCTGCCGGATACGCCATATCGGCTGCCTTGATAGCGCCGATACTTGGTCTCGTGGTTGAAGCTGCCATCGCTTCTAGCTTGATCGCTTCGCGCAGTCTGTACGGCCATGTCGCCGCTGTCGCTAGAGCGCTCGACCAAAACGATATGGCTGCCGCCCGCGCCGCAGTCGCCCGCATCGTGGGGCGCAGAACAGATACTTTGTCTTCTGGCGGGACAGCCGGGGCCGCTCTGGAGAGCCTTGCGGAAAATTCTTCAGATGGCGTTGTCGCCCCCTTGTTCTGGGGCGCCCTGTTCGGGCTCCCCGGTATGGCGGCGTACAAAGCCATTAACACCTTGGATTCCATGATTGGCCATCGCAACGAACGCTATGCCGCCTTTGGCGGTTTCGCCGCCCGTCTCGACGATGTGACCAACCTTCTTCCGGCGAGGTTAACGGGCTTGCTCATCGCCGCCGCAAGCTTACGAAGCGCCGCCTTCCACACCATGTTGCGGAATGCGCGCCAACACCGCTCTCCGAATGCCGGCTGGCCGGAGAGCGCCATGGCGGGCGCGCTCGGCGTGCGGCTTGCCGGACCGCGCCGCTATTGCGACACGGTCTCCGATGACCCCTGGCTCAACGCCGGGGGAAAGGCACCGGAGCCGCAGGATCTGCACCTTGGACTGGCGCTGTATATCCGCACTGCTTGTCTCGCCGCGCTGCTGCTGGCATCCATTGCAGTGTTGCCGAGGCTTCTGTAAGTGGTTGATTTATCGCAGAGAAGCGAAGCGCATGGAGGAGCACTCGATGTCATGCGCGAGCTGTTTCCGAGTGCTCCGGAGCCTTGGATTGACCTTTCCACAGGTATCAATCCTTGGCCTTGGCTGGCAACTGGTTGGGACGACGCTCCCTATCGATTGCCCACCGAAACGGATCAGAAACGCTGTGTCGCCGCCATGGCAAAGGTCTTCGGCGCGCCCGGACAGAACATTCTCATTGGCCCCGGCAGCGAACTGCTCATCCATTTGCTCCCGATGCTACTACGTCCAAGGCGGGTGGCCGTGCTCTCGCCGACCTATGCGGACCACGCGCACGTTTGGCGAACATCGGGCTGCCACGTCATCGAGACACCGACACCGCTTGCCGAAGCCCGCTCATGCGACATGGTCGTGATCTGCAATCCCAACAACCCCGACGGCAGGCGTTTCGACCCGGCCACAATAGAAATCGCTCGTCGTCATTTGAGCGAACACAGCGGCTGGCTGGTGATTGACGAGGCTTTTGCGGATTTGACACCGGAACTCTGTTCGGCGTCGTGCGTCGTCAACGGAAATCTTCTCGTGCTGCGCTCCGCGGGCAAGTTCTACGGACTCGCTGGGTTGCGACTTGGCGCCCTGCTCGGCCCACCGGAACTTCTGCGCAGGCTCGCCGCGCACTTGGGCTTGTGGCGTGTATCGACGCCAGCCCTGACTGTCGGCGCAGCCGCTTACGAAGATTGTGCTTGGCAAACAGCGACAAGGCAGCGCCTAGCCAAGGCTCGCGAGCGGCTCGACCACCTGCTTGCGCAGACCGAATGCCGCGTCATGGGCGGCACCGACCTGTTTCGCTATGTCGAAGTAATCGATGCCGATGAGGTCTGGCGCCGACTGGCCGAACATGGTGTCTATGTTCGACGATTCTCATGGACAAACCACCATCTGAGAATCGGGCTGCCGAAAGATGCTACGGCTGAAACGCGGTTGCTAGATGCGTTGCGGGGTTAGGTACCTCACTTGTAAGAACGGCACTGTCATACAATATTGAGAACTCACCGAAGCGTGTTGACATTTCTCCAAATTGCCTCAAGCGATCAAATGCATCCCTTTGTTCTCGAAAACCGTCAGAAAATTCTTGATATTACAGCTTCATACGGCTGTACCAATGTACGTGTGTTTGGATCAATGGCACGCGGCGATGCAACAGACACGAGCGACGTTGACTTACTCGTGGATTTTCCGCAAGGGGGCATGGGACTGACGCTCTTCGAAATGCGACAGGCGATCGAAGATGCGATTGGCCGTAAGGTGGATATTGGCCGCATCGAGGGACTCAACCAGCATATGCGCGAACATGCGCTTCGTCATGCCATCCCTTTGCGTGAGACAAATACGCCGAACCAAGAGGGCGGCGAATGAGTCCCGGCCCTGTCTCCGATCGGACATACCTCAAGTTCATTCTTGACACCATTGACGAAATGACGGACTTCTTGGAAGACGGTTTGTCAGTTTTGCGCACAAGTGCATTGGTGAGGCGTGCTGTGGAACGAGACTTGCACCTAATCGCCGAATCAACTCAAAAGCTGTCAGAGCCTATCAAAGCAACCCAGGCCCAAGTTCCATGGAAATCTATCGCTGGATTCCGCAACGCGATTGTTCATGACTATCTCGGCATCGATTTGGGAGCCGTAGAAAACATCCTTCGAAACGACATCGGGCCACTTCGTGATGCCTGTGAGCGTATGCTCGCGAGCCTTGATATAGAGCGCGAACAATGAGATATGTTGTTCGCTGACAAGGACCGGAACTACAAAATCCGACCTGCTGGCCTGCGTAACCTTCCCGCTTAGCCCGGTTTCAACATCAACGGAAACCCCGCGACCATGAACTCCACTCGCCCGCATACGGCAGCAACCTCACGATTGAGCAGGCCTTGCGCATCACGAAAATCGCGGCCCACGCGGGTTTCTGGAACCAAGCCCATGCCCACTTCATTGGAGACGAGGATGACCGGGCAGGGCGGCTCCGCAAGCGTAGCGGTGATCGCTTCGATTTGCGCTCGCGTATCGCAGCGCTGATGCAGGCTATTTGCCAGCCAAAGCGTGAGGCAATCGACGACCACGACACGGTTGGGCACCATCTCCTTGGCAATCGCTTCAGGCAAACCAACGCCCACTTCGACAGTCCTGAAACCCGCGCCGCGCTCGATTCGGTGGCGCTCAATGCGCTCGGCCATCTCGGCATCCGAGGCGAGCGCTGTGGCGATGAAGACCCGTTCCCCGTCGATGCTGCGGGCAAGCTGCAATGCCCTGTGGCTTTTCCCTGATCGGGCACCGCCAACGACCAAAGTCGTGCACATGTCCCACACACCGCTCAAATTGCGCACAATACGCCGGTTAGCCTAGGGCGTGTTCACACTGTGCCAACGAAGCAATCAAGTGCTTTGCAACAAGCTATTTGGGAGGCCATCAACAGCAAGACCAAACCGGTCGGTTCACTTGGCAGACTCGAAGCGCTTGCGGCGCAACTCGCGTCTGTTCAACAAACGCTGACACCCACTGCGGGGCGCTGCAAATTAACGGTTTTTGCTGCCGACCACGGCATTGCCGAAGCTGGCGTTTCAGCCTTCCCTCAGGAAGTGACGCGGCAGATGCTTAGCAACTTTCTGGCCGGAGGCGCCGCCGCCAATGTTCTCGCGCAGGCGCTCGGCGTTGAATTCGCAGTTGTCGATGCGGGTGTTCGGGGGCAGGCCATGGCGCACCCGGCGCTCATTTCCAGGCGCATCGGCAACGGCACCAACAACTCGGCTGAGCGTGCGGCCATGTCGGCGCAACAATTCAAGCATGCGCTAGATGTTGGCACACTGATTGGCAGTCAAGACGAGCACGAGGTCGCCTGCTATGGTGAGATGGGTATTGCCAACACTTCGTCGGCGAGCCTCGTGGCGGCCAAGCTGCTGAATCTGCCCGTTGCCCGACTAGTCGGGCGGGGATCCGGGATCGACGACGACGGCTTGATCAGAAAGCAGCGCGTATTGGACGCCGCGGCGCAGCGAACACCGGCACAGCTCGGCCCGCAGGAAGCAATGCGCGAATATGGAGGCTTTGAGACGGTGATGCTGACCGGCGCCATCATGGGCGCCGCCGCATCCGGCAAGCTGGTGCTCATTGATGGCTTCATCGCTACTGTTTCTGCGCTGGCGGCACTGCGCCTGATGCCGGAGGCAAGGTCGCACCTGGTGTTCGCACACCGCTCTGCGGAAGCGGCACATACTGCCGTTCTCGAGGCGCTTGACGCGGTGCCCTTGCTTGACTTGGATTTGCGACTTGGCGAAGGCACCGGCGCCTTGCTCGCTTGGCCGCTGGTGCGGGCGGCGGCAGCCATGCTGAGCGACATGGCGAGCTTTGATTCGGCTGGCGTCAGTGACCACACATCTCTCAATCTGAAGTGAGCACTGCGGTCTTTCGGGAATTGGGCGCCCTCGCCCTCGCTGTACAGTTCCTCACCCGGCTGCCGGTTCCGGTCATCGGGTCCGCCGACACCAAACAGCTTGCCGCCTCTGTACGCTACTATCCCTTGGTCGGCAGCCTGATCGGCGGCTTCGGTGCCGCCATATTCTGTTTCGCCAATCTCGCGCTACCTGGGATAGTGGCGGTTCTGCTCGCGCTCGCGGCGTGTTTGGCGCTCACCGGTGCGTTGCACGAGGACGGACTTGCCGACACTTTTGACGGCTTGGGTGCCAAGTTCACCGAAACCAGCCATTTGACCGATGGCGATGGCACCGACGACGCTCGCCGCACTGCCAGCTTGGCAGTCATGCGCGACAGCCGCCTCGGCACATTCGGTGCCCTGGCGCTGATGCTGGCTTTGGGAATGCGCGTTGCCACGCTCGCAAGTCTTGAACCCTTGCCGCTTTGCGTGACGCTGATTGCTAGCGGCGGCCTGTCTCGCCTGTCGTGCATTGTCACCATGCAGACCAGCATGTATGCGCGTGAAAACGGCATCGCCAAACCGATCGCCCAGCGCTTGACGCCAACAGGTTGGATTGTCAGCGGCGGCACCGGGCTGGCGCTGCTCGCGATGCTCTTTTGGACGCTCGCAGCCACGACAGCTCTTTGCGCCATGCTCGGTGTCGTGCTGGGGCATGTGTTGATGCGGCTCGCCGTTGAGCGTCGGCTGCGCGGCTATACCGGCGATACCCTCGGTGCCGTGCAGCAAACGAGCGAGATAGGCCTCTATCTGGGCGTTTGCGTGGGCGTCGGCGCATGGGGCTGATTCTGGTTCGCCATACGCGACCCGACGTGCCCGCAGACCTGTGCTATGGCCGGTTGGATGTTGGATTGCGCAACACCTTTGCGGAAGAGGCATCCACGGTGGAGCGCGCCTTGCCGATCGTCAGCCGGGTCGTTTCGAGTCCCTTGCAACGCTGTCGCACACTGGCGTG
Organism: Gammaproteobacteria bacterium; assembly: GCA_026709225.1. Classification (GTDB taxonomy): domain Bacteria; phylum Pseudomonadota; class Gammaproteobacteria; order Pseudomonadales; family Azotimanducaceae; genus Azotimanducus; species Azotimanducus chitobiosivorans. The sequence goes on along the minus strand of JAPOTJ010000048.1, from coordinate 35,478 downwards.
TTTCATTGCCCGCACGCGCGGGCTGCCGATGGATGTCGATGACCGTCTTGTCGAGATGGACTTCGGCACTTGGGAGGGGCGCTCTTGGTCGCAACTGCCAAAAGCGGAGCTTGATGCCTGGTCGCAAGACTTCATGCACGCCCGCCCGCACGGCGGTGAAAGCGTGGCGATGCTGAAAAGCCGCGCCGCCCGCGCCCTCGCCGACTGGTCGGAACGACAGGAAAGCATCGCGGTCGTGACGCACTCGGGCGTTATCAAGGCGGCCTGTTCCGGGACTGGCATCGAGGCGCAGCATTTCGCTGTCTCGGTTGCGTTTGGTGGCATCATGCCGCTTTCCAACTTCGAGACTTAGATCATGACTGAAGCGCAGCGCCACAAGGAAAAGATGCAAGCCCAGCAGGCGGAACACCGAAAGCGAGTGCAGGCGGCTTCGGCCACCGAGCGAGGCTTGGTGCTCGTCTACACCGGCGAGGGCAAGGGCAAGTCAAGTTCCGCCTTTGGCGTCATCGCGCGAGCGCTTGGCTGGGGGCAGAGGGTCGGCGTGGTGCAATTCATCAAGGGCGCGTGGAAAACTGGAGAACGCCAGTTCTTCGCGAAATTCCCAGACCAACTCGATTGGCACACGATGGGCGAAGGCTTCACCTGGGACACGCAAGACCTCGACCGGGACACCGCGACGGCTCAGTCCGCATTTGCACAGGCGCGCGCCATGCTGAAAAGCGGTGACTACGACCTGCTGGTGCTCGATGAGATCAATATCGCGTTGCGCTGTGACTTTTTGGCGGAGGATGATGTCATCCAAGGTCTGCAGGCGCGAGCCGCGCGCACCAGCGTCATCCTCACTGGGCGCGATGCCAAAGCGGGCATCTGCGATTACGCCGACCTTGTGAGCGAGATGCGCGCCATCAAGCATCCGTTCGATGCCGGCATCAAAGCCGTTCGCGGCATCGACTTCTGAATCCTCGCCAACTCGCAGCCTCTCCAACTTTCTTTTGATGGCAGCGTTAAGTCCCCTGCTGGCAACAACCACCTTGACTGTACATGGGCTTGACTGTAGCATTCGAACCACTTCTGAGCTCCGGTTTCCGATCATCGCCTCTTGGTGCCATGTTCATGGCGGAGCAAGGGACACTTCTCCCACAATATTCAAAGAGCTATAGGATTAGGATCACGCAAATGGTAATTTCGGCAGATATTTCTGGCTGCTCGATCGTCTTCCTTGGAAAATTCAATCCCGCCATTTTCCATCCGGCATGGCTACATAGCAAGGGTATTGAAGTCGATGAATCCGAACTATCCGGGGATGTTCTCACATCTCGGGACTTCACCCAGTTTTCACTTGATACGCGTACCTATAGCGTTCAAGCTGATCGCTTTCACGTCGAGACTCTTGCCGCTCCATGGGTCAAACTCGTAGACATAGCTACGATGATCTTCGGTGAATATCTCCACCACACCCCAATTTTTGCGCTTGGCATTAATCGAGATGTGCATTTCAGGTTGCCGAATGCTTCTTCACGAATACGGCTTGGCCGGAAATTGGCACCTCTAGAGCCGTGGGGGTCTTATGGTGAAGGGATGGATGCGGAAGATAGAGAATTAACCGGAGGTCTCCAGACGTTAACCATGCGGCGAAAGTCGAAGTTGGTTGATGGTCACATTGTCCAGACAAATGCCACAATAGAACCGTCGGTACGCATTATGGATAATTCTGCGGTCTATATTCGAGTCAATTCCCACCACGAGTTTTCAAATCTCCCCGAAGGGCATGGAAGCGAAGTGGCAATTGACATGTTGGCTAAACATTTCGAGCCGGCGATGGAAGAAGCCGAAACTATCATCGACACCCTAATGCAAGCGGGGATAATGTAACTATGACTTTTTCCTCCTCAACCGCTGTTCGCAGACAACTCGAGTTCGAGCCTCGTCACTCTGTCATCAGTCAAGACAAAGATGACTACATCGAAAGACGAGTTAAGGTTAATATCTCCGGTGCCTTCGATTTGAACAAGGCTCATCAGAGCCTACCAGACATCGAAGAAATCCTCGCACGTTTCCCCAAGCTAACATCGGAAGAAAATCGAGAATTCCGAAAACGAACGCTCACACCTTCTGCGGAATGGGAAGGCTATGTAGAGAGCATCCGCGGAAGTGAATTCTTCGTGAAAATGACCAACGTCCAGTCAAAATCGCCTCTTCCGACCGATCAAGCATTCTTCTCAATAGACGATGTTAGTACGCGGGAGAGACATCTTCTAAAAGAGGGCGCTATCGTACGATGGGTAATCGGGCGGGAGCGCTTGCCGTCTGGCCAAATTCGCAAGGTATCAGAACTATATTTTCGACAGCTTCCGGCTCATTCAAAGGCAGACTTTAATCGAGCATTGAAAAAAGCTAAAACACTCGTGGAAAACATTAACTGGGATGAAGCTTCCCGAAGCGAATGAAATCGAACTTTCTGTCTTTGGTCCTGGGTACGGCGAGAGCATCGTCATTCACATCGGATCCGGAAAGTGGGCGATTATCGATTCGTGTCTTGATGACAATCACGAGCCAGCTTCTATCTCCTATCTGACCGCTCTCGGCATTCCGGTTGAAGAAGCTGTTATTTCAGTCAGTGCTTCTCATTGGCACGATGACCATGTCAAGGGATTGGCCAAAACACTAGAAGCGTGCCCCAAAGCTAGGCTGTCCGTTGGAGCAGCATTGCGGCGTGAGGAGTTCCTCGCTTTTCTTCAAGTTCATGAAGACCAGCCCGTTAAAATCCTTGACCGCGGTGGATCTGAACTTTTGAATTGTCTAAAACTTGCTGCGGAAACTCCGCGACAGGTAAAAGTCCTTCAAGAAGATACGATAGTGCTTGATTGCGACGCGGATGAACTAGCCCATAATCGGCGGGTGGAATTGCGTGCGCTTTCTCCGTCCAGTAAACAATTCACAGATTTCCTAAGACGAATTGCCGATTTCCCCAACAAAAGCGAGGGCAGCCCCAAACACAGAATTTCCGAGCCCTCTCGAAACGATCTCTCTGTTGCGATGCTCTTATCAGTGGGACAACAAGGCGTGCTTCTCGGCGCAGACTTAGAGGAGCGAGGAGACCGCCTAAAAGGCTGGCGGGCAGTGGTTGAAGCCCGTCGAGGCAGACACCCGCTTTCGCATTCGTTCAAGGTTCCACATCACGGGTCCCGCAATGCTCACAACGAAGATGTTTGGAATGAAATGCTTGAAGGAAAGCCTACATCTATAGTCACTCCCATGAACAAAGGGAGACATCGGCTTCCGAACGACACCGACTTGGAACGATTGCGCACCCTTTCCAGTCGTTGCTATTTGACAAGCACACCGAGGACCGTTCCGTTAAAGAAGAAATATGGCGCGGAGATCGCCAAACTCATCAATGCGTCCGAGGTGAAGTTCGACGCATCCGCTTATTCCGGTGGGCGCGTAACTATTAGGTGGACGCCCGACGCCCGTGCGCCCAATGTCCAGTTGTTTGGAGGGGCAATAAAAGTCTGAGTAATCCTTGTCAAGACCTTCGAACAAAAGGTTGGTTTTCTTGCCCTGACGACTTAACGCAGATTGGGCGCGAATCAGAGGAATACGCTGTTTGTTATTGTCTAACGAGCTTCGGCCCATCCTGATCGAGATGGGCATACCGATCAAATGCGCTTTGATCCCATCCGCGTGCGGTCTAACTACCCGTCGTTTCCTTATCAGGTATCACACTACGTTTTGGCGAAGATTCCGAGGGTTGCGATTCCGCCAATTAATAGCAAGGCCTCAGAATAACGTCGGAGTTGTAGTTTGGGATGAATGAGGTGCTCCCCAATTTTCGGACAGGTTGCCAAGGTGTGCTCCGAGCTTAAGAAGGAGACACAGGAATGGGTCAAAAAAGGAGAAGGTTCACGGCGGGCTTCAAGGCGCGCGTTGCGCTTGAGGCGCTGAAGGAGGTCGACACGGTCCAAGGGATCGCGCAGCGCAACGGGCTGCACCCGAATCAAGTGAGCGCATGGAAGCGGCAGGCGTCGGAGGGAGCGGCGGCGGCGTTCGAGGGCGGCGCGGGGAAGCGAGGCGATGACCATGAGGCGACGGTCCGGGAGCTGCACGCGAAGACGGGGAGTTGACGATGGAGCGGGATTTTTTTCTACGGGGCTTGGGGAGATGAGCCGGTCGGAGCGCCTGGCGGCGGTGGGCGCGATGGAGGGGCTGAGCATTGTGAGGCAGTGCGCGCTGGCGGGCGCGGGCAGGTCGTCCGTCTACTACATTCCGGCAGGCGAGAGCGAGGCGAACCTGGCGCTGATGAGGCGGATGGACGAGCTGCACACGGCCTATCCGTTCTACGGCGTGCGGCAGATGTGCGCGCACCTGCGCCTTGAGTCGGCGGAGGTGAACGCGAAGCGGGTGCGGAGGCTGATGCGGCTGATGGGGATTCGCGCGGCGCGGCCGCCGCCGAGAACGAGCGCGGCGGGGCCCGGCCACCGCGTGCACCCGTACCTGCTGCGGGGCATGGACATTGTGGAGGCGGATCAGGTCTGGTGCGCGGACATCACGTACATCCCAGTGAAGTCCGGCTTTTTCTACCTGGTGGCGGTGATGGACTGGGCGACGAGGCACGTGCTGTCGTGGCGGCTGTCGAACACGGTGGACGTCGGGTTCTGCCTGGAGGCGCTGGAGGACGCGCTGCTGGGCGGGACGCCGGGGATCTTCAACACAGACCAGGGCTCGCAGTTCACGAGCGAGGCGTTCACGGGCAGGGTGCTGGCGGCAGGAGCGAAGATGTCGATGGACGGCCGGGGCCGGTACCTGGACAACATCTTCATCGAGCGGCTGTGGCGTTCATTGAAGTACGAGTGCGTGTACCTGCACGAACTTGAGGACGGTCGGCACGCGCGCGAGCTGATCGGGGCGTGGCTCGACTTCTACAACCATGTCAGGCCGCATTCGGCGCTCGGTGGGCGCACGCCCGCGAGCGTGTGCCTCGCGGGGCGCGCCAGCCCATCGGGGGCCTTGGCGGGGGCTGCCCCGTCCCGATCACCGGGGAACACCGGAGCTTGCCGGCCGGCCATGACCCGCGTAAACTTCATTTCCAGAGGGCGTTCAGTCACCGGAGCACACCTTATTTCCGCCCTCGAACTGTCCAGGGAATGGGGAGCACCTCAGAATGGGTCGCGTGCACAGCTTTCCTGCCAGCATCTTCGAGCGGCCTGGCGCTAGCTTTCCGATTCTTCGCCAAGCTCTTCCTCCTCTAGAACAGCTCCATCATTGCTCCCACCCAGAACCTCTCTTCCAAGAAGGAACACGCTCCGCATGCGTTGTTTGTCGCCGGACGCTACGTGTTAGGCTGACCGTACTTGTGCCCGATGTTGAATCTCCGCAGATTCGCGCGCTACTGTCCAATAGCCTCTCCCAAAACCCTGTCCACGCAACATCCTACGACGCACTGACAATTGCCGACCGCAGAGACCCCGCGAACCGCCGCAATCCTTGAGCCGCCGCCACGCCCCGGACCCCGACTTCGACTGCACGGATGCGAGTGCTCCCCACCTCAATGTTCGCAAACTCGCTTGCAGATCCCACGAAACCTAGTGCTCTCGCACGGCTCCCAATCGTTGTTGGATACACCAGAACAACTTCGTTCGCGCCCGTGGCTCTGGAGAAAGCGAGCGCTTCATAGGTGTCGCTACTTGATACCGTTCGCGACCCCCGATCAACGCTGCCTTTGTATTTAGCATCTACCACCACGGCTCGCCGCCCGTAGTCGGTATCGATGGCTATCACATAGTCCGGCGTGACATTCACCACAGAGGTTACATTCCCAACAACTTTTGAGCCAAGTCGATGTCGAGATTTCACATGAACGTTTCTAGCACCGAAACTCAATCGGAGTGCTATCGACACAAGGTCTTCCCAAGTTTGCCAAGTGCTTACTATGTATCCTGGTGCGGTCAGGTTTTTTGGATCGAACGTCCCGCCAAATCCTCGCAGTATGTCGACAGCGAGATCGTAGGCTGGCTGCCATAGCCATGCACGACTCGGAAGTCGCCGTTCGTTTAGACGGACTGGGATCGCCTGTCGAGGCAGGCTCTGGATTATTCGTTCAAGCCGGGCACGCATATCCGCATCTGCAACTATGCCGAAAAGTCTTAATGCTGCAGCACGAAGCACCGCATTGTAGGAGTTCGTGCTGGTAAACGTCGTCACTTCCTGTTCGAAGCCATCCTCGCTGGGAAATGTCAACTCTTCCGGGTCAAATTCACCTTCAAGCGAAAGTCCTGTGTGCGGCAATCGATGGTAGGAACGAATAGGGCGGCGACTATTTTGGCTGCACATCTCTAGAAAGCTACGTGCAATCAAGGTCGCGAGATTGGATGTTCTACGTGCGGCTGAATTTAGCCCGTCTCTGTCGAGCAGTCGGCCATGAGATGAGAGTGTGGCAAGTAAGAAAAAGTCTTCACGCCAGCCGGGCGCGTCACCGAGGAATTTTGGTGCGATCTCCAACTCGATCCGAGGTGCTACGAGCACAATACCGGCGACGTTTTGAAATTGAACCCCACCATCCATTCGGCAGACTGGATCAGTTTCAAGACCGAGGAGACGACGTATACGTTCCGCCGAATCGCTAAGCAGCTTATTCGCACGACCGATTGGTATTTGAGAGCGGCCTGAAATCTCCTCAGCGAGTGCGGCCGGACGCGAATATTCGACCGCACTGTAGCGCTGCCACTCAGACATCTATCGGCAGTTCCGAAGTAGCCAGTGCTCGCATCAGGCCATAAATCTCATCGGGACCGACCGAGACTGGTCCCTCGATTTCTGCCTTGGGCGCATCACCAAACGACCTCTCCGCGAGCGAGTAGGGATTCTCGGGGATCCCCAAGCTTGCGTTAAGCACAACTGCCACGCCACGAACATCACCGAAAAACACTTCGTCAATGTGATTCTTCAACACCTTCCACACTGCTACCAGTGCACTCAGAACACTTGTCAAGTCAGACGGCATTCCTCCAGGTGGCATTAGCATTCCGTGCCCTATCTGGAACTGGGGTCCCCGACCTAGCGCGATACGTTTATTCACTGCATCAAAAGCTCTAACAGTCGCTTGCAGAACATGTTCTCGCGATAACGGTGATTCTGGAAGCAAATCACCTTCGTCAGCACCAATCCCGAAATACTCCCTCAGCACTGAGGAAGACGGTTCCAGCGTAAGAGGCGCCCAACGCCGTAAGAACGCCACGTCCAGCGGCTCCACCGATACGTCCGCTTGGTTCATGGCTGCTAAGAGATATAGCGACTCTGGAAACGCGTACTCAATCAAGTCCCCAGTGTTAGGATCCAAGAGTTCGAAATACTGTGTCGATGGTCTCCGCTTGCCGCCCGGTCCGAGACGCTTATCCCCCTCCATTGCGACGATTGAGCCTCCAAAGACCTGTACCGCTGGACCGCGGTTGATTTCGTCGATGATCACCAGTGCCGCATGGTCAGCACGCTTAGCGAATTCGCTTGCTTTGTAGAGTATACCTTCCGTCACACGGAACTTTCCCGGCGCAGCTTCCGCCCGTGCGTCTGGCATCATTCCGGTTAGAAACTCGCGATACTTGCTCGACTGATGCAGCACAGAACGAAAAACTCGTCTGTTCCCAACTTTGCCTATCGTCTTCGCGAGGCGAGCACCTGTTAGGGCCGGAATAGGTACAGACGCTTCCGCACTGTATTCAGGAGCGCTTTCCCCTGCCTGGCTTTCGAATAGGGCTGCCACCTCCCCCAAGAGCATCGACTTGCCAGTTCCAGGCGGTCCGGCCACCACAACATTACGCTGCTCAGCCAGAAGCGCCAAAATCTCACTGGCATTAATCATCGGGGAATCTCTCATTTGTCTCAAGATCCAGAAATGCCGACCGGTGTTGCGTTTTCATCCAATAATTGGCGAAGCTCTTGATGGTCGAGTTCCAGCTTTCTGACCTCAAACTGGTCTCCGTTGTGAAGTGAACCCGAACGACGCCACTACGCAGTTGAAATAGCATAAATATAGATCTCCGACCAGCCGGGTCGTCTTTTACCAGCCCAGAAAAATCAAAGTGGTTGACTCCTCCAATGCGGCATTCGTCTCGCCTTGCCTCAGTGGCTGGCCATACCTTCATTTTCCGCGAGTGCTCTTGCCCTGACGCTTCCCAATAGACTGTTCCGCTATAGGTCTCAATCAGTGAGGCTCTCCGGGTTTCCAAGACTATCTCGGGAAGCATTCTTTTGAAGACTGGCAGAAACGCGTTTTCGGGACGGAATCGTAGATCCCGGGCACCCCCTCCTGTCTGCGAAACGTTCGAAACTGCACTCATTTTTAGACGGTCACCAGGCTTCAATATCTGGAAAACGACACGCATTACTTGTGAACCGCTACTCATCCCGGGCACCTCCCTATCTTGCTAAAGGTTCCCAAGCTCCCTCTCGAAAATTCTGAGCTTAGGTACGGAACTGCACCCAGTTTTTCAGCTTCTCGCAATCTTCGAAACGAATCGCCTCCCGGGCACTTTTTTTGGTGTCTCCATGTACTGATGAGCATATCTGCTGTCACAGTCGACTTCGAGGATTCTGGCAACGACGGCTGCTCACGGTCGAGCAACGGGAAGTCGTCGATTATCATCCACAGGTCATCTTCGTTACACCCGTACGCACTCGCAACGATCACGTCCGCTTCTGCACGCAGGCTCGCAGTATGCCAGCAGTCCGCCAGACTAACATCACCTTTAGAATCGAGGTCCTTAAGCCGTCGGGCGATCTCAACAAGCCGCCGGGCTGGCGAGCTACCCATATCAAGCGAAGGCAGTCGAACTGATGAAAGTACGAAGTAATTTACTGTAGTCGTCACAACGCGCCGGATGAGCCAGTCGAACGGTAGCGAGTTTACGACTGCGAGCCACAGCAGTAGACGTTCTTCCGAGCGGTCGTTGGGAAATTCAACAGTGGGCACTTTATTGCCGCAGACCAAGCCTGGCGGAATTATGGCTGCCATCATTGAACGCTCGTTCGTTTGTCCAGTTATATCGCAGAAGCCCACTCTAGTTCGCCGGACCCGCTCAGCAGCCTGAGGAGATAGGGCATCCTTCCATACCCAGAATTGCGGCCTAATCACACTTCGGCCGGGGGGGCAACTTCGCCATCGAGCACTTCGCCCCTCGCCAAAAGCGTAAGCCTTGCATCCCAACCTATGCAAATGAACCATGCGCCCTTCGACTAACGGCAGGTAGTCGGGCTGTGGCTCCCTCACAAAGTGGGGTCTATCACGAGTCATATCGACTTCCCGACAGAACGCCGCTTTACAAGGAAGCGGGTCAGCTAAGTCAGTTATGCTACGACATTGCATTCGTTCAAACAAGCGCCATTCCGAAGCCGTTCTCACTTCTGGCAATGTCAGGTCAGGCCGGAGCTCCCTAAGCGCACGTAAAGGAATGTTGGTTTTACTGCTAGCCATGATACGGTCGTCGCTAGTATGGGCATGCATCATTCCGATTCGGTGAACTTTTTTTACGCCTGCGTCGGCCTTGGTATAGTTAACCAATAGGAACTTGAATCTCGTATCGATGGCGAAATGCCTCGCTTTATTCGACATGATTGTAAAACTTAATTCCTTGGAATTTTCGATAAGCTTGCGCCGAAGACTCTGGGTATTTTTCGACCGTATCAGCCCTCCTGGAACGATCAAAGCGCCGATTCCACCGAAGCGGGTTAGCTTCAGCGCCATATCCGCAAACGCGACGTAGAAATCAGGCTCACCGCCAATTAGGCTCGGGTATTTTATAACTAAATTTGCAGCTAGGTTCGCCTTTCGTGCCCTCGCGATGTCGTATCCCGCCAATCCTTCATCTGAGTAGCTTGATCCATAGTGACGCTCGCTACCGTTCGCCTTGATGAACTCGTGACGGGTGAGCTTTACCTTCTCCCAAGGAGGGTTGGCTATAAATGCATCGAACCCGTCGTGCGCCATGGAATGCCAGACTTCATCCTCTGCCAACAAGCTGTCTTGGATTCGCCATTTTTGTCGCATCGCCTCAAGTGAGTCGATGTCGTCCGTCAATGCTGAAAGAGAGAGCAATGTCCCGCGCAAAGCGATCGGAGACAAATCCGCTGCATATATCGAGTGCCGAAGCCAGTCACTAGTTTTGGCTCGATCAGAACGGCAAGCTACTATGGAAACAGCTGTTAGCAGGATGCCGGCACCGCACGCTGGATCCAGAATCTTGGCATCCGGCTTCAGTTTCGTGCCTATGCCTTCTGCCAAATATTGTGCCAGTCGAAAGTCGGTGTGATATGCACCCTCCGTGCGCCGAACGCTTGCATCCAGAGCTTCACGCGCCAAAACACTCAAACATAATGCGGGATGAATGCCCGTGTGATCAATACACCGCAAGACCACTCTTGCCTGATCTAGTAGTTCTCCCTGTTTTTCTATCGGATCGACGCCAAACCGGGACTGAAAGGCTTCTAGACCGAAGCCGCCGATTCGAGCAGCTACTGCCTCCAAAACTTGCATTCGGAGTTCGGAGGCATCGCTCCCATCACCAACGATGGAAGCTATAGCGGAATTGACCGCGGCTAATTTCCGTGCTTCGAACGTTTTCAAATTCTACGCCGTCAAACAGTACGGCCTTGCCGATTTTTGCACTTCAAATAGCACCTCCTGCACCTCGGAGCCAGCTTGGCACGCCTTGCGGTTTGGCCTGTAACGGCCAATTTGGTCTAAGTCATGCAACTGCACTCTTCCGACATTTTCGAGCTTGCTAGCCAATACGTCGAGAGAAACGTGCCCTTCGGCACTGTATGAAAGGAATACGCGTCTCGCCCGACAGCCCTCAACGAGCCGCTCTAGTGCCATAGCAGCTCGCGCCTTGTAGCAATAGTCGGAAGCTTTATCCTTCCATGGTCTTATCCCACATACTCCTCCGATTGTCGGCTCATCCCCCAGCGCAATTGTCTCTAATACGTGATAGTACGCCGCATATTGGCGTTTGGTGTATGGGGGGTCAAAGTAAACGGTGTCCTCTAACTCGTAATGTAATTTTGCAACATCATCCGAGGTCATTGTGGCGTGTGGTGCTTGCTGAGGCAGGATCCTCGCAACAACCGCAATGTTTGCCAGTGATTGCTTCTGCCATCTGGAGAGGAAACAACCGTAGGTGCCCGCCGTGTTGGCGACCCTATTCGCAGCGCCCATCAAATCGGCAATCAAGACGTACGTTTCTGCGTCATTGAGGCTGCCGTCATTGCGCCACTGCTCGATCTGCCTTCGCATGCCATCGATCTTCTTGGCGTTATGTTCCGTGAAGTACATGCGTTCGACATCACAGTGCCTTGCCGATGCCGGGCTGTATTCCCGCCAGATGAATCCACTAACGGGTTCCGCTGCATTTAGTTCGTCGATGGCCTGAGAATATCCTCCAATCAAACTAAAATCGGCTTGCTCGGACGATGTCACTCGTGCAAGCGACATAATGGCCGAGGATATCAGGTGATCGTTGACGTGAACTTTCCATCCTGCTTCCGAGGCGGCCCGCGCCACCACACCAGTGCCTGAGAACGCGTCATGAAAGATTCCCCCATCCGGCTCACCTACTCGGTCAAGTATTGCTCTTGTGACACGGGCCTTCGAACCGATATAACGGAAGGACATCAGACTGAGATTCCGTATTGCGGAACAGCCACCCGAGGCGACTCCGCCTAGTACCACGCCGTTGGCGGGTGCAGCAGCACGAGGAACCGCTCATCTAGATAAAACCAATCTTTGCGCATCCTTGTCCGAAACCGCTCCGTATCAAATCTCCTACCATGCGACTGTAGCCTCAGCAGCCTGCCACGTCACCGTTCAGGGGTAATTGGACACGAAGCAGCGCGAAAGTGTCAAGAGTCGATTTTGCATGAATGCTAGTTAAACAAGAGACAGCTGCCGTTGCCAGCTTGACAAAGGGCACAATGGATGCAAATATAAATCGTTCTCATTTGCGTTTGTTTCCGCCCATGAATCGATATCTTCTCTCGGCAGGCTTCTTCTTCCTATGCGCCTGCGTACCGTTCGCACACGCCGAACAACAAGACTTACAACAAGAATCCACGCTCGAAGAGATCGTCGTCGTTGCCAAGCATTTGTACGCCGACCGCATCAACGCGCTCAAAACCCCCACCCCCATCCTTGAAGTGCCGCAGAGCCTGTCGATCATCACTGCCGAGCAAATCGCAGTGCAAGGCTTCACGAGCATCGGCGACATTGTTGACTACACGCCAGGGGTCAGTAACTCTCAAGGCGAAGGCCACCGCGACGCCGTCGTTTTTCGCGGCGTGCGATCAACAGCGGATTTCTTCATTGACGGCGCACGCGACGATGTTCAATACTACCGTCCGCTCTACAATTTGGAGCAGGTGGAAATCCTGCGCGGTCCGAATGCGCTCCTCTTCGGGCGAGGCGGCACCGGCGGCATTCTCAATCGCGTCACGAAAAAGGGCGTGATCGGCGAGACGTTCACCGATGTCTCTGCGGGTGCCGGCACATTCGGCGAGTTTGACGCGCAGATCGACAGCAACTTCTCGACCGGCGACCACTCGGCCTATCGGATCAATGCATTCTATGAACGCCTCAACAATCACCGCGATGCCTATGACGGTGATCGAATCGGCATCAACCCCACCGCCAAATTCGAGTTCGCAACGGGCACGACGCTCGACCTCGCTTATGAGTATGTGGACCACCAACGCTTCATTGATCGCGGCATTCCCACCGGGGCGGACGGAGAACCTGTCGAAGCGTTCGAGGACATTGTCTTTGGCGACCCGGAACTCAACACCACCGAAATCACCGCGCATTTGCTTCGCGCCGCCTTGCAGCATGACTTTAGCGAGAATCTAAAAGGTAATTTCAGCGCGTTCTACGGCGACTACGACAAGCTGTATCAGAATTTCTATGCGTCCGGCTACAATCAAAGCGCCTCGCCAGAGCAGGTGACGCTCGATGGCTATGTGGACACCACCGATCGTCAGAACATCATCTTGTCGGGAAATCTGATCGCTGAAGTGGCGACCGGGGCGGTCTCTCACACCTTCATCGCCGGCGCCGAGGTCATCGACACATCTTCTGATCAAGATCGCTTCAATTCGTTCTGGAACACAACGTCTGACGACAATGAGATCTTCACCATCGCGAAGCCCCTGCGATTGAACGCAGGCCACGGCATCAATGCCGCCGGCATGGCCACGACAAACAGCTTTACGTCAGACCTTAACGACGACACGCGAGTCGGCATCGATGTGTTTTCGGCCTACATCCAAGACGAAATTAAGGGCTCAAGCAACCTGCACCTGATTGTCGGTGCCCGCTATGATCGCTTTGATATCGACGTCTTCAACCTTCCGGCAGACGAAACAAGACGCAGAGAAGATGAACAAGTCACGCCGCGCCTCGGCATCGTCTATAAGCCGCAGGAAAATCTCTCGTTGTACGCGAGCTACAGCGAATCGTTCCTGCCGAGAAGCGGCGAACAGTTCGCCAACATCAATGGCTCGAACGACCGGCTCGAACCGAACACTTTTACGAACTTGGAGGCGGGGGTGAAATGGGATATTGGACCCGCCTTCAGCCTCACCGCCGCGCTCTTTGAGATCGAGCAAAGATCGCCCCAAGTCGCAGACGACGACCCCGCAACGCTCGATGTCATCGACTCCGAAATCTCCGGCTTCGAAGCGCAGATCAAGGGACAGGCCGCTCGCAATTGGTTTGTCTCGGCTGGCTACAGCTATCTCGACGGCGAGCAGGTCAATCGAGCAGGCGCCACAGGCTTACGACCGCGCGAGCTGCCGGAGCACACCTTCTCCATATACAACCGCCTGCAAATCTCAGAGAAGTTTGCGCTCGGCCTCGGCCTCACCTATCAGGACGAGAGTTTCATCAACAACTCGAACAGCGCCGTCCTGCCGAGCTACACGCGATTCGACGCCTGCGCGTACTACCAAGTCTCCAAGACCCTTCGCGTGCAGCTGAACATCGAGAACCTGACGGACGAACTCTATTTTCCGCACTCGCATAGCACGCACCAGGCAAGCGTCGGCGCGCCGCTCAATGCAAGGCTGACGATTACGAGCCGGTTCTAATTCGGCGCAAAATCCCGTCAAGGATGTCGAGCGAGGAATACTGAATCACCAGTCGGCCCTTGCCGCGCTTGCCGGTGCGTATGCTCACCTTAGCACCGAGGCGCTCGCCAAGTTCGCGTTCGAGAATGCGCGTGTCTGCATCTTTATTCGCATCCTCACGCTGATCGAGGTCTGCCGCCGTCTCGGATTTTCGCAGTCGATTGACCAGCGTCTCTGTCTGACGCACAGACAGCGCGCTCATTGCCGCTTCCTTCGCAGCCCTGATTTGCAATCCTTCGCTGAGACCGAGCAGCACCTTGGCGTGTCCCTCGCTCAGCTGCTCGGCATCAAGCAGCGACTTGACTTCCGGCTCTAGCGCACGAAGCCGCAGAAGATTCGCCACTTTGGCGCGCGACAAGCCAACAGTCTCGGATACCGCCTGCTGCGTGAGACTGTGCTCACTCATCAGTTGATGGAGGCCTTCGGCCTGCTCTAGCGGGCGCAAATCAACACGCTGCATGTTCTCGACGAGCGCCACAGCGCGTGCTTGACTATCGTCCACATCGCGAATCAAAGCCGGTATTTGCGTCAGTCCTGCCTGCTGCGCGGCTCGCCAACGCCGCTCGCCGGCAACGATCTCGTAGTTTCCTTCGCCAGCCGGCCGCAGCAGCACAGGTTCGAGCACGCCTTGCTCTCGGATCGAATCGGCGAGCGCGGCGAGGTCGTCTTCGCCAAAATGACGCCTCGGTTGATCGCTATTTCGCCGAATGAGATCGATCGGCACCTGTTTGAGCCGGCCTTCCAAGGGCTCGGGCGCTTCCCGCCCCGCAAGCAGTGCGTCTAGACCGCGCCCCAATCCGCGCTTGGCCGCATTCATAAGCAACGCCTCCGATACTCCACCGCAAGTGCTTGATAGGCGATCGCGCCTCTCGATTTCGCATCATAAACTGTCGCTGGCTCGCCGTGGCTCGGCGCTTCGGCGAGACGCACATTGCGCGGAATGACCGTGCGAAACAACAGGCGGTCGAAGTAGCGCACAAGCTGCCTTGACACGTCGCGCGTCAGATTGCTGCGCGGGTCGTACATGGTGCGCAGTATGCCGTCGATCTCAAGCGCCGGATTCACAGCGTCGCGCACGGTGTCAATGGTATCGAGCAGCGCCGACAGTCCTTCGAGCGCATAGTATTCGCACTGCATCGGGATGATGATGCCGCTCGCGGCACCTAGGCCGTTGATGGAGAGCTGATTGAGCGTCGGCGGGCAGTCGATCAAAATAACATCGTAGTCTGCGCGAATGTCCGCAAGCGTGGACTTGAGCCGTGTTTGCGGCGATTCCAAGGCTTGCAGCGCCACATCCATGCCTGTCATATCACCATGCGCGGGCAACAGGTCCACGCCCGCAGCGAGCCCTGTCACTCGCACCTCAATGATCGATGCATCTTCAACAAGCGAATCATAGAGGCTTGCTCGCAAGCTACTCGGCTGCACCCCGAAGCCAAGCGTCGCGTTCGCTTGCGGGTCGAGGTCCACAAGCAAGGTTCGAGAGCCAAGCTGCGACAGCGCCGCCGCGAGATTAACCGCGGTCGTCGTCTTGCCAACCCCGCCCTTCTGATTGATGATGCAGACCACTCGCGGCGTTCTCATGCGGCGGGCCCTCCAACACTGCGTATGGAGCGCCCTTCAATCTCGCCCGGCAGCCGCTCGCTGCCATCACCCACAAACAGCAGCAAGCGTCCGCCCGGTTTGACCAAGCGAGCAAGAATGGGAAGCGCTTGCGCTGGCTTCGCCAGTGCGCGGGCAAGCGCGGTGTCAAAGCCTGGATTCGGCTCGATTTCACGCGCATCCGCTTCTAGAATTTCGAGATTGGCGAGGTCGAGGCGCGTCTTGACGAGACGCAGGAAATCGCAGCGACGGGACGCTCGTTCGATGAGCGTTATCGAGCGCGAAGCGTCGGCAATGGCGAGCGGAACACCCGGCAAGCCTGCGCCTGATCCAACATCTGCCGCCGATCGGCCCTCAATCAACGGCAGCGCACGGAGACTATCCATCAGATGATCTTCAAGAATCGCGTCGGCGTTGCCCGTGCGCCGCGAGAGCATGTTGAATCGCTTGTTGGCGGCTTCGAGCATGGCGGCGAATTCTCTCAGGCGCTCGATCTGCGCTGCGTCTAATTCGATCCCGCCCGTGCGCAAGATATTAGGCCGAGACATCCCGCTTCAAATGGACAAGGAGGATCGATAGGGCTGCTGGTGTCATGCCATCAATACGCGCCGCTTCCGCGAGATTGGCTGGCGCCCGTGCGCTCAGTTTTTCGGCGAGTTCAGCGGACAGACCGCTGATTGTGTGGTAGCTGAATGACGCAGGGATAGGCATCGCTTCGCACGCCTTGAGCTGCTCGATCTCGCGTTCCATGCGCGGAATATAGCCAGCGTAGCTCGCTTCGATCTTCACCTGCTCCCAATCTTGCGGCAAAGTCTCGCAAGTCTCATTGATGTGTAGGCTAGTTTGCAGGCTCGTGCGCAGCGCGCTTGCGCCGACTTCGGGCCGTCGCAATAGATCGAAGGCGCTGACATCCGTGGCGATCTTGCTGCCGCTTATTGCCGAGATCTGCTTCGCTTGCGCAGAACTCGGCGCGACGCGGGTTGTTCGCAGGGCACCGGCCAGCTTCGAGACTCGCGCCATACGTGTCTGGTGGACATGCCAGCGGTGATCATCCACAAGCCCGAGATCGCGGCCTTTCGGCGTGAGTCGCGCATCGGCATTGTCCTCGCGCAGCAGCACACGATATTCAGCCCGGCTTGTGAACATCCGATAGGGTTCTGCGACACCTTGCGTGACGAGATCATCAACGAGCACACCGAGGTAGGCTTCCCGCCGTGATGGCACCCACGGCTCGCGAGCCGCAACGTGCCCTGCTGCATTGATACCAGCGAGCAGGCCTTGCGCCGCCGCTTCCTCGTAGCCTGTCGTGCCGTTGATTTGCCCGGCGAGGAACAGACCTTTGATGCGCCGCGTCTCAAGCCACGGCCATAGTCCACGCGGATCTAGGAAATCGTACTCGATGGCGTAGCCGGGTCGCGTGATGTGCGCGGCCTCGCAGCCCTTGATGCTGCGCACCAAGGCGAGCTGGGCATCGAACGGCAGGCTTGTGGAAATGCCGTTTGGATAGTATTCGTGCGTCTCAAGGCCTTCAGGCTCCATGAAGATCTGATGCGATGTGCGTGCGGCAAAGCGCACGATCTTGTCCTCGATCGACGGGCAATAGCGCGGCCCGACGCCTTCGATTCGGCCGCCATAGAGCGGCGAGTGGCTCAGCGCGGCGCGGATGATCTCGTGGGTGCGCTCATTTGTTGCTGTGATGTGGCAGGGCTTTTGCGTCGGATGCTCATCAATGGATCCGAGAAACGACATCACCGGCAAAGGCTCGTCGCTTCGCTGCTCCGTCATGCGCGCGAGATCCATCGTGCGACCATCAATACGAGGGGGTGTTCCGGTCTTCAGGCGTCCCACTTGAAACCCGAGTTCACGGAGTCGTGCGGCAAGCTGCGTGGAAGGACGCTCCCCCGCGCGACCACCAGCGTGACTCGCACGACCGACATGAATGACGCCGCCAAGAAACGTCCCTGTTGTCAGCACAACAGCTAACGCGGCATAGGTGATGCCAAGCGCTGTTTCCACCGCCACAACGCGCCCGTCTTCAAACACGAGATTCGCCACGTCCTGCTGGACGAGCCGCAAGTTTGCTTGCCGTTCAACCGCTTGGCGCACTGCCGTGCGGTAGAGCCCCCTGTCCGCTTGGGCGCGAGTCGCTCGCACCGCGGCGCCCTTGCTCGCGTTGAGCACCCGAAACTGAATGCCCGCTGCGTCCGCGGCGCTGGCCATCACACCCCCAAGCGCATCGACTTCGCGCACAAGATGGCTCTTGCCAATGCCGCCAATCGCCGGATTGCACGACATCTGTCCTATTGTTTCAATGCTTTGCGTGATCAGCAGCGTGTCCGCGCCCATGCGCGCAGCAGCGCACGCCGCTTCCACGCCAGCATGTCCCGCGCCAATGACAATGACTTCTGCGGCCAATCCGACCACGACCAAGCGCCTTCAGTTGAATGAAGGCGAATTATAGGCGTTCACTTGCCAAGACAGAAATTGCGAAATATCTCGCCGAGCAGATCCTCGGTGGTGGTCAATCCGACGATTTCGCCGAGCGCGGTGTGCGCTTCGCGAAGAGACTCGGCGACGAGTTCGGGCGCCTTCGCGGTGATGTGCTCGTGCCGCGCCGACTTGAGTGCCTCTTGGCAACGCTGAAGCGCCTCCACATGTCGAGCGCGCGCGAGAAAGGTCGGTTCGCCGCGCGCGGAGAGCACCTGTCGTTCGACTTCCTTGACAAGCTCCGCGCAACCTGTCCCGTCTTTGGCGGATATGGCGAGACAATCCGTTTCGCGAGTCGCCACCAAGTCTTGCTTGTTCATCACTTCAATGACAACTTGGCCTGTGCTGGGCGCTGGCCATGCGCCTCGCGTCTCAGGACGACTCGCATCCCAGAGGTCGAGTCGCACATCGGCCTCTTCTATCGCCGCCTGCGCCCGCTTGACGCCTTCGGCTTCGACCTCGGATGAGGCGCTTCGCAGCCCCGCGGTGTCAACGACCTCTAGCTGCTGCCCAGCGAGCTCGATCTGCTGATGGAGAACATCTCGCGTCGTACCAGGCTCGGCGCTGACAATCGCTCGCTCATGACCCGCCAATCGATTCATCAGGCTTGATTTTCCAACGTTTGGCGCACCCGTCAATACCAGCGTCAAGCCTTTGCTCAGTGCGGCGCCGCGCGCCGCTTCGCCGAGCACCGCGTCAACTTGCGTTGCGAGCGCAGCAAGCCTTGTTTCTATCTCGCGCATCTCCACGAAAGACTCGGCTTCGTCGGCAAAATCGATGCTCGCTTCGATTTCCACGCGAATCGCCTTGATCGCATCGTCGAGCGCCGTGACGCGCCTCGAGAACTCGCCCTTGAGCGAGCGCACAGCGGCTCGCGCCATGCCTATCGATCCGCTAGCGATGAGGTCGGCGACCGCTTCGGCCTGCACCAGGTCGAGCTTTCCGCTCAAAAACGCCCGTTCACTGAATTCGCCCGGCTTCGCCATGCGGGCGCCAAGCGCCAAGCTGCGTTCGAGCAACATGGCCAGCAAGACCGGGCTGCCGTGGGCGTGCAGCTCAACAACGTCTTCGCCGGTGTAGCTCGCGGGGCCGCGGAACGCGACCGCGAGGCCTTCGTCGATCGCCTCGCCGTTGCTGTCCTCAAACGTCGCTCGCGTCAGATGCCGCGTTTGCAGTTCGGTCGCGCTAATCGTCTCGCCGATGCGAAGCGCTTCGGGGCCTGACAGGCGCACCACGCCGATACCGCCTTGGCCGAGCGGCGTGGCAATCGCCGCGATAGTGTCGGTAACGGTTGCGCTAACTTTTACCAGTCCCGGGCTTTGCCGCCTCTCGTTCGATTTTACGAGTGATGTACCACTGCTGCGCAAGCGAGAGGATATTGTTCACGAGCCAATAGAGGACGAGTCCCGACGGGAAGAATAGGAACAGCACGGTAAAGGCGATGGGCATGGCCTTCATGATGCGCGCCTGCATCGGGTCGGGCGGCGGCGGATTGAGATATTGCATCAGGAACATGGACGCGCCCATCAAAATCGGTAGGACGAAGAACTGATCGATCTCCGAGAGATCCTGAATCCACAGCGCGAAAGGCGCTTGCCGCAGTTCGACACTCTCGTAGAGCACCCAATAGAGCGCAATAAACACTGGCATCGGCAGCAGCATCGGCAGACAGCCACCCATCGGGTTGGCGCCTTCACGCTTGTAGAGCGCCATCATCTCCGTGGAGAGTTTTTGCCTGTCGTCCGAATAGCGCTCCTGCAACTGCTTCATTTTCGGCGCCACTTGACGCATCTTGGCCATCGATTTGTAGCCCGCGTTCGACAAGGGGTAGAGCACGAGCTTGACGAGAAATGTCAACAGGATGATGGCAAAGCCCCAATTGCCGACGAAGCTATGCAGCCAGTCGAGTACCCGGAAGAGCGGCACCGCGAGCCACCAGAGGAAGCCGTAGTCAACGGTGAGATTGAGATCCGGTGCGATTTCCTGCAGCCTGCGCTGGTTCTTGGGACCCAGGTACAGTTCGGCTCCGAACGCGCGCGTCTCGCCGGGCGCTACAACCTGCTCGGGGCCAATCAGCCCAACGGCATAACCGCCGTCGCCGGTTTTTCGTCCGACATAGCTGTTGAGATCGGCCGCTGGCGGTATCCACGCGCCCAGAAAGTAATGCTGCAGCATGGCCACCCAGCCACCTTGCAGTCGCTCTTGAAACGGACCGTCGTCGATATCGTCAAAATCGAGCTTGAAGTAGCGGTCGTCTCTCGTCTGCAACGCCGCGCCCACGTAAGGCCTCGGGCCGAGTCCGCTTGATTCCCCGGCCAGCGCTTCGCCGCCGTCGTGCTTGAACTGTGCGAAGAGATTCACGCGCGCGACTTCTGATCCTGTATTGGTGACGCGGTATTGCAAATCGGCGAGATAATCGTCGTGCGCGAAGCGATAGACCTTCTCCACGCGCACATGCTCCTTGCCAAGTTTCGGCAGCATCTCCAGCGTGACTTCCAAGGTTTGACCTTCTTGTGAGGTATACGATTGGCGCGCACTTCGATAGACTGGCCTGCCGCTCGCATCATCTGTGCCATCAGGCCCCACAAGACCTGACTGCGCGACATATTCGCGACCATTGCCGCGGTCTAAGAGCGGAAAAGCGATATCCGGCGTCTCTAGGCTCAAGGGGTGCTTGGGAAGCCTCGCCCGGACGACATCGCCACCGACAAGATCAATCCAAATATCGAGCACTGCGGTGTTCACATGCACCGCTTGTCCTTGCTCTTCGTCGACCTCGCGCGGCGCTCTCGCCTGGGTGCGGGCAAGCAGACTGGCATCGGGGACATCGCTGCGGTCTTCTTTGGGTTCAAGTCCAAGCGGTGAATCGCCCTCGGTTTGGCTCGACAGTTCCGGCGCGTAGTCCTCCATCTGCTGCTCGCTGACACCCCCGTAGTCCTCGTTCCATTGCAATACGAGGAGATAGGCCAGCACAGCGAGGCCTATCAGCAGAAGATATCTTTGCCAATCTTGCGGCATGAATGTCGGTGAAACCAAAAGTCGCCGATCACCGCTCAGCGGCTGGTCTCCGGCACCAAGTCAATGCCGCCGGGATGCCAAGGGTGACATTTGCCGATCCGTTGCACGGCAAGCGCGAGACCGCGGACAACACCGTGCTCACGCACGGCTTGCATGGCATAGGACGAGCATGTCGGATAAAACCGACAACGCTGACCGAGCAACGGACTTAAGATCAGTTGGTAGGCTCGCAGAACAGCTAGCACAGCCCGCACCGTGAGGCTGCGCGAAGCGGCCTTGTTTTTGCTCAGCGTCGTATCCAGCCTCAACAGCGCCGTGTCAAAAAGCGCATCCATATCGGCCTGCATCGGATTGCACATCTGTGACTTGTCGTCCTTGTCCGATGCCTTCTTCGCCCTCACGAGCACATCGAACCCGGCGAATTGGTGTCGGCGACGACGAAAAGCCTCGCGTGCGAGACGCTTGAACCGATGCCGCTCCGTACTGCGTCGATCATAGGCGCGACCGATAATGATGCCTAGGCGTGCCTCGGACAGACGGTTTTCGGCGACAAGCACCTCCACGCCTTGTTGCTGCGCACGCCGAAGCGGTTGTTTCAATACGGCAGCAAAGTCCCGTTTATTGGCGAGGCGGGCTTTTCTTGGCAGTCTGTGGGTAAGACCGTTCACCTCGCAAGCAGTTTGCGTCCCTTGCGACGACGCGCACTCAGCACATTGCGCCCACCTCGTGTTTTCATACGCGCCCGAAAGCCGTGCCGACGCTTTCGCCGAATGACGCTTGGTTGGTATGTTCGCTTCATATAGTTCGTCTAGCCTGTTTGAGCCCGCCAATTTTAGACCAAAGTGATGCTTGATAATAACGGTACGGAAAATTTTTTTGACTCTGCGGGTAACGAAGTGAAGTGCTACCGCTGAACGCAAGAATAAATCTCTTATTATTATTAGCAGGGCATTCGCTGTGGACAAGTGCACAAAGCCCTTGAATGGCTTGACCTCTGGCGGTGAACAAACCCCTTGGCAAGTCGGTGGATAACCTTTGGACAATGCCTAACCCTCAAGTTATGCACCGATCATCAAAGCGTTTTGCACCGGCTTATGCACAGAGTTATGCACAATTGTCGCCAAGGTGTTATCGAGCGGCCAAGAAAGCGCCTAGGCGCATCGGCGGCTCGGCGCAAAGCCCATGCTGGCTTTATGTCTTGTAAAATGCTGAAAAATTACAAAAAATTCATCAAAAATAGCGTGCGAACAAGTCTTTGAGGCGCGCTAAAGGCTGTCTCAGCAAAACTCTACGCGGTTCAAATGACGGCGAAACACCGCCCACACACAAGATATCCACCGACTTATCCACAAGCCTGCAAGCGCCTAGGCAGATTTTGCAGGCAGACGAAAAAAAATCTGTTCACGAGTGCCACACGACAAACGCGAGACACTAGAATTGGAAGCACTCTTGGAGGGCAGATACAGCAGGTCGGAGACGTGAAACAGGTGGCGTTGGCAGAAGCGGTGACTCAAAGACAACACGGGTCGGTCTGGGAAGTTTGCAAGGAACGACTGCGCGAAACACTCGACGCAGAGGATTTCAAGACGGTTGTGCAGCCGTTGCGAGCAGAAGAACAGGAAGGAACCATTCGTCTCTATGGCCCAAATGAGTGGGTCTTGGAAAGAATGACCAAGGACTTGCGAGACCAAGTCGAAACGATTTGTGAAGAGGTGCGCGGTGAGGGCGTGAAGCTTGATCTCAGGCTAACCCCTTACGAAGAGACGGAGCGCTGGAACGGCAGTGCGACACCAGTCCGCAGCGGTCATGCGAAACGGGAACCACTTTATCGCGTTGAGAGCCGCTGGACGTTTAATTCATTTATCGAAGGCAGGGCCAACCAACTCGCCAAGATTTACGCCATGCAGGTGGCCGAGAACCCAGCGGCGGAGCACAACCCACTGCTTATCTACGGGGCCTCGGGCTTGGGAAAAACGCACCTTCTGCACGCCATTGTCAATCAGATGCAAGAGCGTCATTCGCGTCTGTTCGTTGAATACGTAACAGCGCGCGACTTTCGACAAGAGATTGTTGGCTCGCTACGCCCACGCGGTGGGGCGCGCGGTCGATTCAGCGATATAGAGAAACTGAAAGGCTGGTACAAAAGTATTGATGTGCTTCTCGTTGACGACATACATTTCCTAGCGGAAGCCGCACGTACACAAGAAGAAATGTTCGCGATTTTCAATGAGCTACTGTCGGCAAACCGGCAGATGGTGTTTACTTCGGACATGTATCCAAAAGAGATATCAGGGCTTGAAGAACGCCTCGTCACCCGTTTCTTAGGCGGTCAAGCCGTGTGCGTCGAATTGCCGGAGCTTGAGACGAGGATTGCCATATTGCTGACCAAGGCGGAAGAACAGGGCATCCGCTTGGAAGATGACGTCGCTATTTATATGGCGGAGCGAATTCGCACCAACGTGCGCGAGCTCGAAGGCGCTTTGAAACAGGTGTATCAGCGTGCGAAGGCAATGGGGCGACGAATCGACAAAGGGCTTGTCGGAGAAACGTTGCGCGATGCGTTCCGCGTGGCTGCGGTGAAGCTCTCGATCGAAAATATACAAAATGCAGTCGCGGAATATTACCGCATACGACGTGCCGAATTGCTTGCGGAAACGAGAGAGCGGAGAATCGTCGGGCCACGACAAATGGCCATGTATCTTTGTACAGAGGTGACAGACAAGTCGTTGGTGGAAATCGGCAAAGCTTTTCGCCGTGATCATACAACTGTGATGCATGCTCGCAACCGTTTGTCGGAGTCGCGTCGTACCGACCCGGAAATCTCAGAAGACTGTCGTAATTTGCTGCGTGAACTCGGTAATATATGAGCGTACCAACGGATGCCAAGGTCATGAAGTTTTCGTCAACCAGTCAAACGCTTGCGTCAAAGCTACAGCAGCTCGCTGCGCTCGCTCCGAGCCGACTCGGCGCTGATTCTCTGATGGCGCAGATGAAAATGGAAGCTGAGAACGGTGCCCTCAAGCTGACGGCGACCGATGGCGAGCTAGAGCTGTCGGCAACGGTCGAAGAAGACGTGACCGTAGAGACCGACGGTCAAGCCTATGTGCCCGCTCGACAAATGGCATCGTTTTACGCAAGCTTGGGCGCGGAGGAGGTCGTTGAGGTGACGAGCTCTGAGGGTGCCACCGCGCTCAAGTCGAAGAGCAGCGATCTCAAACTCAACGCGGTCGGTGAAGGCAACATACGACTCTTTACCGTTGAGGAAGTCGATGAAGCTATCGATTTCGATTTTGGTAGAAACGAGCTCATTGATCTGGTGCAGAAAACGGCCTTTGCCATGGCATCCGGCGATGTTCGGTATTACTTGAACGGAATGCTGCTTGAGGTTGATGAGGATGAAATCCGCTGTGTAAGCACAGATGCGCATCGACTAGCCTTTGCGAAGAAGAGCAGCAAAGGTATAGATATCAAGGGTTTCGAAGGTGCTGAAAAGGCTGCCCGCGCCTGTATCATGCCGCGCAAAGCGGTTCAGGAGTTGACTAAACTTCTGTCCAGCGCTCAAGATACCATTCATCTCAAGATGAGCAAGCATCGACTTGTGGCGGAAATGGGGGATTACCGACTCACATGCCGGCTCGTGGACGGGCGCTATCCCGACTACACGAAAGTTATCCCAAAAGAAAACGACATCAAGGCTATCGTTGAGCGACGTGCGTTGCAAGCGACGATGCGTCGCGCCTACATCGTTGCCGAAGACGACCCGGGAAAGACTGTCAATCTGCGATTCACGCCAGACTGGCTCTATCTGGAGGCTTCTAGTCCTCAGCAGCACAAGATCAACGAAAAGATGCCCGTGCAATACGCTGGTGACAACGAGGTCAAGATCGCGTTCAATGCGTCCTATGTCCTTGATTTCCTGAACAGTACCGAGAGTGAGAATATACAGATCGAATTGCGCGACAAGGAAAGTCGCACGATCATGCGAGGTGAGGGCGACGAAAACGCGTTCTATCTGCTTATGCCCGTACTGCTCTAGCGAGGCGTGTTTCTCAAAGCGCTGACGATTGAGGGTGTCCGAAACCTGCGCAGCCCCGAGCTTTACTTCGATCATCCGCTGAATTTTCTTATCGGTGCTAACGGCAGTGGAAAAACGTCGGTGCTTGAGGCGGTTTCACTGCTGTGTCGAGGTCAGTCGTTTCGCTCGCCAAACATTGGCACCGTGATTCGTCACGGTGAAAACAGCGTCAGCGTATGGGGAGAGATTCAGGACGAGGCGCGCGGCACCTTGAAGGTGGCGTTTCGCAAAACGCGCGCGAATGAAACAGAGGCACGGGTCAATGGCGAAGAGATTGAACGCGCATCGAAACTCATCGAATACCTGCCATTGCAAGTGATTACAGCCGACGCGGCAGACCTAGTGCTCGGTGCGCCCAAGGCGAGGCGACGATTTATCGATTGGGGGATCGTGCACGAGCATAGTACCTATCTCTCTTGGCGACGCGATTTTCAGCGAGTGCTGCGTCAACGAAATACCTGCCTGAAGCGCGTGAATGAAGGCGGCGCGTCGGATGAGCTTGACGTGTGGGACCGGCAGTTGATCGACATCGGACAGCGCATCTCAACTGCGCAAGCTGACTATGTCGCTGAAGTCAACGAGGCCTTGCTTGCGGTGTTGCCATCGTTGATGGACGGGGAAAAGGCCGAACAGGAGGTGACCGTCAGCTATTATCCGGGTTGGTCAGAAGAAGACGATTTCGCGAATGTGATCCGTTCCGCGAGGCAAAGAGATGTAAAATTGGGTCGAACGGTGACAGGGCCCCATGCAGCGGACATTCGTATCCAAGTGTCGAACCGCTTGGCATCGAGAATTGTGTCAAGAGGCGAAGCGAGAGCGCTCGCTCAAGCACTCAGCATTGCTCAAGCTGACAAGCTTCAGCGAGCGACCGGACGGCGCAGTTTGTTTCTGGTTGATGAATTGGCCGGAGAGATGGATGCGGGCAGAAGAGGCCAGTTCTTGGCATTGCTCGCGTCGCGGCAATATCAGGTGCTCGCGGCGAGCGCAATCGCCTTGGAAGGTCTCGGTGCGCTCGCTGCTCAGCCGGGGTGTGGAATGTTCCACGTGGAACAAGGCCGAATCAAGAAGCAACAAGAATAGGTAGAGACGCATGAACATAGATAAAGCGGCCGCGGCGAAAGCCTACGGCTCCGACTCAATCACTGTGCTCAAAGGCTTAGAGGCTGTGCGCACTCGGCCAGGCATGTACATTGGAGACACCGAGGACGGCACCGGCCTGCATCATATGGTGCAGGAGCTCGTTGACAATGCCGTTGACGAATCAATCGCTGGCTATTGCGATCATGTCGAGATCACACTGCATGCTGGCGAAGCGGCGACCGTTCGCGACAATGGCCGCGGTATGCCGGTAGATATGCACGAAGAAGGCGTGTCGGCGGTTGAGGTTATTCTCACGACGCTTCATGCTGGCGGCAAGTTCGGAAAGAACGATGCCTACAAGGTGTCGGGCGGCCTGCACGGTGTTGGTGTGTCGGTCGTGAACGCGCTCTCGGATGAGTTTCGTGTCGAGGTGTACCGAGATGGTCAAGTTCATGCGCAAGAATATCGGGATGGTGCGCCGGTCGCGCCGCTTGAGGCGGTGGGGAAGACAGAGACACATGGAACGCAATGCTATTTCAAGCCTTCCGACAAGATTTTCAGCAATATCGCGTTTGAATATGACCGTATATCGAGAAGAGTCAAGGAGCTCGCGTATCTCAACCCTGGCCTCAAGATCACGTTCAATGACGAGCGCGATAACAAAAGTGAAATCTTTGAATACGAAGGCGGCATCCGCCAGTTTGTCGCGGATCTCAATGACGGGCAGGACACCAAAAACCAGATTTTTCATTTTGAAGCAGCTCGTTCGGACGGCATCACCGTTGAAGTCGCCATGCAGTGGACCGATGCCATGGCGCAGCGCGTCCACGCCTATACCAACAACATACCGCAAGCCGATGGTGGTACGCATGTTGCTGGCTTTCGCGCTGCCTTAACGCGCACACTCAACAATCATATCGAGGCCGCTGGATTCAAACGTCGCTCGCAGCTGGATATCAGCGGTGAGGATACCCGAGAAGGCCTGACTGCAGTGATTTCGGTCAAGGTCCCAGATCCAAAATTCTCGTCTCAGACCAAGGAGAAGCTCGTTTCATCCGAAGTGAAGTCTGCAGTCGAGCAGGAAATGTCGGAGGCGTTCAAGCGCTTCTTGGAAGAAAACCCACGCGATGCACTCCAGATCGCCGAGACTATACTGCGTGCGGCGGAAGCCCGCGAGGCGGCGCGAAAGGCGCGCGAGCTCACGCGACGAAAAAGCGCTCTCGACATCGCTGGCTTGCCCGGCAAGCTTGCAGATTGTCAAGAAAAAGACCCTGCGCTGTCGGAAATCTATCTCGTTGAGGGCGATTCTGCGGGCGGCAGCGCAAAGCAGGGCAGGGATCGGCGCAATCAAGCGATTTTGCCTCTGCGCGGCAAGATATTGAACGTTGAGAAATCGGCCGAGTCGCGAATGCTTGATTCCAACGAAGTGCGAACCGTGATCGGCGCGCTCGGCTGCGGCATCGGCGAGCAGGACTTCGATTTGGAGCGCCTTCGCTACCACCGCATCATCATTATGACCGACGCCGATGTGGACGGGCTGCACATTCGTACGCTCCTGCTGACGTTCTTCTATCGTCAGATGCCGCAATTGATTGATGCGGGTCACATATATATCGCGCTGCCGCCTCTCTACAAGGTCAAGCGCGGACGGCAGGAGATGTATCTCAAGGACAATGAGGCGCTCGCGGACTACTTCGTCAACATTTCCCTAGAAGGTGCCGCATTGGTAGTCAATGAGAACGCCCCGCCAATTGGCGGCGAAGCGTTGGCGAGCCTACTCAAGGATTACAGTGATCTCTTAACCTTGTCCGAATCAGGCGCCATGCAGTGCGCGTTGCCGCTTGCGCAAGCCCTGCTTGAGTGCGAGCGACCTGACTTCTCTTGGGATGCCGCGCAATTGCACGCATGGGCCGAGACGTTGGAACGCTTTCTGAGCCTATTCATGAATCAAGACGGAGACAGATTTGTCGCTGAACGGGACGAGGTGTCAGGCGGTGTCAAGGTGACTTTGGTGAGCAGCGGCATCGCCACGACACAGGTCATTGATCGCCTGTGGCTCGAGTCTCAGGAATATCGACGCATTGAGCGCCTTCGTGTGCAAACCTGCGGCTTGATCGAAGCCGGTGCGCAGGTGAAACGGGGCGAGCGGTCAGCCGAGGCGCTCAGCTTCGCGCACGCGATGGACTGGCTTTTGAAGGAAGGTCGAGCGAGGGCTGAAATTCAGCGTTACAAGGGCCTTGGCGAGATGAATGCGGAACAACTCTGGGAAACAACCATGGATCCGGAAACGAGGCGTATGCTCAAGGTGACCATGGACGACATTGGTGCGGTCGAGAACATACTGACCACGTTGATGGGCAAGGAAATCGAACCGCGCCGCGAGTTCATTCAGGCAAACGCACTGGATGTTGTCAATTTGGATGTTTAGGCACTTGGTTCCAAGCTGGAGTACAATTCGCGCATTCGGTCATACGCTAAACGATTGATTTCCTTTGCGGTTTTTCCCTTGGTTTCAAAGGGTGCCGCGATTTTCACGCGGATTTCCCCTGGTCGTTTGAGAAACTGATGCGGTGGCCAATAGCGCCCTGCGTTGTGCGCAATGACAAGGCAGGGAGAGCCGCTCGCACGGCACAGATACGAGCCGCCAGGGCCGAACTTGCCGACCTCGCCCACGTCACAGCGGGTGCCCTCGGGAAACAAAACAACCCAAATGTCTTCATCAAGGCGCTTCTGGCCGACCTCGGCAATGATTCGTAGCGCATCTCTTGGCCTGTCTCGATTGATGGCGATCGGGCGCAGGAGTCGAAATGGCCAGCCAAAAAAGGGAATGTGCAAGAGGCTTGCCTTGATGACGGTCGCTTGCGGCACGAACAGCGATTGCAGGAACAGCGTCTCCCATGTGCTCTCGTGCCGGGCGAGCACCACGCAGGCGCGGTCCGGAATGTTGTCCATTCCATCAATGACGTAACGGATGTTGCAGGTGCTGCGCAACCAGAACAGCACGAACCGCGACCACCAATTGATGATCACACGAAAACGGGTGCGAAAAGGCAGAAAGACGCCGAAAACCGTCCAAAACCCGCCCCAAACAACGGTTGCACCAACATAGCCAAGATAAAAGGCTAACGAGCGAAATGCCAACACAGACGAGATCCCTCGCTATCGTCGCCAAAAAGTCGGCGTCAAAAGCACCAGCAAGGTGAAAATCTCCAGACGACCAAGGATCATCGTGACCGACAAGAGCCATTTGCCCGCGCTCGAAACCGATTCATAGTTGCTCGCGACATCACCGAGCCCGGGCCCAAGATTGTTGAGGCACGCTGCGACCGCCGAGAAGGCTGAAAGAAAATCCAAATCGTCGACCATGAGGATGAGGAGCAACATGACAACGAAGGTGAGGCCGTAGAGCGCGAAAAACCCCCACACCGCTTGCATCTCATCGCTCGGCACTGAGCGGTTGTCGAGCTTCACCGGAAACACGCCAGCCGGATGAATGAGCCGCTTGATCTCGTAGATGCCTTGGCGATATGCCAAGAGCACGCGAACCACTTTGATGCCGCCTGCCGTCGAGCCTGCGCAGCCGCCGACAAAAGCTGACATCAACAGCAGGATGGGCAGAAAACTCGGCCAGAGACTGAAGTCAGTGGTGACAAAGCCGCTTGTTGTCGCGGTTGACACCACTTGGAAGATCGCGTCAAGCACGACATGATCCGAAACGCCGTAGGCGGATAAGCCGATGCTGACAACGAGGCTTAAGGCGAGCAGCAGGGCGAGGTAGGTCTTCGCTTCCGAACTCGCAAGGTATGGCAGCCAGCGGCTGATTCGACCGCGTCGCGGGGATTGCTCGGAGTGGCCGGAGAAGCTCAGCTTGATTTCGCGAAACAGCCGAAAATGGAGCGCAAAGCTCAAGCCGGAAATGACCATGAACGCAATCGCCACCCAATTGATGGCGAGGCTATTGAAATAGCCGATGCTGGCATCGTGCGTTGAAAAGCCACCAATGGAGACCGTGGAGAAGGCATGCGCGATCGCGTCGAATAGGTCCATGCCAGCGACGAAGTAGGCGAGTGCGCAGGCCACGGTCAGCCCCAGATAGACCAGCCACAAGGCGCGTGCGGTCTCGGCGATGCGCGGCGCGAGCCTTGAGCCCTTGTCCGGCCCGGTCAGCTCCGAGCGCGAAAGCTGCATACCGCCGATGCCGAGCATGGGCAGCACGGCGACCGCCAAAACAACAATTCCCATTCCTCCAAGCCATTGTAATATTTGACGGTAGATGAGTAGCGACTTAGGTAGGTCGTCAAGCCCTGTGAGCATGGTCGCGCCGGTGGTGGTGAGGCCGGAGACCGATTCGAACACTGCTCCGCTCCATGAATCGGCGACGCCTGAACTGGCAAACGGCACGGCGCCAAATGCGCCGAGGCCAAAGTAGAAGAGCGCCACGACAATGAACCCATCGCGATTGCGCAATTCTCGAATTGGGCGGCAGGCGCACCAGAGGACTAGGCCAATTGCGAGCGTGACTGAGAAAGCAAGCAGGAAATGGGATATGAATGCTTCCGAATACATGAGCGCGACGGCAATTGGCACGAGCAGCACGACGCTGAAGAGCATCAAGAGCAGCCCGGTGAGCGAAAGAATGGTGCGAAGATGCATTGGCTGGCTTGTTAGAAGGCTCGAGGCGGTGCTCGGAACACTTGTTCGATGTCTTTCTGCACGCGCACGAGTGCTTGGTCGCTCGACTGCTGTGGCACGAACACCACGACACGGTCGTTTTGTTTGATCAGTAGGTCGCGGTCAAGCAAGCGCCCTTTGAACCCGCCAGACTTGCCCTGTCGTGCCGTCGCGAAGATCTTGGCACCGCCTGGCAGCTCGATGTCGAGCGCGGCTCGTCCAATGAGCTCTGACGTGTCGGCGGTGCCGAGTGCCTCGATCTCCATGACTTTACCGAGGTTCTCGCCCAAGCTGTGCTCGCGCAGCACGCGGCCGCGGCGAAAATACGAGCGAAAAGCATCGACGGCGGCGTCCACTGGCGAAACGACAAGCGTCGCGCCCGCATAGCCCGCGATCTCGCGCATCTCCGGACGCAGGACGAGCGCCGCAACGCTGCGCGTCTTGTTTCGTCTTGCAATAGAAGACGCCAGCAGGTTGCTTTCGTCGCTGTTGGCGAGCGCGAAGAAGGCATCGACATGCTCGATATTCTCTTCGAGCAAAAAGCGTTCGTCGGTCATGTCGCCGCACAGCACCACGCAGGAGAGCTCTTCGGCCAGCTTCTGGCATCTGTCTTCGCGCACTTCGATCAAGCGAACCGACGCCGATGTGCGTTCTTGGAGCGCGCGCACGAGGCGTGCGCCGAGATGTCCGCCGCCTGCGATCATGACGCGCTTGAAAGGCTTGCCTTGCAGTTCCAGGTTTTTCATAACCGTGCTGATATCGCCCGCCCTTGCGAGGATAAACAGCGTGTCGCCAACGGCGAGGCGCTCATCGTGCGTCGGCACAAACCCCGACTTACTGCGGCCAATAAGTGGTACTACGAACAGGCGTCCAGCGGCTTGGGCGAGGTCGCGCACCTGCTTGCCGATGTGCGTCCAGCCGACTGGCACGTCAAACGCGCATACGCGCAGGCTGTTCGCGCCCAGATTCAACGCTTGGCGCGCATCGGGGTGTTGAACAACAAGGCAAAGTTCCTCGGCCATCTCAAGCTCTGGATTCACCGCCGCCTTGATGGGCAGGTGTTCGAAGCTGAACAGTTCCGAGCGGCGCTCAAGATAGGCTGGCGTGCGAACGCGAGCGACGATGTTGGTCACCTCAAAGAGGGTGTAGCAGATTTGACTGGCAACCATGTTGATCTCGTCGGCGCCAGTGGTTGCGAAGACGCTCTCGGCGTCATACGCGCCCGCTTCTTGCAGGACATCTGGATGAGCGGCGTTGCCGTGTACACGTTTCACGTCAAGGCGGCGGCCGAGTTCGTCGAGCCGGCGGAGGTCGCTGTCAACGATCGTCACATCTTCGCCCTGCTCAATGAGCTTGTCCGCGAGCGACCCGCCGACCCTGCCCGCACCAAGAATCAGCACTTGCACAGGCTGTTTAGTCCTTCAGGCGCGCTTGCCGAGGAGGGCGTAAAACATGGCGTCCGGCCCTTGCGGTGTGGTGATGAGCTGTGCGCCGCTGCCTGTTTTCACATGTGTTAGGCCCGAAGCACCTATCTGCGGCAGGCCAAGCACCACCGCATCGGCGCGTGCGCTTTTCGCCCGCACAATATCTTCATTTTCCCGCTGCAACATGGAACAAGTCGAATAGAGGAGCTTTCCACCAGGCTTTAGTGTACGCCAAGCGGCATCAAGAAGATGCGTTTGGCGCTGATGGTTTGATTCCAACTCATCGGCGCGGGCAAGCACCTTGATGTCCGGGTGTCGGCGCAACGTGCCTGTTCCTGAGCACGGCACGTCGAGCAGCACGGCATCAAACGCCTGTCCGTCCCACCACGCCAGCTCTTCAAGGGGCGCGTTGATGATCGACGGACAGGGCAGGCCGAGCCGCGCGCACTCTTCGTCGATTCGCTGTAGGCGCATCTCGCTCTGATCAACGCTGGTGAGCGAGATGCCCGGCGCGTGCTCGAGAAGATGCGAGGTCTTGTTGCCGGGTGCGGCGCAGGCGTCGAGGACACGCATGCCGGAACAGGGATCAAGAAGAAGCGCTGCGAGCTGCGCACCCTGATCCTGAACACTGATCTCACCGCTCGCGAGGCCCGTAATCTGCGCCGACGGCCTCGGCTGTTCGAGGACGATGCAGGACGGCACAGCGCCGAGTACGGCTGCGATGCCGTCTCGCTGCAGGGTGTCGAGCGCCGCATCGCGCGTTGTCTTGGTGGTGTTGACGCGCAGGCACAAGGGCGCCCTCGTGAGATTGGCGGACAGCATCTCCCGCCAATGCTGCGGGTACTGCGTGCGCACATGTTCGATCAGCCACCCCGGATGGTCGAATCTCGCTTCAATGCCCTCTGGTTCACGCCGGTCACACGCCACCGCCCGCAGCACAGCATTGATGAGCTTGACCGCCCACGGCTTGCCGATGCGGCGCACAACGCCTACCGATTCGTTGACGGCGGCATGCGCAGGCGTGCGCATGTGGTGTATCTGTAGAACACCGGTCAGCAGCAGACAAAAGATATCGAAATCCTTAGCGCGTAGCGGCTTGCGCAAGTGCCTCGACACGCGCTCGGACAGGGAAAAGTAGTGGCGAAGCACGCCGTAGAGCAGCTCGTGGACAAACGGCGACGCATGTTCGTGCAGCAGCGCCTGATCGAAAGGCAGGCCGCGCCGCAAGATCTTGACGAGCAGCCGCACTGCGAGCAGGCGCGGCAGAGGCGCTGCGGGGGGTGCATGGCTCACACGCCGAAACGATTACCTGCTCGAAAGATGCCGGCAAAGCCGTTCAAGAGCTGGCGCGGCGGCAGACGTCGCCCGGAGCCGCGCAGCACGCTCGCCTCAAGCACTGAAATTTTCCCCACGCCGCAGGCGATTTCAATTTGGCCAGTGGGCGCTTTGAGAACTGTTCCGGGCGGTGCTTCGGTCTCGCCGAGCATATGCTCAACTCGTAGGAAGCGCACCCGAAGCGGCTCGCCATCCGAATCGTCTGGTCGCATGGACGAGACTGCGGGGGCGGCTGAATTGAGCGCATGAATCTGACGTGCGACCAGGCGAGAACTACGCGACCAATCGATATCTTGATCGCTGTCGGTAAGCTTGTCCGCATACAGTTCGCAGTCGCTTGCCTGCGGCGACGCTTTGATCGTCTCGATTTGCCCGATCACGTCGACAAGTGCCTTGAGGCCGAGACACGCAAGGGTGGCGCGCAGGCCATCGCCAGTCATGGTGTCGTCGAGATGCAGACGTTTGGTTGCGAGAATCGGTCCGGTGTCGAGGCCCGCATCCATTTGCATAATACACACGCCTGTCTCTGTATCGCCCGACATGATGGCGCGCTCAATCGGGGCGGCGCCTCGCCAGCGCGGCAGAAGCGACGGATGCAGGTTGATGCAGCCTTGCTTTGGCAGTTCAAGAATGCTTGGCGGCACGATCAGTCCATAGGCAACGACGACCAGCAGGTCGAGCTCCAACGCCGCGATTTGACCGTGGACGCGAGCGTTGCTGAGTGCTGTCGGTTGCAGCACCGGAATGTGCTCGGCGTGCGCTCGCTTGCGAACCGGTGTCGGGCCAAGTTTTCGGCCGCGTCCGCGGCGAGCATCGGGCGAAGTCAGCACGACTACTGGCCGAATACCGTGGCCGAGCAGTCCTTGAAACACTCTGTCGGCAAACGTTGGCGTTCCAGCAAAGCCGATACGCTGAGTTTTGTCGCTAAGCAATATCTCTCCGCTGCTTGTCGATTCGCTTGCGGATTCTACTCCTTTTCAACGCCGAAAGATAGTCAACAAATAACTTGCCGTTCAGATGATCGATTTCGTGCTGAGCACACACCGCTTGAAGGCCTTCCCATTCCGTGCGCACATGGGTGCCGTCACGATCCAAGTATTCGATTTCGATTCGTGACGCTCGCCGGACAGGCTCATAGAAACCAGGTACAGAAAGGCAGCCTTCATTGCTTTCGACCACGCCGGACTTGTTGAGAATGACCGGATTGATCAACACTCGCGGCTCGCTCTTGTCTTCCGAAACATCCATCACCAAGAGTCGCTTGGTGATGCCGACTTGCGTGGCGGCGAGCCCGATGCCGCGCTCGTCGTACATCGTCTCAAGCATGTCGTCGGCGAGTCGCCGCGTGCTGTCGCGCACCTCTTTGACTGGGCGCGCGGTCAATCGCAATCTTGGATCGGGATAGTGAAGAACGGTCAGCTTCATGTGTTGGCGGTGCCGGTTTCGGCAAGCGGGATGCGCATTGTGCCTTGACAAGGCAGCGTTCGACAATACCGTGTTTGACAAGACATAATGCGCTCTATGGTCAAGTTCCCCATCAAAGATGCCAAAGAAGAAGAAGCACACACGCACATCTATCGCGTGCTCTTTTCCAATGGCGGGCAGATCTACGAGGTCTAC
>JAPOTJ010000002.1 GCA_026709225.1 Gammaproteobacteria bacterium | reverse complement strand
AGGACATTTCGGAATTTTCGGCGGGCGCGTCAGACATGCGCTCGATGTGGACTAGTGCTCGGCGAGCCGCATCGCGCGGTTACGCTGCAAGCAGGCGCGTCACGCGCTGCACGTGCTCCGCTGGGTTCGACAAGGGCGCGCCGCTTGCAAGGCAGGCATGCTCGAAGGCGATCATGGCGAGGCTGTCGAACTCTGCATCGTCTTCCACCGCGCTCAAGCGCAGCATCAAGGGATGCTTGAGATTGACCTCCAAGGTCGGCGACTGATCGGGCATCGGACTGCCGGTCGCCTCAAGATAGCGGCGCAGCTGAATGCCGTATTCGTGTTCGCCCAAGACGAGGCAGGCGGCTGAATCAACAAGGCGGTCTGATGCCAGCACCTCGTTCACTGTGTCGCCGAGCGACGTCTTGAGGCGTTCGAGCAGGCCATCATCCGAGGCCGGCGCGTCTTCTTTCTCTGGATTCTCCGCATCGTCGCCCGGCAAATCGAGTCCACCGCGCGAGACATCGCGAAACCGCTTGCCATCGAACTCGTCAAGATGCGCCATCAGCCATTCATCGCCAGCGCCGCCCAACAGCAGCACCTCGAAACCACGCGCCTTCAGCGCTTCGAGGTGCGGGCTTGAACGCGCCATGTCGATGCTCTCGGCGGATACCCAGTAGATCTCGGACTGTCCCTCTTTCATGCGCAACACATAGTCTTCGAGCGAGGTCAGTGCATCGGCATCGCTCGATTCGGTCGAAGCGAAGCGCAGCAGCTTCAATAGCTGCGCGCGATTGTCTTGATCTTCGGCGGCACCTTCCTTGAGCAAGCGTCCGAAGTTCGTCCATACGAGTTTGAAGTCGTCAGGCGACTCCTTGGCGAGCGTCTCAAGGCGGGACAGCACGCGCTTGGACAGGGCTTTGCGAATCGATTCGACGCGCGGATCGTCCTGCAGCATCTCGCGCGAGACGTTGAGCGGCAAGTCATTGCAGTCGAGCACGCCACGAACAAATCTCAGGTAGAGCGGCAGAAAGTGCTTGGCTTCGTCCATGATGAAAACGCGCTGCACGTAGAGCCGAACGCCGCGGTTGCTCTCGCGCAAGTACAAATCCATGGGAGCTTGGCGCGGAATGTACAAAAGGCTCGTGTATTCAAGACGACCCTCCACACGGTTATGGCTCCAGCACAAGGGGTCGAGGAAGTCGTGAAACACATGCTTGTAGAAATCCTTGTGATCGTCGTCCGAGACCTCTTTGCGCGGCCGTGTCCACAAGGCTTCAGCTGAGTTGACTTGCTCCCAGGCCGGCTCGGGCGCGTCATCTTCTTCCTTGTCCGAGTCTTCGCTTGATTTTGGCGAGACTGGTTCGGGCATCAGCACCGGCACGGTGATGTGATCGGAGAAACGCCTGACAAGCTCGCGAATCTTGAACGGCGTAGCGAACTCCTCGGCGTCTTGCTTGAGATCAAGCGTGACCGTGGTGCCGACTGCCTCGCGCGTCGCCGGCTCGACGGTGTAGCCGCCCTCCCCGCTTGAGCGCCACAGGGTCGCTTCCTGAGGCGCCTGCCCAGCGCGCCGTGTGACGACGCGCACTTCATCGGCAAGGATGAAGCTGCTGTAAAAGCCAACGCCAAACTGTCCTATAAGCGCGGAATCCTTCTTCTCATCGCCGGTGAGCCCCTTGAGGAACTCCGCCGTGCCCGATTTGGCGATCACGCCCAGGTTGGCGATGGCCTCCTCGGCGGACATACCGATGCCATTGTCGGAAACGATCAAGCGCGCCGCCGCATCGTCCGTCGCGGCCTCGGTATCCACTCGAATCTCGAAGGTGGTCTCGGCATCGATAAGTTCGGGTTTGGCGATACTCTCGAACCTGAGCTTGTCGATGGCATCGCTCGCGTTCGAGATGAGTTCACGCAACACAATGTCGCGGTTCGAGTAGAGCGAGTGGATGACAAGATGCAGAAGCTGTCGCGCTTCGGCTTCAAATTGCTTTTGTTCGGGCATGATGTCGATTGCTGTCGATAGGTATCGACTGTTGTTCGTTCGATCACCTCATATGGTGGCGCAGCACGCGTTCCTCAACCCCAACCCGTTCGTTCTTGAATAGCTCGCCCGATGTCGGCAAGGCTGCGCACGGTCGTGATGCCAGCGGCTTCGAGCGCTTTGAACTTGTCTTCCGCCGAGCCGCTGCCGCCGGAGACGATCGCGCCCGCATGCCCCATGCGCTTGCCAGCAGGCGCGGTGACGCCGGCGATGTAACTGATCACCGGCTTCGACACGTTCGACGCAATGTACTCGGCGGCTTCTTCTTCCGCTGTGCCGCCGATCTCGCCGACCATGACAATGGCTTCGGTGGCGGCATCGGCTTCGAACAGCGCCAACATATCGATAAAGCTCGATCCGGCGATCGGATCGCCGCCGATGCCAACGCAGGTGCTTTGACCGAAGCCGAAGTCGGTCGTCTGCTTGACAGCTTCGTAGGTGAGCGTGCCTGAGCGCGACACGATGCCGACCTTGCCGGGCAGGTGTATATCGCCCGGCATGATGCCGATCTTGCATTCGCCCGGCGTGATGACGCCCGGGCAGTTCGGGCCGACAAGGCGAGCACCGCAGACATCGACCGCCGTCTTGACGCGCAGCATGTCGAGCGTTGGAATGCCTTCCGTAATGCAGATAATGAGCGGGATGCCAGCGTCAGCCGCCTCTAGGATCGAATCCTTGCAAAAAGGCGCTGGCACATAGATGACGCTCGCATCGACCGGCATTTGGTTCACAGCTTCTCGCACGGTGTCGAAGACGGGCCGCGAAAGATGTTCCGTACCGCCTTTGCCCGGGGTCACGCCGCCGACGAGATTTGTACCGTAGGCAATGGCCTGCTCGCTGTGCAGCGTTGCTTGCGCACCTGTGAATCCTTGGCAGAGCACGCGTGTGTTCTTGTCGATCAGAATGCTCATGCTGCGCGCTCCGCTTCTGCGACAACCCTCTTCGCAGCCTCGCCAAGGCTTGCGGCGGCAATGATATTAAGCCCCGAATCGGCGAGCGCGGCGCGCCCCTGATCCGCACTATTACCTTCAAAGCGCACGACCACCGGCACGCGCACGCCGACATCCTTGACCGCGCCGATGATGCCGTCGGCGATGATGCGGCAACTGACGATGCCGCCGAAAATGTTGATCAGCACGGCGCGCACCGAATCATCGGCCAAGATGATCTTGAATGCTTCGGAGACGGTTTCGCGCGTTGCGCCGCCGCCGACATCAAGAAAATTCGCGGGCTCGCCGCCATGCAGCTTGACAAGATCCATGGTGCCCATGGCAAGCCCAGCGCCGTTGACCAAGCAGCCGATGTTGCCGGAGAGCGCGACATAGTTGAGGCCGTGGCGCGCGGCTTCGGCTTCCCTCGGGTCGTCTTGGCTCCCGTCGGCCTCTGCTGCGAGTCCCTTCTGACGAAAGAGCGCATTGTCGTCAACCGACATCTTGGCATCGAGGCAGTGCACCTTGCCTTCACGGGTGACGACCAGCGGATTGATCTCGACGAGCGAGCAATCCGAATCCTCGAAGAGCTTGGCCAAATTGACAAAGAGCGACGCGAACTCACGTACCTGACCGCCTTTGAGGCCGAGCCTGAAGGCAAGGTCTCGACCTTGCCAGGACTGAGCGCCGACCAATGGATCAATACTCGTCTTCAAGATAAGTTCCGGCGTCTCGGCCGCGACCTTCTCGATTTCCACCCCGCCTTCGGTGGACGCCATGAACACGATGCGCCGCTCGGCGCGATCAATGACCGCACCGAGATAAAGTTCGCGATCAATGTCGGTCAGGGATTCAATATAGACCTTGTCAACCGGCTGGCCGTCTTCGCCGGTTTGGATGGTCACCAGCCGCCTGCCCAGCCAGTGGCTTGCGAACTCGCGAATCTCTTCAAGCGATGATGCCAGCTTGACGCCGCCAGCTTTGCCGCGCCCGCCGGCGTGGACTTGCGCCTTGATGACCCAGGATGCGTCACCTGTGATGTCGCCGATCTCCTTGGCCGCGCGAACGGCTGCGTCAGGTGATCCCGCGACTCGGCCAGCGGAGACCGGCAGACCGTAGTCTTTGAACACGGCTTTGGCTTGGTATTCGTGCAGATTCATATCATTGACTTTGTTTCATCGACCTCATTCAGCGACTAGACGGCATGTGAATGGCCGCGCCGAAGGCGTCGAGCGCCGCTTCGTGCAGCGCTTCGGAGAGCGTCGGGTGCGCGAAGACGGTGAGCCCCAAGTCCTCGGCGGACGCGTCGAACTCCATGGCGATGGCGGCTTCGGCGATCAATTCGGATGCTGAAGGCCCCATCGCCGTCACACCGCATATGCGCTCGCTTGCCGCATCGGTGATCACCTTGACCTGACCTTCGGCTTCAGATGACGCCAAGGCGCGGCCATTGGCGACAAATGGGAAGCGCCCAACCTCGGTGTCGAGTCCGCGTCCGCGCGCTTCTTCCTCAGAGAGGCCGATCCAGGCAATCTCCGGATGCGTGTAGATGACGTTGGGAATGCAGTCGTAATTGACGCTCGGCTTGTGCCCGGCGATGCGCTCGACCACCATCACGCCTTCGTGCGTTGCCTTGTGCGCAAGCATCGGCCCGCGCACGGCGTCACCCACGGCAAACACATGCGGCACGCCGGTCGAGCAGTCGTCGTCAACCGCGATGAAACCGCGTTCATCGGGCACTACGCCGCAATTTGGCGAGAGTAGATCTTGCGTGTAAGGCCGGCGACCCACGGCGACAATGACGCGATCGAATGTTTGCGTGTGCGTGCCTGTCGCGTCCGAGAACTCAAGCGCCACGCCATCCTTGCCGACGTCCGCACCAAGCACCCGGGCGCCGAGTCGAATATCCATGCCTTGGCGCGCAAAGAGCTTCTTCGCCTGACCCGCAATTTCCTGGTCGAGCATCGGCAGAAATTCGTCCATCGCTTCGAGCAGGCACACTTCGGAACCAAGTCGCCCCCAGACGCTGCCAAGTTCGAGGCCGATGATGCCTGCGCCGATAATGCCAAGGCGCGCCGGCGGTTCGCTGAACTCAAGCGCACCGGTTGAATCAACGATGGCATTCTCGGTGAGTGGGATCTTCTCAAGCTCGACCGGCACCGAACCCGGCGCCAAGATGACGTTTGCAGCGCTTAAGCGCGACGAATCGCCGTCGTGCGGCGCGTACTCGACACCGGGGCCTGAATGCAGCGTGCCCGTGCCGGGCAGCGCGTCCACGCCCGCTGATTTGAACAGTCCTGAAATGCCGCGCACCAGCCGTCCGACCACCTGCTGCTTCTGCTTTTGCATTTTGGCGATATCGATGCTCGGGTCCGCAACGTTGATGCCGAGGGATGAAAATTTGTCGCGCGCATCAACGAACTTGTGCGAAATATCAAGCAGCGTCTTCGACGGAATGCAGCCGACATTGAGGCAGGTGCCGCCGAAGGCAGGCTTGCCTTTGGCATCAAGCCGCTTGTCGATGCAGGCGGTCTTCAGCCCAAGCTGCGCGGCGCGAATAGCGGCAGCGTATCCGGCAGGACCGCCGCCGATGACGATGACATCGTATTCTGATTGCATAGATATCCCCTAGATTTCCAGCAGGAGCCTTGCCGGGTCTTCGACCATCTCTTTGATGGTGACGAGAAACTGCACGGCTTCCTTGCCGTCGATCAGCCGGTGGTCATAGCTGAGCGCAAGATACATCATCGGCCGTGCGACGATATCACCGTCAACCACGATTGGCCGCTGTTGAATTTTGTGCATGCCAAGAATCGCTGTTTGCGGCGGATTCAAGATTGGCGTTGACAGCAGCGAGCCGAAAATGCCGCCGTTGGAAATGGTGAAGGTGCCGCCCGCGAGTTCTTCGAGCGAGAGCTTGCCGTCGCGCGCCTTGGCCGAATACTGCACGATCTGCTCTTCGATTTGCGCGAGGCCCAAGGCGTCGGCATCGCGGATGACCGGCACAAGCAGACCTGCTTCGGTCGATACGGCAACGCCAATATCGTAGTAGCCGTGATAGACGATGTCGCTTGCATCGATCGATGCGTTGACGGCAGGGAAGCGCTTCAGCGCTTCGACGGCGGCGCTCACAAAGAACGACATGAAGCCGAGGCGCACGCCACCGTGGCGCGCGGCGAATTGATCCTTGTACTTCTCTCTCATGCGCGCAACTTCGCTCATGTCCACTTCGTTGAAGGTCGTGAGCATGGCGGCGTTGTGCTGCGCTTCGACCAAGCGGCGCGCAATGCTTGCGCGCAGCCGCGTCATTGGCACGCGTCGTTCGACACGCGCTTCATCGGAGGCCGAGCCGATGCTTGTCAGCGCTTCACCACCCTCGCCGACAGGCGGCGCTTCTCCGGCGCTGATGCCTGCGATGCTCGCTTGGCGCTCGCTGCGCTTGGCATCGTCCGCGGCGCGTTGCACATCGGCGCGCAGGATTCGCCCGTCGCGGCCGCTGCCTTCAACCGTCTCAAGGTCAACGCCAAGCTCTGCTGAGAGCTTCTTCACAGCGGGACTTGTGCGCGGCGCCTTGCTTGTGCTCGTGTTCGTATCAATGGCTGCGGCCTTCTCGGCGGCTGCGGCCTTCTCGGCGGCTGCGGCCTTCTCGGCTTCTGCTTTTTCCGGCGCCAGCTGTTTCGACACCGCTTGCTGCGCAGTCGCCGGCACTGCCGCTGAGACTTCGAGCAATGCGAGCACTTCTTCGGACAATACAGTCGCGCCAGCGTCTTTCAGTATTTTTTCGAGCCGCCCGCTCTCTTGCGCAAACACTTCGATCGTCACCTTTTCGGTTTCGACATCGACGAGCAGTTCGTCGCGGTGCACCGTGTCTCCAGGCGCCTTGTGCCATGCCGCGATGGTGCCTTCGCTGATCGACTCAGGGAATCTTGGTGCCTTCACCTCCCAACTCATGACGAAACTCCGAGCGCCTCGGCCACAAGGGCCGCCTGTTCTTCGATATGGCGCGAAATATAGCCGCACGCCGGCGCCGCCGACTCTTCGCGGCCGGCATACTCAAGTGCGACATTGTGCCGACTCGCTTGAATCGCTCGCTCGATTCGATGCCGGCTCAAGAACCAAGCGCCTTGATTGCGCGGCTCTTCCTGGCACCAGATAATGGATTTGAGCTTGCCGTAGGTATCGAGTTCTCGAGCAAGCGCGGCTTCCGGGAACGGAAAGAGCTGCTCGATGCGGATGATGTCCACATGATTGAGACCGAGTTCGTGGCGGCGGCTCGACAGATCGTAGTAGACCTTGCCGCTGCACACCACCACGCGCTCCGCCCGTTTGACATCGAACTTGTAAGGGTCGGCGAGCACGCTATGGAAGCGGCCTCGGGTCAGTTCGTCAATGGACGATACGGCTTCGCGAAAGCGCAGCAGATTCTTGGCGGTGAGCACAATGAGTGGGCGGCGCGTCGCCACCTTCATATGACGGCGGAACATGTGGAAGACCTGAGCCGGTGTCGACGGCACCACAACCACCATGTTGTCGTGGGCGCATAGCTGCAAGAAGCGTTCGAGCCGTGCCGACGAGTGCTCCGGCCCGGCGCCGTCGTAGCCGTGCGGCAAGAGCATGACAAGGCCGCAAAGTCGTCCCCATTTGACCTCGCCCGAAGAAATGAACTGATCGATGACGACTTGCGCGCCGTTCGCAAAGTCGCCGAACTGCGCTTCCCAGATTGTCAGGCTCGTCGGCGTGGTGGCGGCGTAGCCGTATTCAAACGCGAGCACGGCTTCCTCGGACAGAAGCGAGTTGTAGATGTCGAACGCCACATCGCCGCGCAGCGACTTGAGCGGCGTGAACGAGGCGCCATCCTTCTGGTTATACAGCTTCGCATGACGGTGCGAAAAGGTACCGACCGACACATCCTGGCCGGTCAGTCGCACGGGAATGCCCTCGTCAATGAGCGATGCATAGGCCATGATTTCGGCGAACCCCCAGTTGACTGGACGCGCGCCTGCCGCCATGCGGTGGCGGTCGTTCATCACTGATCGCACCTGCTTATGCATCTCAAAGCCGTCCGGCATCTGTTCGAGTCGCGAGGCGAGACGCCGCAGCCGCGCCTCGTCAAAGCGCGTGTCCACGGACTCATCGAAGGGCGCCTCGATGTAGGGCATCCAGTTCACAAACAGGCTTGAGTCCGGTTCGCTTGAAAGCGACAGCGCGACGTGGCGACCGCTCTCAAGCGCGTCGCGATACTCGCTGGAAACCGTGCTGACGCCGGCTTCGTCAATCACCCCTTCGGCGATGAGCGCGTCCGCATATTTCGCCCGCACGCGCGGCAACTCACGAATGCGCCGATACATCACCGGCTGCGTCTTGGTCGGGTCCTCGGCTTCATTGTGCCCATGACGACGGTAGCCGACAAGATCAATCACCACGTCCTTTTTGTACTTCATGCGGTAATCGACAGCGAGCTCGGTGACGAACAGCACCGCTTCCGGGTCGTCGGCGTTGACGTGGAAGATCGGCGCTTGCACCAGCTTGGCAACTTCCGAGCAGTATTCGGTGGAACGCGCGTCGCGTCGCTCATGGGTGGTGAAGCCGATCTGATTATTGAGAATGATGTGCAAGGTGCCGCCGGTTTGAAAGCCGCGCGTCTGCGACATCTGGAACGATTCCATGACGACGCCTTGACCGGCGAATGCCGCATCGCCATGTACGATGATCGGCACGACCTGGCTGCCCTCAGGGTCGCCGCGACGGTCTTGGCGCGCGCGCACCGAACCTTCAACGACAGGCGCGACGATTTCGAGATGCGACGGGTTGAACGACAGCGCAAGATGCACGTTGCCGCCTGGCGTGTGCACATCGGACGAGAAGCCGAGATGGTATTTGACATCCCCCGACCCAAGCGCCGCCACCGACTTGCCTTCGAACTCGTCAAACAGGTCTTTCGGCTGCTTGCCGAGAATATTGACGAGCACGTTGAGCCGCCCGCGGTGC
The DNA here is from genome assembly GCA_026709225.1 of Gammaproteobacteria bacterium. Classification (GTDB taxonomy): domain Bacteria; phylum Pseudomonadota; class Gammaproteobacteria; order Pseudomonadales; family Azotimanducaceae; genus Azotimanducus; species Azotimanducus chitobiosivorans. Next base: position 10,291 of record JAPOTJ010000002.1, on the reverse strand, counting down.
GCCATGCCGATGACACATTCAATGCACCCGGAAGCGCCGATGCGTTGGATGGCGTGGTCGAGCAGCGGGATGAAGCTCTCGCAGCCATCAAGTCCGAAGCGCTTGGTGCCGGGGTAGCGGCTGTGCAGATAGGTCTCCAAGCCTTCGGCGGCGGTCAAGCGCTCAAGCAGGTGCAGCTTGCTTTTCTCATCGAGTTCAAGGCGCGCACGGCTCGACTCGATGCGCTGTTCAAGCCAAGCGACCTCGTCGAGATTGACGATGTGCATGTATTCGAGGCCGATGGTGCGGCAGTAGGTGTCGCGCAGCGCGCCAACAAAGGCTTTCAGCGTGGCGACCTCGGCGCCAAAGTGAAACGATCCGACCTGGAACACATCGTCAAGGTCGGCGGCGCTCAAGAGCGGGTTCGCCAAGGGGTCGAGTTCGGGGATGCGGCGGCGCGGCATGAGACCGAGCGGGTCGATGCTCGCTTCCTCGTGGCCGTATTGCCGGTAGCTTGAAATGAGTTCCGAGACCACCGCCTGCTTGCGATTGTGGTCATCGGAGATATCGGTGGAGACCGACTCCGAGCGCGCCTTGAAGCGGTTGCGTCCGAGGCGCTCGAAATGCGCAACAACGGTGCTGTGCGATACATCCGCACCGCGAATCTCACCAACATTGGGGAGCTTTTCAAAGTAGGTTCGCCACTCGATCGGCACCTCGCCCGGGCTCGTCAAATAGCGGTCGTACATGGACTCCATATAGCCGAAATTGCCCGCCGCCAGGTGCGAGGTGCGGCGCATGCGCTCAAGGGTGGATTCCATGGGACTCGCTATGCGTCTTCCGTGATCATCAAATGGCGGATCTTGCCGATGGCTTCGGTGGGGTTGAGGCCCTTGGGGCAAGCGCTGACGCAGTTCATGATGCCGCGGCAGCGATAGAGGCTGTATGCGTCCTTCAGGTCTTGCAATCTTGAGGTGCGCGCTTCGTCGCGGCTGTCGGCGATAAAGCGGTAGGCTTGCAGGAGTCCGGCCGGACCGACGAACTTGTCGGGGTTCCACCAGAACGACGGGCAGGATGTCGAGCAGCAGGCGCAGAGGATGCACTCGTAGAGTCCATCGAGTTCGGCGCGTTGCTCTGGAGACTGCAAGCGCTCTTGATCGGGCGGCGGGGTCTCGTTCTTGAGCCACGGCTCGACGCGCTTGTACTGATCGTAGAACTGCGTCATATCGACAATCAGGTCGCGAATCACCGGCAGCCCCGGCAGCGGCCGCAGGTCAAGCTTGCCGCGCGGCGCGATTTCGGAAACCGGCGTGATGCACGCGAGTCCATTGCGGCCATTCATGTTGATGGCGTCCGAGCCGCACACGCCTTCGCGGCACGAGCGCCGGAACGTGAGGTCGGGATGCGAGGCCTTGAGGTCTTCAAGCACATCGAGGACCATCGCATCCGTGCCCTCTTCAAGGTCGTAGTCAAACGACTGCATCCATGGCTTGGCGTCGGTCTCCGGGTTGTATCGATAGATCTTGACCTTCAAGACAGCCTCCTCGTTAGTACTGTCGCGCCTGGGGCGCGAACGCATCCATTTCCTCGGGCGCGAAGTTGACATCTCGCTTGCCAAGCTGCTTCGAGCGCGGCAGATACAGCGAATGACACAGCCAATTCTCGTCGTCGCGCGTCCGATAGTCGTCGCGCGCATGGGCGCCGCGGCTTTCGGTTCGCATGGCCGCCGCAATCGCCGTCGCTTCGGCGACTTCAATCAGGTTGTCGAGTTCAAGGGCTTCGAGACGCGCGGTATTGAAGGTGGCTGACTTGTCAGGGAGATGCGCTTCGGCCGCCCGCTCGCGAATCTCGCCGAGCTTGGCGACGCCGCTTGCCATTGGCTCGGCCGAGCGAAACACGCCGAAGCTCTCCTGCATGACCTTTTGCAACTCGGATTTGAGCTCGCCCACCGATTCTCCGCTCTTGCTTTCGTTCCAGCGTGCAAGATGGGCGAGACCCGGCTCAAGGTCGCTCGCGCTCGCTTCTCGCGCCGCGCTTGTCGCCTTGAGCACCTGTTCAATCGCCCTGCCGGCGGCGCGCCCAAAGACGATCAAGTCGAGCAGCGAATTGCCGCCCAAGCGATTGGCGCCGTGAACTGAAACACAGGCTGTTTCACCTGCGGCGTAGAGTCCCGGGATGTCTTGGTCTTCGCCCGCATCGGATTGAGTCAGCGCCGCGCCGAGCTTGGTCGTTGGAATGCCGCCCATCATGTAATGGCAGGTCGGCACCACCGGAATCGGGTCGGTCACCGGATCGACATGCGCAAAGGTGCGCGAAAGCTCAAGAATGCCGGGCAGCCTCTGATTGAGCGTCTCCGCGCCGAGGTGATCGAGCTTGAGGAACACATGGTCGCCGTTCGCGCCACAGCCGCGCCCTTCAAGAATCTCCAGAATCATCGAGCGCGCGACCACATCGCGCCCGGCGAGATCCTTGGCGGTTGGCGCGTAGCGTTCCATGAAGCGCTCGCCGGTCTTGTTGATCAGATAGCCGCCTTCGCCGCGGCAGCCCTCGGTGACGAGCACGCCAGCGCCGGCGATGCCGGTCGGGTGGAACTGCCACATCTCCATGTCCTGCATCGGAAAGCCCGCGCGCAGCGCCATGCCGATGCCGTCGCCGGTGTTGGTGAGCGCGTTGGTGGTCGATGCGTAGATGCGGCCAGCGCCGCCGGTCGCAAGCACGGTCGCGCGCGACTTGACGTGATAGACCTCGCCAGTTTCGAGTTCGATGGCAATCACGCCGGTGACGACGCCGTCAACATTGACCACGAGGTCGGTCGCCACCCATTCGCTCAAAAACACCGTTTCGGCGGCAAGATTGGCTTGAAAGAGCGTGTGCAGGAGCGCGTGCCCGGTGCGGTCAGCGGCGGCGCAGGTACGCGCCGCCTGCCCGCCCTTGCCAAAATTCTTCGATTGTCCGCCAAACGGGCGCTGATAAATGCGGCCATTCTCGGTGCGCGAGAACGGCATGCCCATGTGTTCGAGTTCGAACACCGACTTCGGCCCTTCGCGGCACATGTATTCGATGGCGTCCTGGTCGCCTATGTAGTCCGAGCCCTTGACGGTGTCGTACATGTGCCAGCGCCAATCGTCCTCGGGATCGTCGCTCGCGATGGCGCAGGTGATGCCGCCTTGCGCAGAAACCGTGTGCGAGCGCGTCGGGAAGACCTTCGACAGCACGGCGGTCTTGAATCCAGAGCGCGCCAGTTCAAGCGCGGCGCGCATGCCGGCACCGCCACCGCCAACGATAATTCCGTCGTATTCGAGTGTTCGCATTTAGAGCACAAGCATGATGTAGACCCACCAAAGCGCCTGACCGCCGAGCATGGTGACAGCCACCGCGTGATACGTCAGGCGCGCGACCGACGCGAAGCGGCCGAAGTAGTGCGGACGCACGTAGTCGGTGCCGATTGTCCAGAGACCCACCCATGCGTGGGCAAGATAGGCGATGAGCGCGGCAAATCCGAACACAAGCATGAATGGGTGGGTCAGCAGGTCTCGGAAGTGTTCGCTGTTCGCGTTGGGATTCATCAGAAAATAGCCGGAAAAAGTGAGCAGGTAGCTTGCGAGCACGAGCGATGAAATACGCTGCGCCAGAAAGCCTGTGACGCCGAAGCTGCTGTGCTGCGCTTTGCTCATGCGCGCATCACATGAATGAGCAGGCCGCAAACACGGCCGTCAGCGCGGCGGCAAGCACCCATGCAGTCGAAGCAAGCACGCGGGCAGTCTTCAGATGCTCACCGATGCCGAAGTCGAGCAGCAGGTGCTTCACGCCCGCGAACAGGTGAAAGCTTGCGCACCCAAACAGCGCCAAGAGAACCAGCTTGCCGAGCGGCGCTTCGGCGAAACTCGGCCCGGCCGCAAGGGGGGCAAGCGCGTTGTGCGCGAGGTAGAGCAGCGCCCACACGCCAATGAACAAGACGAGGCCGGTGATGCGATGCGTAATCGAGGTCACCGCGTTGAGCGGAAAATGGAAGCGCAGCAAATTCAGGTTCACCGGTCGCGCTGATGGGCGGCTTGTGGACATGGTTTGGTGTGAACTAGGGTGGCTTGTTACTGAATGAGGTGCGAATGATAGACGAAGTGACGGCTGCTCGCCCACGCGCGGCTCGCGTGTAATATGCACGGATGACAGATCAACGCGTGTCGAGCATTGAGAACGATCAGGAAAGGCGGAGGCGCCCGAACATGAATGGCGAAGCGGCGAGCCTGCGCATACGCGGCAGCGAAATCGAGCTCTGCGTTCGCGCAGCGACACTTGGACAGGACGTTTTGGATGTCGGCAAGCTTGTCGCAAGCGACGTCTTCACCTTCGATCCGGGGTTCGTGTCAACAGCCGCATGTACTTCGGCGCTGACCTATATCGACGGGGATGCCGGCATCTTGCTGCATCGCGGCTATCGCATCGAAGACTTGGCGGCAGAATCGAACCAGCTTGAGGTCGCCTACCTGCTGCTGACCGGTGAGTTGCCGACGGCCTCGGAGTTTGAGGCGTTTCGCCATTCAGTGCTCGCAGCCCAAGCGGTGCCTGCGGGTCTCTACGATGTCTGCCGCGCATTGCCTGCGGACGCCCACCCGATGGCCGTTCTCAACACGTTGAGCGCGGCGCTCGCCGCCTTCGAAGACCTAGCCATGGATATGGCGGACGAGACGGCGCGCCGCGAGGTGGCAATCAAGCTGATTGCCAAGATGCCGACGCTCGTTGCCATGGCGCTTCGCCACCAAGCGGGGAAGCCTTTGACCGAGCCCGAGCCGAACCTCGACTACACGGCCAATTTTCTCGCCATGGTGCTGGGTAACACGCCGGACGCCGTGGTCGTTGACGCCATGGAGCGGATTCTGGTGCTGCACGCGGACCATGAGCAGAATGCATCGACATCGACTGTTCGCTTGTCCGGCTCGACGGGCACCAATCCCTATGCGGCGGTCAGCGCCGGCATCGGCGCATTGTGGGGGCCGTCGCACGGAGGCGCCAATGAAGCGGTGCTCGCGATGCTTGAAGAGGTGGGCGACGCAGAGCATATCGACGCCTTCCTCGCGCGCGCTCAAGACCCGGACGATCCGTTCAAGCTGATGGGTTTCGGACATCGCATCTACAAGAACTACGATCCGCGAGCAGCGATTCTTCGCGCCTCCTGCCATGAAGTGCTCGAATCGCTCGGCACTGTCAACAGTCCACTGCTGCGGCTCGCGCAAGCACTCGAGAAGCGCGCACTTGAGGACGACTACTTTGTGCGCCGCAAGCTGTTTCCGAATGTGGATTTCTATTCAGGCATTATCCTGCGCGCCATTGGCATTCCGAGCTCAGCGTTCACGACGATTTTCGCGCTCGGACGCATTGTCGGCTGGGTCGCGCAGTGGAACGAGATGCACCGCGAGACCTTGAAGATCGGACGTCCTCGTCAACTCTATCTCGGCCCGGGACCGCGCGCGTTCGTCGCCATGCCGGACCGTGCTTGAGGCGCGCCTCGCGGCGCTCGTCCCGCATTGGAACCTCGCCGACATCACCGATCTTGAGCCGCTTGCGCGCGGACTGAGCAATCACAATGTCGCGTTTCGCTACCGAGGCGCAGCCTACGTGCTCCGGATGGGGCGCGCCGACTTTCACGCGAACCCGGCGGAAGCCGAAGTGTGGGAAGGCCGTCCGGTATCCCTGCCAAGACTTATCGCCGCCGACTGGCGGTGCGGCGATTTGCTGACGGCGCGCATCGAATGTCCGTGCCTCGCCGAAACCAAGCCGACGCTCGATGACTTGGGCGAGTTTCTGACCACGCTTCACGCAGCGCTGCCGGAGCGGCTGTGCCGCGACTATCCGCTTGATCGGATTATGCGCAGCGCGGACGGCCTGCCAGTATGGATTGCGCGCCGTGTCAACCGGCTTCAAGCACTCGACCACGTTCAAGAATCATGTCATAACGATTTGAACTCATGGAATATTCTTGTGCACGGTGACACAGTTCGTGAATGGATGGCGCTTGATTGGGAATGGGCCGGAAACGGCTCACGTCTCTTTGATGCGGTCAATCTCGCGCTGTTCCTCGGTTTTGATATCGACGACGCCGAGCGGCTCGCGGTGCGATGCGGCTACATGGATACGGCGCGCTACGGACCGTTTGAACTGATGGTGGAACGCTACTGGCTGCGCGAGTATTGTTTTGCAGCGTCACACCTGAAGACCGCCTCAAACGCACAGTCCACCTATCTCCAAGCGCAACTGGACACCTGTCTATCCGCTCTGAAGTGCCTGCAGTGACCTGTTCCAAGCCATCCAGCCTGCGACCGCCATCACAAGATACACCCCGTAGAGCAGCGCATACAGATCAAGCCCCTTGACGAGATACAGCGCCACCGCTGCGATATCCACGACGAACCAAACGATCCAGTTCTCCACGTACTTGCGCGCCATCATCCACATCGCGCAAAAGCTCAATACCGTAGTCGCACTATCCCAATAGGCAAAGTCAGCCTGCGTGCAGCGATCAAGCATCGTCCCCATCACGAGAATCCCAATGACGCTAAAAACTGAAAGCGCCCATGCCTGCCGTGCGCGAACTTTCGACACCGGCAGTGCACTCGATCGCTTGCGAGCGCCTGCAAATAGCCAGTACCACCAGCCATAGCCGTTCATGCCCACATAGAAGATATGCAAAATGAGGTCCGCGTAGAGCCTTGCCTCGGCAAACACCGCGCAAGACACCACCGCATAGGCGAGCCCCACTGGCCAGGTCCACATGTTCTGGCGAATAAGCAGCCAGACGGCGAGCAGCCCGCTCACCAACCCCGAGACTTCAAACCAATTGAGCGACTGCAGTTCCATGGCGCCATTATCGGTTGCGCAAGAAGCCGTTGCATGAGACAACGAGGCTACAATTGACATTGCTTGCCGTAGACTGACGTCATGCAAAAGCACATTGCCATCGTCGAAGACGACCCTGACCAACGCGCCAACTATTGCGATGCCTTGGTGAAGAAGGGCTATCAGGTCTCGGCCTACGCCAATCGCGGAACCGCCTTGGAAGGCTTTTCCGAGATGCTGCCAGACCTTGTCATTCTCGACATTGTCCTTGAAGGCGAGGAAGACGCCGGCTTCGATTTGTGCCGCTCACTGCTGCAACGCGCGCCCGAACTGCCGGTGCTCTTTCTGACTGAGCGCACCGACGAGGTCGATAAGATCTCGGGCTTGAGGCTCGGCGCGTGGGACTATCTCTCCAAGCCAATTTCATTGCAGTATCTTGCCGAGCGCGTTGCGTCGCTGCTGCGAATTATCGAGCCGTCGGCCATCGCCAGCCAAGAGCAAGGCGCTCGGATCGGGCATCTTGAAGTGGATCTTGAGCGATTGAGCGCCACTTGGCGCGGCATTCGCGTTCCGCTGTCCGGCACCGAGCTGCGAATGCTGCAAATGCTCGTCGAGCATCCTGATAGCGCTGTGAGCTACGCCAAGCTGATGAGCGCAACCAATCAGCCGATGGTCACCAACAACACCATTAACACGCATATGCGCAATATCCGCCGCAAGTTCGTCTCGATTGACGGCGACTTCTCGTGCATCAGCAATGAGTACGGCTTCGGCTATCGCTGGATTGCGCAGTCATGAAGCTATTTGGCAAGGTGCGCGGACTGCGCCTTGCGACAAAACTTGCGCTTGTCGGTCCGGTGCTGGTGCTTGCGCCGCTCTTCGTGCTCGTGCAGCAGGTCGATCTGGAATCGGTGTTTGTCGAAGCGCAAGCGCAGTCGATGCTGCGCGCCGCACAAGGCGTCTCCGTCATCTTTAACGGGCGCGAAGACCTGTTTGAGAATCTCGCGATCGACAGCGAGGACTACGAGCCCATATACGCCACCCCGCTGTTAAGGCCGGTGCGCCTTGATGGCGAAGCGCTTGAGTGGCAAGACCGGGCCGAACGCACCTACTATTTTGGCCGCGAACAGTCAGGCGATGCGAGCTTCACAATTTCGATTGGCGAGCGCGACAACGCCATCTACGGCTACATGCGTGTCCGCGACGACCGACGGGTATACCGAGACGCGCGAGTCCTTCGGCTCGACAATTCCGATCAGGTGCGCCTCGACTTTCTTCGCTACGACGGGCGTCCGGCGCGGCTTGCCATCACCTCCACCGGACCCGGCATCGTCACCGCATATGATATGGACGAGGCTTGGCAATTCGCCCGCTCAGGACGACCTGAGAACCGCGTGCGCGGATGGCTGCGAGAAACCGAAGAAGGCTTTGCGCTCGAGTTTCGCGTGCCGACGGAACTGCTCGCCGAGTCAACCACCATCGGCTTCTCATTTGTCGATGTCGATGATGGGCAGGAGCGGAACATTCGCGCCATCACGCAGTCGCTACCAACAACAGGACGAAGCTCCTTCAACCTCGTACTACTGAAATCAACAGAACTTCTCAACATCCTTGAAGGACTTGGCTTTTCCGATGCGAGGATTAGCGTCATCGATGCTGATCGGCGCTTGCGAGCTGCATCGGGCGTCGTCTCGCGCGATCTCGCGCAGCCTGGCTCGGAGGGCGCGTTTGCGCCTGCTGCGTGGCTGCGGAGGATCTTTCGCGGAATAGGCGGCGACGAGCTCGACACCTATGCCTCTGAAGCGATTGCCAGCGAAGTGATTCAATCCGCGCTCGCTGGTGCGCCGAGCGTTGAGCGCAGACGCCATGAACTAGGATTTGAAGTCATCACCGCCGCTTATCCCATTGTGTCAGCAGCCTCGGGCGTGCTCGGCGCAGTGGTCGTCGAGCAAAGCACGGACCGCACGCTTGCCATGCAAAGCCAAGCGATTGATCGCTTGTTTGGACTGGTACTTGCGACCTTCGTGCTCGTCATGCTCGCACTCTTCGCCTTCGCCGCGAGGCTTGCGTGGAGGATTGGGCACTTGCGCAGGGACACTGGTCGCGCGATCGATGAATTTGGTCGCTTGCAGACCGTCAAGCTCAAGCGAGAGCAAAAGACGGGCGATGAGGTTGGAGACCTCGCGCGATCAATTTCCACCATGCTGAGCGACTTGCAGCGCTACACCGGCTTTCTGGAGCGAATGCCGCGCACGCTGCGACATGAAATCCACAACCCACTCAATACCTTATCAACATCTCTTGAGAACCTGGCAGATGAAGTTGCGGGCGCGCGAGACAGCAAGTATCTTGCCGCCGCGCAGCGTGGCGTGGCGCGCATCGGAGCGATTTTACAAGGGCTTGCAGACGCGGCGAGCCTTGAAGAATCCTTGAAGTCCGAAATGCCAGAAAACTGCGACATTGCGGCGCTGATCGCCAACTACGTCTACAACACAAACAATAATCATCCTCATCCGAACCGACCGGGCCGCGAGTTCCGCTATCGGGGCGCCAACCGAGGCGTGATTGCCAATATCCCCGACTACCGCGTCGAGCAAATCCTCGATAAGCTGATCGACAACGCCATCGACTTTGGCCGCGAGGACAGTCCGATTCTCGTCGCCCTCAACAGGCATGAAGGCTACTTAAGAATGATTGTGGCCAATCGTGGCCCCGTGCTGCCAGAGTTCGTCGCCGAATCGTTGTTCGATTCAATGGTCAGCCATCGAGAAACGCAAGACAAGCTGCATTTTGGTCTTGGGCTCTATATCGTGCGCATCATTGCTGAGTATCATGGCGGACGCGCGCTGGCGATGAATCTTGCCGATCGCTCGGGGGTCATGCTGATTGTCGAGCTGCCCTCGATCGAACCCAACGAAGCGCAACGCAAACCGCAGCAGCAAGGCGAGCACGAGGAACTTGAACATGCCGATACAGCGAATATTTGAAGAAGTTGAAGCGGCGAAGGCGCACATTGAAAACCTCAGCGTGCAGGCACTAGCCGCAGAGTTGCGGGAACATCCAGATCTCCTGCTGCTCGACATCAGGGAGCTTCAAGAACGCATTTTGCTTGGCTCCATTCCGGGTGCCAAGCATGTACCGAGAGGCATGCTTGAGTTCTGGGCGGACCCTTCAAGCCCCTACGCCCGGAACTACTTTGCACAAGACCGGCGCACAGTGCTCTTTTGCGCGGGCGGCGGCCGCTCAGCCCTTGCCGCGCGCACGCTTCAAGAGATGGGGTTCTCCAACATCGCGCATCTCGAAGCCGGATTTGCCGGCTGGCAAGAAAGCGGCGAGTCGATTGAGGATGTTCGCAGTGCCAGTCGCTGGGTCGAGCGAACACCAGCCACAAGCTAGTGCCCTGTCCCATAAATAAGTGTGGGTTCAGCGCGCAGGAGAAGGGCTGTGGCCACGTTGCGTCCCTTGGCAATACGGCAAAGTA
>JAPOTJ010000055.1:14825-84036 GCA_026709225.1 Gammaproteobacteria bacterium | reverse complement strand
CCTCGGCGATTGTGCCCACTCTGAATCACACTTATTTATGGGACAGGACACTAGATACCTCTCGGATAAATGTCGCCATGGATGGAATGGGCACCTCGCAGTTGTTCTCTTTGTCGAGCGTGAGAATCCCTGAGCGCAATACCTGTTCAACGGCCTCGTCGCCAGATGCGAAGCGCCGCTTGAGTGCGGCTGCGCCCTCCTGGTCATACTCGCGTATTGCGGTTTCCAGCACATCCGCGCACGCATCGCGTGACAATGGCGCGCTTCGCACTCGATCATAGAGGCGAGCGAGCAAGCAAGCAGGCAATTTTGAAGCGACGAGCCGGTCCTGGTAGTAGGCGTGTCGGAGATGGCTGCCCCTATCGATCACTTTCTTCTGATCCAACTGATCGAATGACGGTTGCGCCTGCTCCAACAGCTCTTCGCAGACACCATGCAGGTAGCACGTCAAATGCCGAGGCCAGTTGTCCGCAGCTGCGACAATCTGCTCAGCCAATGGATCAAGACAATGCGTGCGCGAACGCGCGCTCACGCCGATTGTTTCAATGACATGCAGCGATTGCTTGGCTGCGGTCATTGTCTCTTCTGTGGTCAACGCCCCGAGCGCACAGATGTTGCGGTCGGACAGTCTTGAGATGCCGATGTCGCGAAGCCGCTCTCGCGTGTTGGCCAGCCCTGCACACACCAAGAGCACCGGCGCTGTGTCCTGGGTGTGCAAATGACGCACGAGCGTGTTCGCCGGACTGTCTTTTCCAATGTTCTGGATCTCATCAATGCAGACGACCACAGGGGTCTTGAACGGTCGGTCGGTCAGTGCGCGAATCTGCGTGCATGAACTGATCGACGGCGGCGGCAATGTGACCCCTTCGCTGAAGCTACCCTCGGCCTTGACAAGTGCGCTGATCCCGCCCTCTCCATAGCGCGCGCGGTGTTGAATACCTCGCATTTCTTCCGTTGCAAGACCGGTGAGTTTCGTCGCGAGTTCGGACCACAGGTACTGTATCTCGCCCTCATCCGGCACTTCTCTTAGATGTATACACGGGACGTCGAGTCGCCTCGCAAGCTCTCTGACAAGCGATGTCTTGCCAGCACCCGGCGCCCCACTGATGACGAAGGTTTCACCCTCCAATGGGCGCACAGCGATCCGCTCGACCGTATGAGTGATGGCGCGAATAATGCGCTCACGTCCGGCAAAGGCGATCAGCTCGCCGCGTTCGCCGTGGTCGAGCAGCAGATTCTCGAGCTTTCGATGAACGCTTGTCATGCAAACAGGTTTGAGAGGTGCAGCGGCATTATAGGAGCGAGGACTCAAAAACGTTTGCCAAGATCCGTATTCGGCGGTTCATTCGTTTCTGTGCTGAAGCCCGTTCAGATACCGCTTGCCGTTCTCGACGTAATGCGCGGCGTTCATTTTCAGGCCCGCAACCTGCGCGTCGCTTAAGGATCGAATGACTCTTGCGGGAGACCCGACCACAAGCGACCTAGGCGGGATGACCTTGCCTTCGGTCACAAGCGCGCCCGCGCTGACAAGGCTCTCCTCACCGATGCGCGCGCCGTTCAACACGACCGCGCCGATACCGACGAGCGCCGAGTCCTCAATCGTGCAACCGTGCAGCATGGCGAGATGGCCGATGGTGACGCCCTTGCCGATGGCAAGCGGGAAGCCTGGGTCAGTGTGCAGCACGGCTTGGTCTTGCACGTTCGAGCCTTCGCCGAGGTCAATAGGCTCGGTGTCGCCTCTGAGCACAGCGCCGAACCAGACGCTCGCATCGCGCGCGAGGCGAACCTTGCCGATGAGGGTCGCGTTGGGGGCCACGAAGCAGCCTTCATGGATCTCCGGGCCGTCGCCATCCAACCGAAAAATCACCATCAACTCCTTTTGGTCATCGCAGCGCTGCGGCGGCGTTCTGGAACATTCTCATCCACGGGCTGTCGCCATGCCAGTCATCGGGGCACCAAGAATACGCGATACTGCGAAAGACACGCTCGGGATGCGGCATCATCAAGAGCACGCGACCGTTTTGATTGGTCATGCCGGCAACCGCGGCGAATGAGCCGTTGGGGTTTGCAGGATAGCTCGTCGCGACCGCATGCTCGCCATCCACATAGCGCATGGCGACGCACCCCGACCGATCAAGCGCCTTGTAGTCGTCTTCGCACGCGAATACGGCGCGGCCTTCACCGTGCGCGAGTGCGACCGGAATGACACTCCCCGCCATGCCGTCAAGCCACGGCGAATCTGTGTGCTCAATACGGACTTGCGAGAGACGCGCCTCGAACTGCTCGGAGCGATTGCGCAAAAACCTTGGCCAGTAGTTAGCGCCCGGCACGATGCTCGCGAGCGTCGAAACCATCTGGCAGCCGTTGCAGACGCCGAGCAAGAGCCGATCCTTCTCAAGCCACGCGGCAAACGCTTCGCGGAGCCTTGGGGTGAAGAGAATCGATTTGGCCCAGCCGCCGCCAGCGCCGAGCACATCGCCATAGGAGAAGCCGCCGCAGGCGGCAATCGCTTGATACTGATCAAGGTCATCACGCCCTCTCAACAGGTCGGTCATGTGCACATCCACGGCTTCGAAGCCTGCGCGCATGAACGCCGCGGCCATTTCGAGCTGACCGTTCACCCCCTGCTCGCGCAGTATCGCGACCTTCGGTGCGAGGCCGCGCGCGACTTCAGGCGCATTGATGTGCCGCTCGAAGTCCTTGAAGCCAATGCTCGGAGCGAGCCTTGCCGACGCTTGATCGACCGTCGCTAGCTCTTCGTCCGCACAGTCGGGATCGTCACGCAAGCGCTGCATGGCGTGCGAAGTGGCGCGCCACCGCCGCTCAAGATGCGCGCGCGATGCGCGGAAGATCTCGCGGCCATTGGCGTTGATGCAGATATGCTCGTTCGTCGTAGGCGCGCCGAGACGCGCAATCATATGCGCACAGCCAGCTTCGTCCGCAAGTGCCAGCAGCGCCTTCGTGTGCCTCGCTTCCACTTGCAGCAGAAAGCCGACCTCTTCGCTAAAAAGATACGGAATTGCATCTTCGTCAGCATGAATATCGTCAACGTCGATTTTCGCGCCGCAGCGTCCTGCAAAACACATTTCAGCAAGACACGCAAACAAGCCGCCGTCAGAACGATCGTGCATGGCGCAAATGAGTCCGTTTTGAAGCGCCGCGCAGACGAAATTCAAGAGTCGTTTGAACGCTTTGGCATCATCAACATCGGGCGGTTCGCCGCCAGCGTTTCCGAGGCTTTGCGCGAGCGCGCTGCCACCCATGCGTAACTGCCCATCCCCCAGATGCACCAGTATGAGTTCGGAATCACCGAGATCGAGTCGCATCTGAGGGGTTTTGCCGCGGCGGACATCGGCAAGCGGCACATAGGCTGACGCAATCAAGGTCATAGGGGAGGTGACGCTGCGCTCATCTCCGTCCCGCCAACGCGTTCGCATCGACAAGCTGTCCTTGCCAACCGGGATGCAAATACCGAGCGCAGGACACAACTCAAGCGCCGCCGCTCGCACGCCATCAAAGAGCGCGGCGTCTTCGGATGGCACGCCAGCCGCTGCCATCCAGTTGGCGGACACGACAACGCGATCAAGAGAATCAAACCCGCTGCTGACCAAATTGGTCAAGGCTTCGGCGATGGCCATACGCGCCGAAGCCGCCGGACTGCGCATAGCAAGCGGCGAGCGTTCGCCAATCGCAAAGGCTTCGCCGGCGTACCCGTGATAGTCGGCCAGGGTGCAGGCGGCATCGGCCACCGGCACCTGCCAGGGACCGACCATCTGATCGCGGGCGATGAGTCCGGTGATGCTTCGATCGCCGATGGTGATAAGAAAACTCTTGCTCGCCACACTCGGAAAACCAAGTACGCGGTGTGCGGCCTCGGCGATCGAGATGCTGCCAATGCGAGCACCGACCCCGCGATCAACCGCCTGATAGGTCTTTGTCAAACGCGGCGGCGCGGCGAAGAGCGCATCGAGCGACATGTCCACGACCGGCGACTCACACGCCGGCGAGGTGATTTTCAATGTATCGAGTTCGGGCGTGATGCGGCCGACGACCGCGAACGGACAACGCTCGCGCGCGCACACATCGCGAAACTGATCGATGTTCGCTTCGCTGACCGCGAGCACGTAGCGCTCCTGCGACTCGTTGCACCATATGGCCATGGGCCCAAGCGTGGCATCGGCGCAAGGCACTTGTCCAAGGTCGATTTCACCGCCGACATCGCCGTCCTTCAAAAGTTCAGGCAGGGCGTTCGAAAGCCCACCGGCACCAACATCATGAATACGCTGAATCGGGTTCGCATCGCCGTGCGCACAGCATCGATCGATGACTTCTTGGCAGCGGCGCTGCATCTCGGCGTTGTCGCGCTGCACCGACTGAAAATCGAGCCCTTCGTCCTGCGAACCGGACGCACCTGACGAAGCCGCGCCGCCGCCGATGCCAATGCGCATGGCAGGCCCGCCCAAGACAATCAGCAGGGTGTCGTTCGCGAAGCGCTGCATGTCGATATGCGCTTCGCGAACCGCGCCGACGCCGCCGGCAATCATCACCGGCTTGTGATACCCCCATGCGCTCAGCTTGTGCGTGTCCTGCTCGAAGGTGCGAAAGTAGCCCGCAAGCGCAGGGCGGCCATATTCGTTGTTGTATGCCGCGGCGCCGATCGGTCCGTCGAGCATGATTTCGAGCGGTGACGCGAGATGCGCCGGAAAGCTCGGCAAGGGCACCTCCCACGACTCAGGCAGTTCAGGAATGCGCAGGTGAGAAGTGGTGAAGCCCGCGAACGCCGCTTTCGGCTTCGAGCCGCGTCCGACCGAGCCTTCATCGCGTATTTCACCGCCCGAGCCGGTCGCCGCACCTGCAAAGGGCGCGATGGCGGTCGGATGGTTGTGCGTTTCGGCCTTCATGAGAATGTGCGAAGGTCGGGCGCGGAAGGCGTAGCGCCTGTCCTCGCCGACTTCCATCGCATTCACTTGATGCCCGCGAATGACGGCCGCGTTGTCCTTGTAGGCGCTCAGCACACCGCTATTCACGGCGAGCGACGATGTCCGGCGGATCATTTTGAAGAGCGAGTCAGGGCTCGGCGCGCCCTGCCATGCCGCGTTGAAGATTTTGTGCCGGCAGTGCTCAGAATTCACTTGCGCGAACATCATGAGCTCGGCATCGGTCGGGTCGCGCCCTGCCCGCTCGAAGACACCTTGCAAGAAGTCAATCTCGGCATCGGACAGCGCTAGGCCAAGAGTTTCGTTGGCGGCGCTCAAGTCGACCCGCGCAACGGTTTCGAGACGCTCGCGGGTGCGCGGTGCTTGAAACGGATGATCTTCGGACGAGAAGGACACGCGCATGGTCATGCGGTCGTGCAGAAGGGGCAGGATGCGCTCGTCGGCCTCGCCGAGAACGTCCCATCGCACACCGCGCTCCACGCGCTCAACTTGCATCAGGCCCGAGGTGTGGAAGACATCCGTCGCCTTGCTCGACCACGGCGAGACCGTGCCAGTACGTGGCAACGCCAGGCAGAAGAAGTCCATCTCTTCGCCGGGCGCATCGCCTCGTTGGCCATAGGCGAGCAGCGATTTCGCTTGCGCCAAGGCGTCGCTTTCAAGCTGGCAGGTCAGGTAATGCACATAGGTCGCGCGCAAGGCGGAAAGGCCAGGGCACAGGCGCTTTGCTTGCTCGAACAGGCGCGCGGCGCGAAAAGGCGAGAAAGCAAGCGGGCCGTCGAGAACAAGCGTCACGACGAGCGTTCCCGCCGCCGCTCTCGAAAGAAGGCTCTCATCAGTTCGCCGCACGGTTCGGCAAGTACGCCTTCTACGACCTGCACGCGATGATTGAGCCACCTGTTTTCCAAGAGCTGGGCGTTGCTCACCACAGCGCCCGCACGCGGTTCGCGCGCTGCAAACACCAGCCGTGCAATTCGAGCGTGCACCATCGCTCCGCAACACATCATGCAAGGCTCTATGGTCACATAGAGCGACGCACCTTGCAGACGGTAGTTGCCAATATGCTTGGCCGCTGCCCGCAAAGCGAGCATTTCCGCATGGGCGCTCGGGTCTTGCAAGGTAATTGGCTGATTAAAGCCTTCGCCGATGACCTCACCTTGCGCGACAACAACAGCACCAACCGGCACTTCGCCGCGCTCACGCGCTTTCTCGGCCAAGCGGAGCGCACAGCGCATGAACTGAGTATCGGCGGAGGAAGAGTCAGGCATCAAGGACATCTTGTCAACGCAATCGCAATTGTCCTCCCGCATGGTGCGAATCCTATCATGCGCTATGGAGGAAGGTTTGTGAACGCCTTATCTGTGCTTGCGGTATGCTAGCCCATCAGATAATTGAATCCGCTAGGAACTTTCCCCATGATGCACGCGCGCAGCTTCGCACTCGGTCTCTTCGTCCTCGCCGCGCCTCTGTCGGTGTTTGCTTGGGATGTCCCTTCAGGTGAGTATGGCCTCGACAAAACCCATGGCTACATCAGCTTCTCATACAGCCATTTGGGCTTTTCCAATCCGCATGTCGGCTTCGACAATTTCGAGGTCTTGCTCGACGCCGACGCGGCCAACCCCGAAGAGAGCAGTGTGAGCGTCCTCATCGACGCCACAAGCGTCGAAAGCCGTGTTGACGTGTTCAACGAACACCTCAACGGCGAGAACTTTTTCGACACCGCCAATCACCCGGAAATCAACTTCGCATCGACCGGCATCACCGCTACTGGCGAAGACACCTTCGATATCGCTGGCGACCTCACCATCAAAGGCGTCACCAAGCCCGTCACATTGAACGCCACCATCAACAAGGCGGCGGATCACCCTTTTCTCAATGTGCCGACCATTGGTGTCACTGCCCAAGCGCAGGTGCTGCGCTCGGACTGGGGGCTTGACCGCGCCGTGCCGATGGTGAGCGACGAGGTCAGCATCCTTATCGATGTCGAATTGCCGATGAAGCAGGACGAAGGGTAGCTTCCACGTGCGACTCAAACGCATCAAGCTTCGGCGCGGCCATCGCCACCTTGAATCGCGCGCGTCGCAGCCTCAGTTCAACTCTCGCGTGGCGACAATCGTGGCTGTAATTGTCACCGGATAGCTGTGGCCGAATGAAGGACAGGGCCGATGGTCGGAGATCGCGACGGAATCGGGCCAAGTGCCGTATCGCCGCGTCACCATGAACTGTGTCCCGGTGGCTGAACTGGAGCTGTCACTCATGGTGATATTGCTGTCTGGGGTGACTCTGAGCATAATATCCAGTTCCTTTGGCCGCACCAACGTACTGCAGCCGCCCCAGAGTTCGCACCACATGGTCTTGCCCCAGGCTCGTCCGGCATGGTCGTCGGGCAGCATCTCTTGGTCCCCAGCGTTGCCCGCCACATTCCGCGCCTCGACCCGAAAATAGGTGCTGGCGCGATAATGATGGGGCTCGGTGGCGTTGTAACTCCCTGATCCAGAACGATTGGGATTGGGTCCTGCTGGGCAGGTCAGGTTGAAAGTAAGACTACCTTCCTGCGGGCTGCCGCTCGGGGGATGCAGCCAGGCTTCCGGCTGCGCAAATACCGGCGATGTCAGCCCCACCATTACAAGCACGGCGGCGAACGTCGTCAGCCGCCATTTTATTGCTGATGCCCCATTTGAATGCGGGGGGGGGGGGTGAGAATGTTCATGTTCATTGCCTGTTCCTTTCACGATTCCGTGTTGGACTTCGCTTATATAGCACAAGAAACGGAAGGAGGTCAAGTTGATTGCTTGCTTTCTCATAACGCCTCCCAAGCACGACAACGAGAAAAAAGCGCTCCGCCGCGAGCTTGCAAAGGGCACCACCGAATCCCATGCTGCCATTTACAGCAATCATTGAGGTGCGACATACGATGAATCGCCGCCTTCCGATTGGCATTCAGTCCTTCAGAAACCTTCGGGAGGACGGCTGTATCTACGTGGACAAGACGCAGCTTGTCAAAGAGATCACTGACCAAGGACGTTATTTTTTCCTGTCCCGCCCACGTCGCTTCGGCAAAAGCCTGCTCCTTGACACCATTCGCGAACTGTTCGACTGCAACGAGTCATTGTTTGAAGGATTGCTCAAACAGCTTGAAGCGAACGACTTCGAGGGATTCGCACGCACACTGGGTACCTATTTCGCTGGCACTGCGCAGCAATCTCCTTTCGGTGCGGTCAGTACGCGCCTGATGCCTTAACTGCCGTCAGCCGCGACGTGAATGATATTGCCCCACTGATATTCATCCTGAAAGATCTCGAACTTCGCTAACTCATCTTCAGGCGGTGCCGACATGCCCCACATGCGGCTATTCTTCCAGCCGAACTTTTTCTGCAGCGCCGCATTCTCAGCGGCTTTGAGCGAAGCGATGGAGCTGTCGATCACTGGTATCCATGCCTTGAATCGATCAAATAGATAGGTCTGCAAGTCTTCAAAGAAGCCAACCTCCAAGGTGCAGCCCAATATGATCGACTCGGCCTTGTCAACGCGCACAGCATCGACCGCCGCGGTTTCTAGCAACTTCTTGGTGTTCGATGGATCGTCGTGAAATTGCTCCACGCGCAGCCCCACGTCCCGAAACCCTGCGCACTTATCCCGGTAGCCATATTCATACACCGCAGTACGCATTTGATCTTCCCATTTCGGCTCGCCGATGATGACCCCAAAGCTGTTCGCGATATTGAGCGCCGCTGTGGTAGAGGCTTGACACGGCGCAACTACAACAGTCTCTCCTGATATTTCACGCGCATCAGCCAAGGCAGGGTCGTAGAAGCAACCGATAATCATCGCGTCGTACCCATCTTTCGATGCTTGACGCGCCGCCTTGACGGTGTCGGCGATGATCAGCGACTCATAGGCGCGAAATTCCAAATCGGTCATTTTCGGCGACACGTTCGCCGGATTGAGCGACGCGACATCCACAGCGGTGTTGGGGTACTTGTACTTGCTTGCCATGTCCGCGAAGACCTGGTCATACGCCGGAAACCCAACAGGATTGACGTACAAGACTTTGATGCTGGTATCCATCGACATATGAGCCTCCCAAAGATCGTGCCATGCGAGGGAGACTCTACCCACGCGAAGCAGCGCATGTCACCTGCCCAAACGAGCAGGAAGTCAACGTTCACCGTCTGGTGAAGTGTGATGCTCGCAAGCTCTGCTGCACGAATCTGTCTGTCCAACTTGTCGATCGCAGATCGCTCGACCAAAGAGACATGTTGCGCGTATCCCGATAATCAACGCCGCCAGCGAGCACTTTCAACTGCTTGCGGCCGCGAGAATTCGATTGCATCAGAGAGAGCGTCACCCCTTGCCAACTCACGGAGCGTTCCACCGCAGGCGCGAGCGTATCGACAAGACCGACGACATCGAAGCCTACGCCGTCGGCATCGGTATAGCTGCCAGTCACTTGACCAGCCGCAAAGTCGGACCTGAGATCGAGTCGCTCACCGTCCGAACTCAGCCACGCACCGCTCACATTGTCGGCAGCCGTTGGCGTATAGAGCACCGGCTCGCCGGGCAGAGCGCCTTGGTAGTACTCAGGCGGTGATCGATGAAAATCAAGTGTCTGCGGCCATGTGACCGGCGCAGTGTCGGCGAGCCCAGGGAGGGTGGCAGTGGCAATGAGAAGGTTCAATATCTCGAGCGTCTCGGGGAGAGTGTATGGCGTTTGCCCCGGCTTGGACACCCGCTGCTGCGGATGATATTGCCCAGCGAACATAGACACCCAATGCCAACTCCCGTCGGCGTTCGATTGATCTTCGTTGATCAGGCGCCATTGAATACCGAGTGCGAATGGCGTTCCCGCTTGCCCCGTCACAGCGGCTCCAACGTCAAGTTGACCAAGCAGCGCGGACGTGCCGGTGCTGCCCGTATGCGACGTGTAGAACCCGCTGATACGACCAGTCTCGCTCACCGAGAGGTCCAAGCGAGAGCAAAAGGCGTTGTACCAGGTTCCTTGGATGGGCGATTCGGTTGCGGTCACGACCTGTTGGCCGATTATCCGGCGCGCGCAGCGCGAATACGCCGAACCTCAAGCAACGAGAACAGGACGCTTGCCACGATTAACGAGTCAATGGCCGCAATGCCCACGAGCTGGAAACTCGTCTCGCTCGTCAGATACCCGGCGACTGCCGCGAAAAGCCAGGCGATCAACGCTGTCCATCTGATTGATGGCTCTTCATCGAGAGATTCAATCTGCATCGAGAATCTGCGGATGAACATGGCGTCGATGATGTAGATCGCGCCGATCGGGGGGATGGCGACGCCCAGCACAACAAGGTAATCAACGATATAGGTCTGCGCCGGAATAAATGCGAGCGCGGTGCCGAAGATGCCTATGACCACAATAATATGTGGCAGGCGGACGCGCTTCAGTCTCGTGAGCAGCGTTGCGAAGGAGAGCCCTGCAGAGTAGAGGCACAGCACATTGCTGGCCCAAGCGCCAAGAAACATCAGAAAAAACCCTGGGACAAGAAAGCCGATCAAGGCCAGCATGCGCACGATGTCCGGCTCGCCGAGCGCCATGCTCGGCACCGCCGCGAGGTACTGAATCAGCGGAAATGCCACGCCGAGCGCGATGAACACCGACCAGATGGCATGTCTTGTGTTGACCGCGAAGCGACTGTAGTCGGGCTGAATGATGACGCCGGCGATGTAGGTGCCGACGACAGCCGAGATCGCTGTCGGCATCGAAAACCGCTGCTCGATGTCCAAAAACTCGCCGTTGCCACCTGTGATCGCGAGCCACGCGGCGAGCACCATGAACAGGAGCATGAACGGCACCATGAACAGCGCGAGCCGATCAATGCCGGTGAATCCGAGCGCTGTGATCGCAATCATCAGCGCACTGGCAATGCTCACGGTCAAGTAAGGCGACACCTCGATCGCCAATGCCTCGAGAAGCATCTGCTGCGAGGCCGTGCCGAGGGTGTTGCTGATGACCCCGTACCATCCGACAAGCGACACGGCGACCGCCACATTGGCGAGCTTCGCACCACGAGGACCAAAGGCGAATTGCGTCAGCAGATAAGTCGAAAAGCGCGACTTTGCGCCCACATAGGATGTCCAAGCGCCCATGACACCGAGGATCAGGCTCCCCACCGCGAACGCAACCGCTGCCTGCGCATATCCGAGCGAACCGCCAATTTGCGCGGCGATCACATAGACGGCAAAGCCGATCGTGCCACCGACAATGATCAGCGCAAGGTGCAGCCCGCTCGCGCTCGCCTCCTGAGGCACAGCTTTGAGCGCAAAATCGTCGGACTGAAGTGACACGGTGCGAGTCATCGTGCTGGCACTGTAGAACAACTCACCCGACGAATTCCTGAAATATGGCGAAAACTACTCGTTTGAGTAGTGCAAAGCCAATTTGATGGCAGATAGTCTTGGAGACCATGCTCGAATTTAATGGGGGCCAGTATCATGAGAGCAACATTTCGCGCCTTTCACTACGTCTGCTACAGCCTTGTCGCCCTGTGCGTCGCGTTGGCTGGGCAGCTCGCGGCTCAGCAATCCCCGCTCGAAGAGATTGTCGTGACCGCAAGAAAAATGGATGAGAGCATCCAAGAAGCGCCGATTACCGTCAATGCCATGACCGAAGCGCAGCTTGACGATGCTGGCGTCACGCAGACCGCCGATTACATTCAGTTGATTCCAAATGTCACGCTCGCCGAATCACAAACAATCGGCACGTCTTTCCTGACAGTTCGGGGCTTAAGCCGGGTGCGAAACGGAGAATTGCCGGTGGCGGTCGTCGTGGACGGTGTGCTGACAGTCAATCCGCGCCAGTACATCGGTCAAGTGTTTGACGTCGAGCAGATTGAAGTCGTCAAAGGTCCGCAAGGCGCGCTCTATGGCCGCAACGCAGCGAACGGCGCCATTATCGTCACCACCAAAGCGCCGAGCTTCGAGCCTGAAGGCCATATCAAACTCAGCTATGGAACGAAAGACGAAGTTGGCGTCCAAGGTTCCTACAGCGGGCCGCTCGCCGACAACCTCGCCTTTCGGCTCTCGGGGCGCATGGTGCAGCGAGACGGCTATTTCACCAACATCACGATTGACGAGGATGTGGACCCCTATCATGACCGCACATTGCGAGGTCGCCTCACCTACACCCCTGAAGAAACCCTTGCCATTGACTTCAAAGGCGAGGTCAGCAAGCACGACGGCAAGGCGATCGGCTTCCATTGGCCGGGCATCGCGCTGTTTGGCGTGCCGATCCCCGAACTCGGCGTGACGGGGGAGCAGGTGATGAGCGAAGGCGCCAACTTGACCGGCATCCCCTACGTAGCCAACAACCCTGATCGCGGCACGCGCGATATGCTCTCGTTCTCAGTCAAGATCGACAAGTCGTTCGACTTTGCCGACTTCAAGTCGGTGACCACCTACGATGAGCTCGAAGCCTCGTCCACCGTCGACGCGGCACCCTATTTTTCCGGGTTCGATGATGGCACGCAGCACAGCTACGTCGATGTCGAAGGCTGGAGTCAAGAACTTCGCCTGACATCGAATTCGGACAGTCGAATTGGCTGGCAAGTCGGCGCCTATTACCTGTCATGGGAACGGCAGCGCACCACCGTGACCGGTATCGACAAGGGCCAAGGCATCAAACGCTCCGTCACCGTGCCTGAGTTCGACGACAGCACCAATCCGACCGGCGTTGCGCCCGGGAACTTCCTCGCGTTTCTCGAGGATAGCTACGCATGGGCGGTGTTCGGGAGCATCGATTGGCAGATCACAGACCCCCTCACCTTGACCCTGGCCGGACGCTACGACAAAGAGACCCGCGAACAGAACGTCAACCCGTAC
This sequence comes from Gammaproteobacteria bacterium, assembly GCA_026709225.1. Taxonomy (GTDB): domain Bacteria; phylum Pseudomonadota; class Gammaproteobacteria; order Pseudomonadales; family Azotimanducaceae; genus Azotimanducus; species Azotimanducus chitobiosivorans. Next base: position 71,251 of record JAPOTJ010000055.1, on the reverse strand, counting down.
AACACGGCGGGTCGCGTCTACACCACGGCCGATGCGTCCGGCGTGAACCAGCCATATGGCGCAGCGGCATGTGAAGACGGAGGCATCGCGAACGTCAACTGCGGCGCCTACGACACTTGGACTGAACTGCTTGCCAATACTCGCCCGGGCAGCGATGCCAACAAGAAGGAGTTCAGCAAGTTTCAGCCGAAGGTGACGCTCGGCTACCTTGTGACAGACGAGCTGAACGTCTACGCAAGCTGGGGGATCGGCTACCGCGCCGGCCAGTTCAACTACCCAGGCGTCGGCATCATCAGCACGACCGCGAACGAAGCCATCGAACAGGAAGAGAACAACACCTTTGAAGTCGGCGCAAAGTGGGACAACGGTTCGATCAGGCTCAACGCCGCACTGTTCACCTCCAAAGTGGACAACACGCAATACTTCCCCTTCGACGGCCTCGCGTTCGTGCAGGTGTTCGAAGATGTCGATGAAGCCGAGCTTGATGGGTTTGAAGTCGAAGCCGCATGGCGCGCAACTGACAATTTGGACATCTACGCCGCCTACGGCCTCACCAACGCCGAGATCACCGCATATCAGGAGCGCCCAGCGACGGTCGGCAACGACCTGCCCTACGTGCCGGATAGCACCTTTAACGCCGGTGCGCGTATCGAATACCCCGTCGGCAATGGCCTGACGTGGTTCGCCCGTGTGGACTACGAGCGCCGTGGCAAGCAGTACTAGACACCGGAAAACGATTTCCCAAGGGACGACTTGGAACTCGTGAACTTGAGAATCGGCCTCGAAGGCGAGCGCTGGACCACATCGCTCTATGTCAATAATGCGGCGGACGAGGAATACAATTCCGAAGTCGTGACGCCGCTATTCCTGCACCCGGGGCAGCCAAGAGTCTGGCGCATGGACATGCGCTACAACTTCTGATCGCTCGGCCTTTTTGAACTGACTGAACGAGTCATTCGCGCTTGCCTGCGCAAACAGAGGACGCCTTTACTCAAGACGTGATTGCGGGCGCGCTGTCGGCGGCCTCGCGAGAGATGTTCGTCGCCATGGCGCAAGCCGCGATGAGCTCGGTGATCTATGAAGTGCTCGATTTCGGCGTCGCCATCACCGACGGGGAAGGCAATCTTGCCAGCGCTGGTGCTGGCATTCCCGGCTTCGTGAGCATGCTCGCGCCCGCCGTGCGAGCTGTATTGAACAGCCCGGAGCTGGCGCCGCTGCAAGCGGGCGACGTGTTCATTTCAAACGACCCCTACAACGGAGGCGTCAGTCACGCAAACGATGTGGTGCTCTGCCAGCCGGTGTTTGTTGACAACCAGATCGTCGCGTGGACCGCGAGCAAAGGGCACCTCGTCGATATCGGCGGCATGGTGCCCGGCTCAATGTCGCCGAGCGCCACCGAGATCTTCCAAGAAGGGCTGCTGCTGCCAACAGTCAGGCTGTTCGACGGCGGCAAGCCGATCGGCAGCGTGTTTTCGATTATCCGAGCCAATAGTCGTTTGCCTGAGCAGGCGCTTGGCGATCTGTGGGCTGGCCTCGCGGCGCTGCGCCTCGGCGAGAAAAGAGTCATCGAGCTGTGCGAGAAATACGGGACACGCGCCTATATTGCAGCGGTCAGGCGCTACATGGATTATGGCGAGGCGATGGCTTTGAGCGGCCTGAAAGCGCTTCCGCACGGCGAGTTTCACGGCCATGACCGTCTTGACGATGGCCGAATGATCAACGCGACCATTCATATCTCTGACCGGGAAATGGTCATTGACCTTCGCGACAATCCAGATCAGGAGAAGGGGCCGATCAACGGCACGCGCGAAGCAACTGAAATCAGCGCCCAAGCCGTGTTCAAAGCCATCACGCTGCCGGAACCATGGGCGAATGCCGGCTGCTTTCGCCCGCTCAGGCTGCTGACCCGCCCAGGTTCAATCTTTCACGCGCTTCGCCCTGCTGCGGTTGGGCTCTATTACGAAAACAAGATCCGCTGTACGGATCTCCTGTGCAAAACGCTCGCACCCCACATGCCCGACGTCGTGCCCGCAGGCCACTTCTCTTCAATTTGCTCGACCGTGATTCGCGCGCTCGATCACAAGGGAGCAGAACACACATTGGTTGAGCCGGAGGTCGGCGGCTGGGGCGCAGGACTCGGCTGGGACGGTGACAATGCGCAGTTCTCATACTCGCACGGCGACACGTTCAATTGCCCGGTGGAAGTCAACGAGCGGCGCAATGCGATTCATGTCGAATGCTATGCGCTCAATCCGGAGCCAACAGGCGCCGGAGAATTTCGCGGCGGCAAAGGCATTGATTTGAGGTATCGCATCGTTGGCGAGCGAGGCTGGGTGACGGCTGGCTACACGCGGCACAAAAGCCCGCCGTGGGGGCTCTTAGGCGGAGAAAGCGGCACCGGCAACCGCTTGGAAATCCTGCGCGCGACAGGAGAGCGCGAGCCTTACGGCGAAGTGACAAATCTTGAACTCGCGCGCGGCGACGTGGTGCGTATTCTCACCGGCAACGGCGGCGGACTCGGCGCGCCTTCGAGTCGGAGGCTCGAACATATCCACGACGATCTGCGCAACGGCTACATCACGTCTGACGAAGCGCGCGGCTACGGTGTGCGCGCCGACGACGCAGAGTTTGACACGCACATCGCCTAGTCGCCGACCGTGAAGCGGGAGCCGCCCACATACAGACCCTTCCAATACTGGTATGTCGTGGCCGTGCTCATGCTCGCCTACATCCTCTCGTATGTGGACCGCTCCATATTGACGCTGCTCGTGGACCCAATCAGAACGGACATGGGCTTTTCGGACTTCCAAATCAGTCTCCTGCACGGATTTGCCTTCGCGGTCTTCTATTCCTTCATGGGCTATCCGATCGGCCGCTATGCCGACAGCCATCATCGTGTCGGTGTGGTCGCCGTCGGCGTCGCTTTCTGGAGCCTGATGACCGCAGCCTGCGGCCTGGTCAAAAACTTCTGGAGTTTCTTCCTGGCAAGAATGGGTGTCGGCATCGGTGAGGCGGCGCTCAATCCCGCCGCCTACTCGATCATCACCGACTACTTTCCGGAGGACAAGCTTGCTCGCGGCATCAGCACCTATGTGATGGGCACCTATATGGGCTTCGGGATTTCCTATCTTGTCGGCGCTGGCGTACTCAGTCTTATCGGAGACAGCCCAGATCTGCATCTGCCTGTGATCGGGCATGTCCATGCCTGGCAAGTTGCATTCTTTGTCGTCGCCGCGCCCGGCGCATTGCTGCTGCTCCTGCTGCTCACAGTACGCGAACCCTACCGAAAAGGGCGACTTCACGGCGGTAACGACACCGTCAAACCAGTGCCTTTCCGCGAGTTCCGGCAGTTCGTCGCTGCCAATTGGCGCACATTCGCCTGCCATGCCTGTGGATTCGGCTGCTTGGGCGTCATGGTCAACGGCATGGCCTTATGGACGCCGAGCTTTCTCACGCGCACCTATGGCTGGACTATCGTTGAGGCGGGCACCGCCTACGGCACGATACTGCTGATCTTCGGCGCCGGCGGCATCTATACAGGCGGATGGATCGCCGATAAGTTTCGCGCCAGAGGCCACGAGTCGAGCGCATTGATCACGGCTGCATGGTGCGCTGTTGGAACGCTCCTTCCCGCAGCAGCCTTTCCTTTGATGGCGACCGCCGAAGCTGCGCTGCTCGTCATGGTGCCGATGGTGTTCTTTTCTGCGGCGCCCTGGGGCCTCGCCGTCTCGTCCCTGCAGCAATTCACCCCGAACGAGCTGCGCGGACAGGTCTCAGCCCTCCTCTATCTCTTTCCAGTGAACCTCATTGGCATCGGGATCGGCCCGTCGCTGGTCGCGGTGCTCACCGAGCAGGTGTTTGGACACCCCGAAGACCTGCGCTACGCCATGGCGGCCGTGGGACTCGGCGCCTCCGCCCTTGCCGCGTGCGCACTATTCCTTGGCATCAAGCCTTTCGAGAAGAGCCTGCACTTCGCCAAGGACACTTGGAAGAGCGCCGCTAAATGAGCCCTGCTTCATGCGCGACCTTGAGCGCTTCGGTGCGTCGATTCACCGAAAGCTTGCGAAACACGTTCTTCAGATGATATTTCACCGTGTGCTCGGTCATGTAGAGCGCGCGGGCGATTTGCTTGTTTGAACGCCCAAGAGACAGCTCCCAGAGGACTTCCATTTCGCGAGGGCTGAGGGAAACCTGATCATCAAGGTGCGCGGACTCGATATTGGCATAGTGCTGCAGCAGGTTGATGGCTTCGCCTGCGAACCGGCGCGTTGCCGTGTTGCCCGGTTCCCTCCGCCAATGACGTTGCGCATGTCGAAGCGTGCCAAGAATCGCTCTTGGGCGGGCGACCGCTGTGAGCAGCTCTTCCGGGCGCGCCAGCTCGAGGGCTTTGGAGAGCGCATCAATGCTTCGCTGACGCTCGCCGTTCTGGTCAAGCAGCGTCGCCTGCGCCGCACGTAGACGAATCAGCCAGAAGCGCGCGCCGATTCGGCGACAGCACTCAATGGCATCGCGCAGCAGCAGAAGGCTTCTCGAGGGCTCCTGCGAGGCGAAGTTGCTTGCGAGCGCCAATGCCCGATAGACATGGTTTCGCCACACGAAGGGACGATCTTGCCACGCGCCGATGGCGTGCCGCGCCGACACCTCATGCGCCAACTGGCGATGCACCTCGTAGTCTTCGCATTCAACGGCAATGGTCAGCGCAAGTGAATCGATGTGCGCATCGAATCGATCCATGGATTTTTCCTGCGCGAGCTTGCGACCGCGCTCTATTGCGCGATTCGCTTCCTCAGGGCACCCTTGCAGGAGCGCACGCTCAACGGATGCTTCAAGTGCCAGTGAATAAATGTCGAACCAGCCGTCGTATTTGGCGATATGCTCGAACGCCATCTCAAATCGATGCCAGCCCTCCTCGTTGATCTGATTGCGCCAAAACAGCAACACGCCCAAGATCACATCGGAGAGAGATTTCAGTCCGCTGTCGCTGCCAAAGTTGTCCGCCGCCATGGCGCTGCTTTCCTGGGCATCGGCGAGCGCCTTGTTCACTTGGCATTGATGGAAGTGCGCGACGGCAGAATGAAGGTAGCAGTAATTGAGGCCGAGAATCGAGTTGCTTTGCCGCATGAATCGCATGGCCTTGCGAATGGTGTTCTTTGATGCTTCGAACTTGCCTTCCGCGAGTTCACCGACAACCTGGTAGCAGGCCAATACCGCATGAGTCACCACATCTGATGCGTGGCTACCGGGCACCACCATCTTCTCCGGCAAGTCAGCGCGGCACAGCGCCCGTTCGTCGTCCTCGTAGCTGTGCAACAAACAGCCGACATTGAGGACATCTCTCTCGAACCAGGCCGAGCGTTCGCCGTCGTAGGCAGTTAGTATCGGGTTCTGCAGCGCTCGGTCGAGCCATGCGCGTGCTTCAAACACCTTTCCAGTTTTGAGCAACAGATAAGCTTGGGCGACTTGCAGGCGCGGAAAATCATCCAAGCTCATCGCCGGCATCAGGTTCAACAGATTTCTGAGATAGCCGATGCCACCGAACAGGATCAGCTCCCAGCCGCCTGCAGATTCGATGAGTCCTGCCGCGCGTTCCAAGTCCTCCCCATCGACCGCATGACGCACTGCTTGCTGCGTATCGCCATCTGACTCGAACCACTTCGACGCCCGCAAGTGCAGTGACGCAATGGCTTCGGGTTCTCGCTCCTTGAGACGACTGAGCAAGAAGTCAGCGAACAAGTGGTGGTAGCGGTACCACTCTCCGGCCTCATCAAGCCGCACGATCAATGCGCCAAGGTCGCCCAGCTGCCCCAAGACTTTCGCGGCATCCTTGCCACCGTAGACCTCGCCCGCAAGTTGTATATTAAATTGATCAAGTATCGCGGTGCGCGTCAAGAACGCCTGCAGCTCATCACCCAGGCCGCGCACCACCTGTTCGGAGAAGTAGTTGGCAATGTGGCCTTCGCGCCCGGTGCCAGCCGCTTGCTGGAACGACGCGCCATCGGCGTAAGCGAGCCGAGCAAGTTGCACAGCGACCGGCCAGCCTTCGGTGGTGCGCTTGATCGTGTCCACAAGGGCACTGTCGCCAATGTCATGAAGCGCTTCGTTCATCTCGGCATCGGAGAATCGCAAGGTTTCCGAATCCAGCTGGATACCCTTGCCGGTGACAAAATGCTGCTCAAGATCAAAGGCTGGCCGCTGCCTCGAACTGATGATCAAATGAAAATTATCCGGCGCATTGTCAATGAGCGTGTCGAATAGGTCGTTGATCGACGGCGACTCGATGCGGTGATAATCATCAAGAACCAGCGCCACTTTTTGATTCGTCTCTTCAATCGCATCAAGCATGCGAACGAGCACTGATTCGAGCGGAATATCGTGCAGTCCCTGCTGCGCGAAGCCCTCAAGCTGACCCAAGTCCACGCCGGCTTCCGAAAGGGCGAAGATGCAATAGCAGACGAGCCGATGGGCATCGTCGTCCTGACTATCAACGGTCAGCCAGGCAAGCCTCACGCCCTTGCTCACCATGCGCTCGCGCCACTGCGTCAGAATGGTCGTTTTGCCGAATCCGGCAGGCGCAATCAGCACCGACGCCGTATGGTGCAGCACTTCGTCGAGCAAGCGGATCAGTTCGACCCGCCGAATCACAGACTGGTATCGAAGCGGCGGACGAAGCTTGCCACGAAGCGCCCATACCACTCGCCGAGCGGCGGTATCGCTATTGCTTGCGCTTGTCCTCGCGTTCATTGACCATGTGCCTCAACAGACCGAAGCGCCGCCTGAGCACAGCGAGTAGCCCCGAGTAGGCGCAGTTAGGCTATCCTTGCGGGCATTCACAGTCAACCATAGGCATAGACTTCCTTTGCCCGCTGCGGGGAGAGGAAACCGTTGCGAATATCCTGCTCAATGAGTTCTGCGCGCCGCTTGTTCGGGCTGCCGTAGCCGCCGCCTGTGGCCGACACGAGGCGAATGCACTCGCCCTTGTCGGCGCGAACCATGGTGCACATCGAATAGCGTTCTTCGTCTCCCGACGAGCGGATCACCTTGGCATAGTTGTGCGTGCCTTCAACGCCGTTGTTGATCGCCCAGGGACGAACCGATGTGCGGCTCGCAGCATAGGTCAAAAACACCTCATCCGACATGACGCGATAGTCCAAGACGACACCGCGCCCGCCGCGGTACTGGCCTTCGCCGCCGGCTTCATCGTGGAAAGCGTAGCGCTCGACTTGCAGGCCGTAGCGCGTCTCGAAGAGCTCAACAGGTATATTGAAGGTTTCGCCATTGCCGCAGCAGAACTGGCCGTTGTCGCCGTCGAGGTCGGCTGATGCGCCCCATCCGCCAACGAGCGGCTGACCAAGCACGAACAGTTCGTCCGTGTCCGGATGATTTCCGGAAATAAAGTTTGCGCCCACAGTGCGCTGATGTCCGGCAGAGAGCCGGTCCGGGAGCACCGAGGCGAGCGCTTTCCACATGACGTCGATGGCAGCGATGAGCGACTCGTAGTAGAGCGACACTGGCGCTGGCGATACGGCGCTGATGACCGTGCCTTGCGGACAGATGACTTTGAGCGCGCGAAAGCAGCCGCCGTTCGCCGGAATCTCGGTATTGGTGATGGCCTTGAACAGGCACCGCGCGCCGGTGATCAGCCCCGTGTAGGCGCAATTGATTGGACCGGCGGCCTGCTCGCTCGTGCCGGTAAAGTCAGCCACGATCTCATCGTCACCAATGGTCACAGCGCAGCGCACCATGAACGGCCCGTTGCCGAGTCCATCACCCTCCACGACATCCTCGGCCTCATAGCGGCCCTTCGGCAGTTTGCGGATTTCCTCAAGCGTCATGCGCTCCCCGTAGTCGAGCAGATCCTCCATCGCGCTCAAAACAAGGTTGGTGCCGTACTTGTCGGCAAGTTCTTGAATTCTCGCAGCGCCCACACGCGCCGCCGCCACACCTGAATGCATATCGCCGATAGTCGAATCGGGCAGCCGCACATTGTCTCGAATGAGCTGTACAAGACTGTCGTTCAGCACGCCCTTTGAATAGAGCTTCAAGAAGCGGAAATGCAAGCCTTCCTGGTAGATCTCTGTCGATTCGGTCGATACGCTGCCCGGCTGCGAGCCGCCCACTTCGGTCCAGTGCGCCTTGTTGACAGTAAACGCAATCAATCTGTCCTGATGAAACACGGGCACGATGATCACCACGTCGGAGAGATGTGTGCCTCCACCGCTGTAGGGACTATTGGTGATGAACGCATCGCCGGGCGCAATCTCACCCGGATTCGGATAGTGCTTGAGCAGGTCCTGCACAGCCGTGTCGAGCGTGGCAAGGAATGCCGTCACGCCATTGCCTTGCGCGAGCAGATTGCCACGCGCATCGGTGGCGCCGACAGCAAAGTCGGTCGTCTCGTAAATGATCGGACTCATGCTCGTGCGTATCACCGCCTCGAACATCTCGTCACCGACCGCGACGATGCAGTCCTTGATGACCTCTAGATCAAATGTACTCGCGCTCATTGAACCTCCCTTCGCGTGATTGAGGATGGAAGTCGCGCTGACAGTATGTCAGGCAAGTTCGACATGATAATTTCCAAATTCGTCAACACTGACGTTGTTGCCGGACCATACCGGCAGGGTGACGGCTCGCTCTTGAATCACCGCCGGTCCGCTGATGCGCATACCGGCTTCGAGCTTGCTGCCGTCAAAGATGCGCGCTTCACATCGCGGGTGCGGATGGAAATCGACGACCCGCGTTCCAAGGCTCGCCGACTCAAGTGACGCACCGGTGACGGCACGCGTTGCGAGCGGCGGCTTGTCGACCGACACAACCGCGACCAAATGGAAATTGACGAGCTGTACAGCATTGTCGAGCCGGTAGGTATAGCGCTGTTCATGCGCTGCGTGGAAGACATCGGTGGCAGCCATCAATGATTCTCGTGCCAGCTTAGCGCCCGTCGCAACCGCAATCTTCACTGTGTGTTCCTGTCCCTCGTAGCGCATGTCCGCGTGAAACTCGAAGCTCACGTCTTCATCGGTGCGCGCAACGCCGTCTCCGCGATAGGCATCAATGGCCGCACGCTGCAGGTCGGCAAAGCCCTGCAAGATCTTCGGGAAATTGTCAGATTCAAACTGCATGGGATTGGTCTGCACATAGTCTCGTCGCAGATCGGTCAGCAGCATCCCCCAAGCTGAGAACACAGATGAATTGACGGGCACAATGACCTTGCGAACACCAAGCTCTTCGGCGAGCGGCAGGGCGTGCATCGCGCCGCCGCCGCCAAAGGCGATGAGCGCGAAGTCACGCGGGTCGTGTCCCTTGTTCGTGGAGACAAGGCGCAGCGCGTTGACCATATTGGCGTTGGCGATCTGCACAACGCCGTGCGCCACCGCTTCGCGACTCATCGACAAGCGCTTTTGCAAGACCGAAAACGCGCGGTCAATCGAATCCCAGTCAGGCTCGACTTCGCCGCCAACAAAGCTCGCCGGGTCAATGCGCGCAAGCACCAGGTTGGCGTCGGTGGTGGTGACGTGCCCGCCGCCGCGCCCATAGGCCGCCGGGCCCGGATCGGCGCCGGCGGACTGCGGACCGACATGCAGCTTGCCTCCTGCGTCAACCCACGCGATGGAACCCCCGCCGGTGCCGATCTCGACGATCTCCGAGACAGGCGTTTGAATCGGATAGCCCGGCGACTTCTGCGTTTTTTCAATGTGATATTCGGTGCTGATGCGCACTTGGCCGTCCGCGATCAGCGCGCATTTGGCGGTGGTGCCGCCGATATCGAGCACGATGAGGTTGGGCTGGTCGATGAGCGCACCGAGATACGCCGCCGCGAAAATGCCGCTCGCCGGGCCCGATTCGACCATGGAAATAGGATTGCGCTTGGCAGCGTCGGAGGTGGTGATGCCGCCGTTCGACTGCATCATGAACGGGTTGCCGCGGAACCCCTCGGACGCTAGGCACTTTTCCAAGCGATCAATGTACGCTTCGGCGTTCGGATGCACATAGGCCGATAGAACGGTCGTGTTGGTGCGCTCGTACTCGCGCCATTCCCGTGAGACTTCGTGTGAAGCGAGCACCGAAACTTGCGGCCAGAGTCTACGAATCTCAGCCGCCGCGCGCGCTTCGTTGGCGGGGTTAATGTAGGCGTGCAGGAAGGCCACAGCAATCGCCGAGATGCCCTGTTCTTTCAAGAATTCGAGCTGCGCCGCGAGCGGCGAGAGGTCCACCGGCGTTTGTATAGTGCCGTGATAGTCGGTCCGCTCAGGTAACTCAAGCCGCAAATAACGCTCCACAAACGGCTTTGGTTTGCGGAAATTGAAATTGAACAGGTCGGGACGATTGCCGCGCGCGATCTCAAGCACATCGCGAAAACCCTTGGTGGTGATGAGCGCGGTCTTCGCGCCTTTTCGCTCAGTGATGGCGTTGATGACCACGGTCGAGCCGTGCGCCAAGAAATCGAGTTGAGCGGGATCAACGTCGAGTTTCTTCAGGCTCGCCATCACGCCCTGCTCAAAGTCCGGGGGCGTGGTGTCAACCTTTGAGGTCTTGACCTCGCCACCGTCAGCCCCAGAGCTGTACAGCACCAAATCCGTGAAGGTGCCACCGACATCGCTCGCGGCCCTGAAGACCTTGTTCATTTCACGCGCATCACGCCCCGAATACCTAGAAGGGTAACAAGCAATCCGAGGAAAGAAACCCGCCCGTTTGGGTAGGTGTGGACAGGCAGATCAACCATCCACGCGCTTCAGTCGCGCATCCTCGATCAAATAGGTTCGATCGGCCACCCGCGCAAGCTCGCCTTGGTGAAACACGGCGAGAATCGCCATGTCTTTCTTCAAGGCTTCAAGCGTGCGGCCAATGTCACGCTCGCTGCTCGTATCGAGTCCGCTCGTCGCTTCGTCCAAGATCAGCAGCCAAGGCCGGTGCAGGAGCGCACGCGCGATCATCAATCGCTGCCTTTGTCCGCCGGAGAGGCGGGCGCCGCGCTCGCCGACCGGCGCATCGAGACCCTGCGGCATGTCTCGCACCACATCCATCAGACCCGCGGCGGCGAGCGCCGCTTCGATGCGATCAGCGCTGACGCCCTCTTCGCCAAGCGTGACGTTGTTGCGAATTGAGTCGTTCAAAATCAAATGTTCCTGCGGCACATAGCCGATCTGCGAGCGCCAAGCAGAGAGATCAAGCTCATCGAGCGGCACGCCGTCGATCAGCACTTCGCCAGCGTCGGGCGTGAGCAGCCCGCAGACGCAATTGACGATGCTGCTTTTGCCTGAACCCGATGCGCCCGCGAGGGTGGTGATCACGCCCACCGGAATCTCCATGCTCGCGTCCGCAAGCACCATCGAACCCTCGAACGACAGGTCGATGGCGTTCACCGTCACACCTTTGCGCAAGGTCGGCGCCTTGCTGCCAGCGGAGACTTCCGCCTGCTCGCGCGCGGCATCGATGCTTCGCTTGAGCGACCAGTAGGCGCTGTCGCACGCCATCATCTTCTGATACTGCTTCTGCGCCTTGCCGAGGCTGACCATGACGCGCAGCAGCATGATCGTGAGCGTGGTCACGGCGGCGATGGACATGCCAAAGTAGCTGAACGCCGCGAACAGTCCAAGCGCGATCACGAGCATATACAAGGGTTCTTGCGCGGCGGTGAGCGCGGCGTTGCTCCACACTTCCCTGCGCAGCGCGCGATTGAGCCCTTCGGTCGATGCGATGAGCACCGAGCCAGCAAGGTCTTCGCGCGCCGAAACCTTGAACAGCTTGACCGCTTGCAGCGTATCGGTCAGGCGCGACATGAGCGTCGTGTAGAGCTTCGTCTGGCTCTTTCCAGCGCGCCGCGCCATGCGCACGAGGCCGTGCATAGCGAACGCGATCAAGAGGCTGCCAGCAACCGCATACAAGGTCGCCGTCCACGAGACGAGCAACGCCGCGCCGATGTAGACCGACGCCATCAGCAGCAGTGACAAGGTGGTCATGCCATAGATGTAGCCGGTCGCCGCGCGCATGGCTTCGGTGCCCATGGCGTTGGCGAGGCTGCCGATCGGCTGAGCGACGAAGTAACGCCACTGTGACGCCAGCACCGCTTGCAGGAGTTCGAGGCGCAGGTCGGTGATCAATCGCGCCGCAACGTAGCCAATGCGTTGATTGGCAATAAGCACGAGCAGACTCTTGGCGAGGATGCCGAGCACGACGAGCACGAGCATGGTCTGCAAATTCGCTTCGAGTCCAACGCGGTCAAGCAGCCCTGTGAGCTGCGCTGCGAAGGCATCGCCCGCAGCGCCCATGTCCGAACCGGCTGCGCTTACCTCGGCGCTTGCCAGATTCAAGATGGGCAGAACCAATGCCGCGCTCAAGCCTTCGGCGAGACTCGCAAGCAGGAGCGCGGGCAGAACGATGATCGTCTGCAGCGGATAGGCGCGCATGAACGCGATTAAGAGACGCATTGACGCTCCTTACACTCGTCGCCCGAAATAACGGATGCTCGCCCAGGACGCGCAGCCAATGAGCAAGATCGGCAGGGCAGCCGACAGGAATGCTGGCGCGCTGATCAGGAGCGCGACCGAGCCGGTGAGGTCGCCAAGTATCCACATGCCGACGCCGACGCCAGAGCCGATCGCAAGCCGCAATCCAAAGTTCCCGGAGCGCAGATCCCCAAAAATAAGCGGCATGATGAGCAGGCCCATAGCGACGACTCCAAAAGGCGCGAGCAGCCGCTGCCAGAACAAGAGTTCGGCATCGTCGGCTGGCAACTTGTCAGCGCGCAAGGCAGAGACCCGCGCGCTCAATTGAGACAGGCTCAAGGATGCGAGCGGCAAGGGCTGAATTCGCCCGGGCGCATCTTCGCGTACCGAGTCAGACGCGCCGCCTGCAAGCGGCGTCACGCTTGAAGGCGGCGTCCATTCCTGCAAAGGGCTTCTACGCAAGACCGAGCCGCCAGTTGCAAATTCGCGGCTTTCCACTTCCTTCAGCGCCCAATGACCCGATGTCAGTATCTCGGCGCTCGCGGCGCGGTAGTAGCGCTTCAGCGGACCGTCCGGCGTGAATTCCAAAATGAGGACGGACTCGGGGTCCTTTCCCGCGCCGAGCCGCTGCGCTTTCAGATACCACTGATCGCCGCGCACCCAGAAACCGCCGCCTTGCAGGAGTTCGGCGCTGCCCGACTTGAGCAGCATGCGCTGCAGTTCCGCTTCCTTGTAGAGCGGCGGCGCCAGCCACTCGCCGAGAATAAGCGCAAGAAGCGCAAGGCTTCCCGATGCCAGTGCAGATGCGCGCACACCGTGCGAGATCGGCAGCCCCGCGCTGCTCATCACGAGCATCTCTTGGCGCCTCGCGAGATTCGACAGCGCCAGCAATCCGCCAAGGAATGCCACGAAGGGAAGCAGTTCGAGCAGGGTATTGAAGCTTGTCATGCCGACATACCACGCGGCGTGATACAGCCGATAGCTGCCTTCACCGAGGTTGTCGATTTCACGAACAACGCCAAATATGAAGAACAGCGCGGCAAGCGCAAGCGCAGCAAGCAGGTAGCCCTTGGCCAGCTCAGTGAGCAGGTATCGAGTCAGCAATCGCATTAGCGGAGCGCTGGCCACCGCATCAAGAGCACCAGCGTGAGCAGCAGCAGTCCGTGAAACCACCAGATGCCGGGGAACACGCCGACGAGTCCGCTCTCGACCCAGCCCTTGGCGATAATGGCGAGGTTGAACGCCACCGCATAGGCAAGGATCGCAAACAGCATTTGCCGAAAGCGGCTCCGCCGCGGAGCGCTTCGCGCCAAAGGCACGGCGAGCAGCCCCATGAGCAGCGAGGTGAACGGCAGTGACAAGCGCCATTGAAGCTCGGCTGCTTCCTTCGGATTATCGGAACCAAACAGCGCCTCGGTCGGCTGCGCGCGTCGATTGCGCACTTGGCTCGCCTGGGAGGGCGCTTCGAGCTTCAATTGCAGGCGCTCGTATGTGTATTCGTGATCGACGCCAGCGCCGAGCCGGTAAGCGTAGCCGTCAGTTAACTCGATGACCCGCCCGACGCCGGGCTCCGCGCCTGATTCGAGCAGCCGCCCCTCACGCGCCCGAATCACCCGCGATCCGTCGCCGCCTTCCGTCTGCACAAACACATCGAGCATGAGGTCACCATCGACGCCGCCGACGCTCAAGGTCATCTCCTCATCCGCCAAAGGATAGAAGCGCCCAGGCACCAAGCTCTCGGGTTCGATACGCTTGGCAGATTCAGCTTCGATCGCATAACTCAGCTCATACGCAATGGGACGCACGAAGATGGAAAGGACCGCGACGAGAATCGCCGCAGGAATCAGCACTTGGGCGAGTGTCAGCGCCGTTCGCACTTCGCTCCAGCCATTCGCGTAGAACACCACGAGTTCCGAGCTGCGGTACATTCGGCCAAGCCCGTCCACGATGCCGAAATAAAGCGCCGAGGGGATCAGCACTTCGCAGGCGATCAAGGTTTGCACGAGCAGCAGGCGAGGTAGCGAGGCGGCGCTCAGCACGCGGCTGACAGCGTCGTTCAGCAGATCTGCCGCCGCAAAGAAGAGAAAGAGCGCGACGAGCAGCGCGAACGACAAGGCGATCGGCGTCAAGGTCGAAAGATGCAAGTAGCGCGCGGCAATCAAGAGCGTGATGAGGAAGGGTGGTGAGGTCTCAGCATCTTATCAGGCGCTCATGTGGGCGGGCGTTTCATGTAAGGTTCAATTCCCTTGTTCGTTTCGCTTCCCATGCCGCAAGCCTGGCTACTGACCGGCCACAAAGCTGGCGACAATGCGCAGATGCGCGCCCTCGCTAGCGCACTCGACGTTGAGACTCGCGAGATACCCATGCGCTATTCGCCTGCCGAGTTGATGGTGACGCTCATTGGCAGACCGAGCCTCAGAGGGCTCGACGGGCGATCGAAGCGGCTGATCAAACCGCCTTGGCCAGACCTCGTGATCACCGCCGGGCGGCGAAACGAAGCCGCCGCGCGCTACATCGGCAAGGCATCTGAGGGCCGGACGAAAATCGTGCATCTCGGCAGGCCGTGGCACCATCCGGATGGCTTCGACCTCGTATTGTTCACGCCGCAGTATTTGCTGGAACCGGCGGAAAAACGCATCGAACTTCAGCTTCCATTGCACGCATCGACACGAGCGTCGCACGTATCGACATCAGGTTTCAGTCACTTGCCGAAACCACACATCGCGCTCTTGATTGGCGGGAATAGCGGCGCGTGGACGCTTGACCATCGGCACAGCGAGCGCCTTGCGCGCCTCTCGAGCGAACTCGCCAAGGCGCTGTCAGGCAGCCTGCTCATCTCGACGAGTGCGCGAACGCCTGCTTCGGCAACAGCACACCTCGAAAGTTTGCAAGTACCGCACCACCTCTGGTGCTGGGGACAAGCGGACAATCCCTATGCGGATTACCTCGCAAGCGCCGATGCCGTGATCGTGACCTGCGACAGCGCTTCCATGCTGAGCGATGCGCTAGCGATAAAGAAACCCGTCCTGCTTTTTGATTTTGGCGATGCCCGCTGGTGGCGGCACGCCGCGAACTTCCGAGTCAGCGCCATTGCGCACAGGCTCGCCATGCGCCTTGCGCCGCGCAGACTTCGGCGCGACATCGGCAGGCTTCACGAGCCAATCGTTGATGCAGGCCATGCATGCTGGCTTCGCGAAGGCACCACCGAACTGCCGCCTTGCGCACCTTACGACAACACAGACTTGGCGCGGGCACGCAGCGCGGTCAAGAAGCTCATCGGCGCACATTGATACAATTTTCGCTGCTCTCCACTTGATTGAAGCCCCATATGAAGCCTCCAGTCGTCGTTTCCGTCACCGGCGCTGCCGGTCAAATCGGCTATGCCCTGCTCTTTCGGATTGCATCCGGGCAACTGCTCGGCCCCGACCAGCCGGTCATTCTCAAGCTGCTTGAAATCACGCCAGCGCTCGATGCCTTGGGCGGCGTCATCATGGAATTGCACGACTGCGCCTTCGACCTACTTGCAGACGTGCAGGCAAGCGATGATGCCCAAGTCGCCTTTGCGGACACCGAGGTCGCGCTGCTTGTCGGCTCCAGGCCGCGCGGACCGGGCATGGAGCGCAAAGACCTCTTGGAAGCCAATGCAGCGATTTTTTCAGTGCAAGGCCGCGCGCTCGATCAGGTCGCATCGAGAGACGTGCGCGTGCTCGTCGTCGGCAATCCGGCCAACACCAATTGCCTCATTGCGCAGCGAAACGCGCCGAGCCTCAATCCGCGGCAATTCACGGCCATGACCCGGCTCGACCACAATCGCGCCAAAGCCCAGCTTGCTGAGAAAGTTAGCACGCATGTCAGCCGCGTGACGCGCCTGTGCATCTGGGGCAATCACTCGGCCACGCAGTATCCGGACATCACCAACGCGAGCGTTGACGGACGCGCCGCTGGCGAACTTGTCGATGCGGCCTGGGTTTCTGACACCTTCATTCCGTCGGTGCAGCAGCGCGGCGCCGCGATCATCAAGGCGCGCGGGGCTTCGTCAGCCGCTTCGGCTGCCAACGCCGCCATCGAGCACATGCGCGACTGGCTCAGTGGCTCTGGCGGCGAGGATGTCGTGAGCATGGGCGTCTGTTCAGATGGCAGCTTCGACACCGAGCCTGGCCTCATCTATTCGTTCCCCTGCCACACGACGGACTGCGAATGGCAGATCGAGCAGTCCTGGTCAATCGGCGAAGAGAGCCGCAAGCGCATGATGCTCACGCAAGCCGAACTCATTGAAGAACGCGATGCGGTCAGGCATTTGCTGCCTGAATGACTTGAACGAGCGACACGCCCGATACGTATGCGTGTCCCCACCACAGCGCAAAATAGGCGAAAAGCGTCAGCGCAGGCGCCAGCACGCCGATCTCCTTGAGCCGCAGCGATTGGCGCCCGCTGGCAACCGCGACAAACGGAATAGCAGACGTCGCCTCACTGAACGCTTGCCAAGATGCGCCAAACACGGCTTGCTTGCGCTGATCGATGAGGCGCATGCCATAGCCCGACACGAGCGCGATAGCGCCGAAGAAGACAAGCGACGGCGGGTCGGGATTGACGAGCACATGGGTGAGCGACCAGAGAAGAATCGCAGACTGCACCGGATGGCGCGTGATGCGCATCACGCCGGTGACTGGCACTTCCTCGCCGTCATCGAGCACCACGCCGACCGTCGATGGGTTGCGATGCACCAGACCGCCGATCAAGAGGAACAGCGCGACGGGCATGACACACAGCGCAAGCACGCGCATCCACTCGAATGTCGGCCAGAACACCATGCTCGGCAGGCTGTCGTTGTACGCCCGCACCAGCAACACGAAAATGACGATCGACAGCAGCGAGTAGACGCCGAGATACGCTTTTTCGCCCACCCTGCCGACAAGCGCTGTGCGCAGTCCAGAACTCGTGACCCCAAGGTGCTGCAAGACGAACAGCAGCGCCCATACGCACAACCACGCAAATTCACTCATCGCAAAAGCCGCCATCAGATGCACCACCACACAAAAAGGGACACACACCAATTATAGGGGCCTCGCGCCTGTCACCGAACAGTCATCCAACCGTCATGCTGTGTTAACTTTTTTCTGGTTCAATGGGAATGCGCACCAAGCGCGCCTCCAATGACGATGAGGTTGGGTTGTCTGGCGCTCATCGCTCATGGTTACTCGCTTGGTACTGTGGCCCGAACACGGTTCGCATTTGTGCTTGAAACGCGGCTTCTGCTTTTTCCGCACGTTGCTTGACGCCTTCCATCATTGACTCTGCAATCATCGCCAGTTCTTCGTCTGTCGGTTCGACATTGGGATCAACAAGACGTACCTTGGGGACTTTCTTTCCTGTCATTGTGCATCTCTCCACATCGGCGTGAACTTGGGGTTGAGGATAAGCACAAAGGGATCTCGTTGCTTTAATGAAAAGATTGCTCGGCGGCTTAAATACTTAACGATACCTCTTCTTACTATACTGCGTCGCGCTGACAAGACAACTCTGCGACTTGCAACCCGCACCCAACTCTTGCGCAATTGCATGCATACGCAGTCCCCGAGACCAGCATGGCCTTCAACCGAATCCTTATCGCCAACCGCGGCGAAATCGCCATCCGCATCGCGCGGGGCGCGTCGGACGGGGGATGCTGTCGGTGCTAGAATCCGCATCGATACGCACGGTGCCACCAATGGAAAACGCTATGACAATTCAAGATTTCATGCCGTGGGCGACGATTGCGGCAATCACCATAGGTATTGTTTGGATCGTCATTCAGAACGTGAGTTCAAAGCTTAGCACTCAGATAGAAGCTGTTGGAAAAGTTGGCGAGGCCAACATCGCTCGCATGGAAGCCTCGATCCAAGCGGGTGCGAAGGAGCAGGCGTCCAACATCGCCCGCATAGAAGCCGCGATCCAGGCAGGGGCGAAGGAGCACGAGCAGTTTCGCTCCGACATAAAGGACACAAACCGGAGGCTCGACAATCTTTATTCGCTCATGCTAGATCGCCTGCCTGCGAAAGATGGGTGACGGCTATTGTGAAAGATCAAGCGAAAGCATGAGGAATACATGCGTCATCACTTTCGCTTCAACGGCATTCAGGGCGACATGCGCGGGTGCGATTTTCGCTTGATTCCGCATTGAGCCAGCCGTACTTTGCCTCCCGTGAACAAGTTTCGAGCGGGGAACCGTACTGGCTAGGATATTCACCCATCCTCGCCAGCGCGGTTCCTTCAGTGTGTTGGCAACAAGGCACCGAGGGAGCCTACCAGACGGCTACGGGCGCGTATGATGAGGAGATGGAGTTGCCTTTCGCATCAGCGCGCTCGTCAAGACTTACTGGGACGAAGAATGACCACCAAAGAACCGATCGAACTGGAACTCGCCAATTTTGGCCCGATCATTGAAGGACGAATCGATCTGCGTCCGTTGACGGTCTTTGTGGGACCGAGCAACACGGGCAAGTCCTACTTAGCCATCCTAATCTATGCGCTGCATCGGTTCTTCGGGTCGGAGATGCCGGGCGGCATGCGCAATCCTGTTCGCTTTGCGTCGGAGAGCGGAACGCCAAGCAGCACAATCAAGGCCGTTGGGGACTGGGCCGGTGAAGTTTTCGGCAGCCATGATGAGCCTCCGTGGGAGGGGCGAAGCGACGATGCGCTGACCATACCATCCGCCGTTGCCCGGACGATTCAGTCCCTATTCTCCGAGCAGGCCAGCGCCCTTGCCGATGAAATCACCCGATGCTTTGGGGCCGCCAGCCTTCCCGCTCTGGTCCGCAGAGGGAAAGGCGGACAATCGGGAGTCACCGTGCGCAAACCATCAGATGACGCTGGCTCGATCAAGTTTGAGCACAAGCTGTCACTGAAACCACTGGAGTTCATCTCCACTTTTCCTGACGAACTGGAGTTTTCGCTCAACGGCGAAACCAGCCACAGCCGCACTCTCTGGGAACTGGAACGAATCGGCCGACTCCTCGTCGGCCGGCCCGAAGCGCCGTTCCGGTATGCGCGCCTGTTGGAGTCATTGATCGACCTGTTGCTGCCTGAGATTGTTGGCGCGCTGCATCGCCAGGCCTACTACCTGCCAGCGGATCGAACGGGCGTCATGCACGCGCACAGCGTCGTCGTCAGCGCACTGATCGAAAGAGCCGCAATGGCTGGCCTGCGTCAAGCGCCCAAGACGCCCACGCTGTCCGGCGTGCTGGCAGACTTTCTGGAGCAACTGATCGGCATTGACAGCCATCCGCATCGGCGCCGGAAATCGCGCGCCAGCCAAGCCGGGAAGATTGAGGACGCCATCCTCCAAGGCACGGTGCTGATGGAAACAGGCGAGGCCGCGGGCTATCCCCGCTTCGCTTACCAGCCGGAGGGGTGGCGTGAAACGCTGCCCTTGATGAACGCCTCCTCCATGGTTTCCGAACTTGCCCCGGTGGTGCTGTTCCTGCGCCATTTGGTTGTACCGGGCGACCTCCTGATCATCGAGGAACCTGAATCGCATCTGCATCCCGCCATGCAGGTTGAGTTCACCCGGCAGATCGCAAGCGTCGTGAATTCAGGCATCCGGGTTCTAGTGACCACCCACAGCGAGTGGGTTCTGGAGGAGCTCAGCAACATTGTCCTCACATCCGCAGTGCCCAAGTCACGCCAAAAGACTGCCAAGGGCAACGGCATTGCTCTCCAGAGATCGGAGGTCGGCGTCTGGGCATTCAATCCAAAAAAACGGCCCAAGGGCACGGTGATCGAGGAGGTCAACCTCAGCGCCTCCGGCGATCTGTACTCCGCCAGCTTTGATGATGTGTCTGCCGAGACCTACAACAAGTGGGTGACCTTGGGCAATCTGGCCGGGAGCAATGCGTGAGTTTCCTGCAAGCCGTGCGCTCGCGGGTTGAACCGAGCATGGAGGTAAGTCATTGCAGCAAGCAAGGTTGCAAAGTCCCCTTGAAAGACGTGCCGCAACCGCGCTTGGTTCTCGACCTTGATCGGACGGGTTCGCCACTCGGCAAAAGCGAAACCCGTTGCGACTACCTGCTCTTCGGAGAAAGCGACGGCCAAACTGGCTGGGTGGTAGCGCTCGAGCTGAAGCGCGGCAAGGTCCACGCCCAAGTCGCAGATCAGTTGCAAGCCGGAGCCGACATCGTGGACAAGCTGGTTGCGGGGGAAACCAATGTCGATTTCACGCCAGTGGTGGCCGGGCGCGGCTTCCACAGCAATGTCAAAAAGACCTTGGTAAAGCGGACGATTCGGTTTCAGCAGAGGCAAACCGCCATCGTTCTGATTAGCTGCGGAAAACCTTTGGCAAACGCGGTGAGCTTTTGAACCGACGGGAATGTCGATTCAAAGTGCCCGATTGCTGATCTCTTCAATGATCGCAACCGACCACTTCGTTTACGTCCACGTGTCGCGCACGGGCGGCAGGTGCTTTTCGGCCGGTTTGAAAACCTGCGGGCGGACGCCCTGCGGTTGTTCGAGCCGGCCGGCGCGCCCATCACGAATGGCATCGCCGGGAGCCTCGCGCTGGAGCCCTTCCGCAACGCGAGCCCACGCCTGGAAGATTTCATGGCCGCCTATGGTCCGGCGCCCAAGCGGCTGGTCGCGGCAAGGGGGCGAAGCCTCATCGAGCGGTTCGTCCGCGAATTCTCCGAGTGATCGGCGAGCGAGTGTTCTCCAGTAAGAACATGAGGGTGAATAATGGAGACTTTGTAAGTCGAGGTCTCTTGGTGGGTGGGTCCGCGATGTAAGCAACAGGGTTTGGTCGGAATGGTAGCGGATTCGGCCGGGATTGCGTGTGGAACTGGCGTTCTGTTGGCGGCGGTGGGCACTTCGGAGCAACCCAGAAAACCTGCCTGCTGCGGCAGCCCGGCGCTGCGGATTGTGGGCTTGGCAGGCGCCATGCCGCAGCGGGGTGCCATGCGGCCGGGCGCCGGGGCCCGGTCGCTGCGGGACACGAATCCACCCGGCGTCAGGCGGCCCGGCCTTTGAAGACATGCCTGAACAGCTCGTCGCGCGCCGATGCACTGGTGTTGCGTCTCGCAGTCCACCAAGTTGACCAAGTACACGCCCTTGGCGCCGTCAAGGTCGCCCTAGTGCACGATGTCACCCTGACGTGCCCGGGCTCGCCCCTCGGCTCCGGCGGCCTGCGCTCGCTGATCGCCGACGGCGACGGCCCCATCTTCTCCAGCGTCGTCCGCTTCGACCGCAAGGTCCGCGAGCACCGCAGGTTGTGGATGTGGCTCGGCGAGATCCCCGCCAGGCGCCCGAACGCCGCTTCGCCGAAGACCTCCGACTGCCGCCGCAGGACATGCCCCATCGCCTTCCCCGACATCTGCCCGCAGAGCCTGTCCGCCTCCGCCAGCAGCACGATGTCCGCGCGCGTGTACACCCGCCCGAACCGCCCGGCGCTCATTCCAGCAGTTCGCAGACCGATGCCCGGTCCAAGGCCCGGCATTCAAGCAGCACGCCGGCCAGCAGCGTCCGCATCTCGTCTATCGTTTTCACCCGACGCAGGTCCATGTCCACAATCATCCTCCAATGATCGCGGATTCACCTCCAGTTCACCCTCATCTAGCGTTGGACAACTCTGCGACTTGCAACCCGCGTCCAACTCTCGCACAATTGCGTTTGCTCGCGGGAATAGCTCAGTTGGTAGAGCGCAACCTTGCCAAGGTTGAGGTCGCCGGTTCGAACCCGGTTTCCCGCTCCATGAAGCCACTCATGCGCATGACCCAACGCTGATCATGACTGCGACCCCATGCCGGGTCGGGTAGGATTCTCAACTTGCATACGCAGTCCGTGACCCCAGCATGGCCTTCAACCGACTCCTTATCGCCAATCGCGGCGAAATCGCCATCCGCATCGCGCGCGCCGCGGCGAACCTCGGCATCTCCACCATCGGCATCTATTCCAAGGACGATGCATCGGCACTGCATACCCAGCATATGGACAACGCCATTGAGATCTCGAAAGCGGGCGTCCCCGCGTATCTCGATGCCGAACAGATTGCCCAAGCCGCCCTGAATGAAGCGTGCGACGCCGTGCATCCCGGCTATGGCTTTCTTGCCGAGGACGCCGAGTTCGCGCAAATCGTGCGGCATAAAGGACTGACGTTCGTCGGTCCGAACATCGAAGCGCTGAGACTTTTCGGCAACAAATCCTTGGCGCGAAGGCAGGCCGAATCACTCGGCGTGCCTGTGCTTCTCGGCACGAGTGAGGACACCAGCCTTGCCCACTGCCAAGCCTTTTTCCGCTCGCTTCCATCGGGTCGATCAGTCATGCTCAAAGCCGCGCACGGCGGCGGTGGGCGCGGCATGAGGCGAGTGGACTGCGAGGCTGACTTGGAATCGGCATTCGCGCGCTGCCGCTCGGAAGCGAAAAGCGCCTTCGGTTCCGAGGAACTATTCATTGAAGAGTGCGTCACGCATGCTCGCCATATCGAAGTGCAGATTCTCGGCGATGCCCATCGGCACATCATCCATTTCGGCACGCGCGAATGCAGCCTGCAGCGCCGGCGGCAAAAACTCATCGAAATCGCGCCCGCGCCATACTTGGACAAGCAGCTTGAGGGCGAAATCATCGACGCCGCCATGACGCTCGCGCGCAGCGTCGATTACAGTTCGCTCGGCACTTTCGAATTTCTGCTCGACCCAAGCCTGCCGCGCGGGTTCGCCTTCATCGAAGCCAATGCGCGCGTACAGGTCGAGCACACCGTCACCGAAGAAGTCACCGGCGTTGACCTCGTCGAAGCGCAGTTGAACGTGGCGGCTGGCCTGTCGCTCGATGAACTTGGCCTCAGTCAAGAAATCACGCCGCAAGGCCACGCGATTGAGCTTCGCATCAACGCCGAGCGGTACGACGAGAACGGCGAGATCAAACCGTCGGTCGGTCAGATCACCGCCTACGCTCGGCCCGGCGGCCCCGGCATTCGCATCGACGATTGCGCAGAAGTCGGATATGCGCCGAATCCGAATTTCGATACGTTGATCGCCAAGCTCATCGCGAGTTCGCGCGCGCCGAACATCGAGGCGCTCCTTGGACGCGCCGGACGTGCGCTCGACGAGTTTCGCATTGAAGGCATTGACACCAACCGTGCGCTGCTCGCGGCCATCATCAAAGACGAGGCGTTTGTGCGCGGCGAAGTTCACACCGAATGGCTCGACGAGCGGCTTGCGTCCCTGCTCTCATCGCTGCCGAAGCTTGAACCGACAGAATCACCCGCGCAGCTTGCCGGCGCGCAAGTTTCAAGCGACGACCCGCTTGCGGTGTTCAATTTTGATCGTGCGCAGCAGATATCTGAAGTCGCCCACAATAGTCCAAGCACGGAGCAGGAAGGCGAGGCACTCTATGCGCCGATTCAAGGCACAGTGCTCGAAGTCCTCGTCGAATCCGGCCAACACCTCGCCACAGGCACGACGCTCGTGCTTATCGAAGCGATGAAGATGGAGCACGAGATCAAAGCGATGCGTCCCGGGCACGTGACCAGCGTCGCGGTGCGCGTAGGCGATGTGGTGGCGGAGGGCAGCCCGCTCGTGTTTCTCAGGCAAAGCGATGTCGAAACGCAAGCGCACGACGAAGACGAACAGTTGGACCTCGACCACATTCGAGACGACCTCGCCGAAGTCTTCGCAAGGCACGCATTCGGTCTCGATGACAGCCGACCGGAGGCCGTCGCCAAGCGTCGCAAAACTGGTCAGCGAACGGCGCGTGAAAACCTCGCTGATCTGTGCGATGAGGGCACGTTCGTCGAATACGGGCCTTTGGTGCTCGCCGCGCAGCGACGTAGACGCAGCATCGACTGGCTACGCGCGAACACACCCGGCGATGGCGTCGTCATGGGACTTGGCCAAGTCAATGGCCATCTGTTCGAGTCGAGCAACGCCCGATGCGCGCTGCTCGCCTACGACTACACGGTGCTCGCTGGCACACAAGGCGTCAAGAACCACTACAAGCAGGACCGCCTGTTCCACCTCGCCGAGCGCCATGCGCTACCGATTGTGATGTACACCGAAGGCGGCGGCGGACGACCGGGCGACACAGATACCGTCGGCGGCCTCGGCATGGACGTGTTCACCTTCACGCAATGGTCGAAGCTCTCCGGCCTCGTGCCCATGGTCGGCATCAATTCCGGCTATTGCTTCGCCGGCAACACGGCGCTGCTTGGCTGCTGCGATGTCGTCATCGCCACTAAAAAATCGAACATCGGCATGGGCGGCCCGGCGATGATCGAAGGCGGCGGCCTCGGCATCTTCTCACCGCGCGAGATCGGCCCCATGTCGATGCAGGTCGCGAACGGTGTTGTGGACGTGCTCGCAGACGACGAAGCCGATGCGACCAGACTCGCCAAGCAGTACCTCTCCTACTTTCAAGGGACGATCAAGGAATGGCAGGCGCCGGATCAGCGCCGAATGCGACACCTCGTGCCTGAGAACCGCAAGCGCATCTACCAGGTGCGGGACGTGATCAACACGCTCGCGGACGAGGATTCCGTGCTTGAACTACGCGAAGGCTTCGGCGTCGGCATCATCACCGCGCTGATTCGCATCGAAGGCCGTCCGCTCGGTCTCATCGCCAATAACGCCCATCATCTGTCAGGCGCGATTGACTCCGACGCTGCCGACAAGGCCGCGAGATTCCTGCAGCTATGTGACGCCTTTGACTTGCCGATCGTCTCGCTGATGGACTGCCCAGGCATCATGGTCGGACCGGAAGTCGAGAAGACCGCGCTCGTGCGCCACTGCTGCCGTCTTTTCAACACAGGCGCCAACTTGACTGTGCCGATCTTCGGGATCATTCTGCGCAAAGCCTATGGTCTTGGCGTGCAAGCCATGTGCGGCGGCAGTTCCATGGTGCCGCTGTTCGTCGCCGCCTGGCCGACAGCGGAATTCGCAGGCATGAACATCGAAGGCTCGATCAAGCTCGCCTACCGCAGCGACTTCGCAGCGATTGAAGATGCCGAAGCACGCCGCGCCAAGTTCGACGAGATGGTGGCCGAGGCCTATGATCGCGCCAAGGCCGTCAACGCAGCGAGCTTCTTCGGCGTCGATGATGTGATCGACCCGGCGACATCGCGCGATTGGATCGTCGCCGGCCTCAACTCGCTGCCGCCAACGCCAGAAAGACACGGCAAGAAGCGGCCGAATGTGGATACCTGGTAAGCGTCCTCGCGCTTTGAGCCTTTATGCTGAAGTGCCTGAAACAATCGCGGGCCTCCGCATATAAGCTGTCGGACTGCCGTACACGCCACCCGCAAGCGATTCCGGGCTGAGATGTTCGATAAGCGGCCCCCGCCCCATTTTGCTGCGCCAACGTCCGGTCGGCACCTGCCGCGCCGCATGTTCAAACCTGCCAAAACTCACGTAGAGAACGACCTTTTCGTAGCCAGCCTCGAAGCTATCGTCGTCGCACTCGCCGTAATCCAACCCGGCGAACAGTTCTTCGAGGCTTTCTATCTTGTGGTTGACTGTTGCCCAAGGGGGCCAGTAGCGACCTGGCCACCACCAATCGGTAGTATCGCCGGCAGCATATGCGATGCAGTTGTATCGGCGTGACGCCTGTTCCACTATATGGAATCCCTCACTGGCAAGCTTCGGGAACTGCTCTGCAAGCAACCGCTCCCAGCTAGCCGTATCCATTGCGGGCACCCCATTCCAGCCACGCCTCTTCCACTGCTTGGATATTACCGCGCTCGCTGTGCTTGACTGGGTTGGCGCCGGTGATACTGTGCAGCGCGTAGAACCAGTGACCGCCCGCTTCCCGCTTCCCGTCCAGATTCTCCTGAATCCGTTCCATGAGCAGCGGCACCACCGATTCCCCCATGCTTATGATCTCCCTATGGGCGGGATGCTTGACTGCACGGCTTGAGTTGGACATAAAGACGGTATCTCTCTCCCAACGGTCGGCGAGTTCTGTGAAGCGTCGGCGGTCGGCGGGCGCGATCTCCGCTTCGTCGGCGTATTGCCCGTATCCGAGGCCGCGCACATGGGGTTCTTTGTGCAGGAGCATGCGCAGCCGCGCGAGTTCGGCGGCGTCCCAGCCAAGCGCTTCGGCGACGGCTTCGTCCCAGAGGCGGCGCACTTCGCATTCGCCGTCTCGGTATTGGGGGACGATCATGTCCTTGGTGCGCTCCCAGCAGTCGGCTAGAAGCTCGCGAATGCGCTCATCCTTGATATCCGGTACTTTGAGGTTGTTTGTGGCCTGTGGCGAGTAGCTTGGAAACTCGAGTGTTTTCCCTGGATCTCGCATAATTTGAAGCCTTCCTAGCGTTGAGTTGACGAATACAGCCACCGCCTTCGCTTCATCTGACGACAATCCGACCACGGGAAACCAAGTCTGTCCGAGGTGTTTGGCTTCGCTCGCAGTGGCAGTCAAACGTGCGGTGCTACTACGTTGCCCAGCAGTTATCAGAAGGTGCGACGACCACTCAAGATAGTGTTTTGCTTGGCGTTCCCTACCCATCTTGAAAATCCAGTGCCCGTCGGGTGCGGATCGAATCTTCTTCTGACCGTCAGCGCCTTTCGACTCCAGAATGGGAATACTTCCCGGGTTGTTTTGGTGTGATCTGTCAAAGTTCTCACGCACCCTGCGACTTCCATCGTGAGCAGTGCAACCGGGTATCGACCCAAGTCTCCGCATGATTGAACTGTTGGCAAACTCCCATCCTGCTTTTGCCAGTTCCGATGATCGCCAGATCGCGGGTGTCCAGTCACCGGTCTCTATGCGCTTCGATGACCAGTAATAGACATTGCCCCACCCATTCGCCATAAGACCTCCGTCACAGCCCAGCATGCATTGATGCAAGTCGAAGACTTCGTCATCGCCCGATGGAACTCGATCAAGATTGATAAAACGTGTTGGCGGCCGTTCGCCTTCACACCGCCGCATCACCACGATGCTCTCGTTGATGGCCGCATGCTGGCTCAGGTTGATATTTCGCGGTTGGTGGGAAGTCAACACAGTGTGGATGTGGAATCGTTGCGCCAACACTAAACGCTCGCGCAGACCTGAGGGTGCCGTGAGCGCAATCGTTGGATTAATCATCGTGACCACTCCATCGGAGCGCTTTACGCAGTGGTCTGCAAGACCAACGAAAAGCGGACTGATGGAGTTTTTGTCAGCAAAATCGATAAGACCAGGGTCGGCTCGCGTCAGCTTTTCCTCCAACCCGTCGGCGCGATTTCGCAAGGCATTCTGAGTGTCCTTGGGAAATTTCTTACCCATATTGGCACGGTTTGTGAACGGCGGATTCATAATGACAATGCGCGCGTCCTTCACTGCATCCACAGCATCTTCGAGTTCGGCGTCATCCGCCGCTTGCCAAGTCGCTTGCGACTCGATGGCATCGTCACCTAAATCGAGTTCGTCCCGCCTTTGCACGATCGCGCGCTGCGCCAATAATTCGAGCGTACCGGCGTACACGCGGTCCGGCGCGTGCTTATCCGGGCCATACGGCATCAGATGCAGCCCCATCTTCCGGTAACTGACGCGCTGATTGCCCGCAGTTAATTGCGACGCCGCGAGTTGCAGCGATACAGGATTGATATCCAACCCCTTGATGACATCCTCCACTGCCAGCTTCTGAAGCTCGTTCAGCCGCTCGGCGTCCGCGCCTTTCTCGACAGCACGGCGCTTCATATCGAAGAGCATCGCCGCGAGCAGCGTGCCGCTGCCGCACGCCAAATCGACCGTCTTGTGCTGCCGCCAAACCTCTGGGTCGGACCAGTCCTGCTCACCGCAAGCATCGAGCGTCAGCCTTGCGGCAAGCGACGCGGCGACAGGCCGAGTGAAAAACGCGCCATCCGACGCCTGATTGCCCATCACGCGGTTGAACAGCGGCCCGGCATGGTCAGCGCCCATGTCCGCATAAGTTTCCGCAATACGCTCCGCTTCCGCAGCGAGGTGATGCAGCGCTCGTTCCAGCCCAGCCGTCTTGCCCGTCGTCTCGACCGCATAGATCGCTTCCAAAGCGGGTTCGAGCACCGGGCGGAAATCGTGGCGCATGATGCGCTCCCATTCGCGGCCGAGCTTGCGTGCGACATCGGCTTCGTTCTTGATGAGCGCAAGGTCGCTGATGCCAGAGAGCCAGCCGCCATTGCTGATGCGCTGATGCAGCATCGCGGCGTTCATCATCAAGAGCGCGGCGATCGTACAGCCATCGGCCTGCTTCGACCCTGTCTCCTTGAGGCGGTCGAGTCCGAAGTGCGTGTTCAGAGCGGGCAGCAAGCCATCGGCGCGCATATGATGCGCAGCTTCGGTGATGCTCGATTCCAATATGTTGAGATCGCGCATGACGCGATTGCCGCTTAAGCCCGACTTCGATAAGAGGTTCATCTTGATGGCGTTGCCATACTCCTCAAGCCCGCTCAGCTTGAGCATGAGCTGCCCCTGCTCTTCCGCTCGTTCCTTGGCGGTTTTTCGAGGCGTGCGCGCGCCGCCCGGCCGCACGCGAATGCCGCCTTCGCCAGTGTTGATCATCTTGCGGGCGCGTGCCCGGGTTTTCTGTATGTTCACAATGCCTCGCGCCTCGCCCGCAAGCGCCGCATCGCGCACCACCGAGTCCGCACGAAGCTCGACGCTGCCATCGCTGTGCTTCTTGCCGATGAGAATTTGTGTCATCTCCACCTTGGACGCTTCGTATTCCGCAGGCTGTTCGCCGATGACAAACACACCGGACTCGCTACCATCATCCTCTTTAGAATCGGGCTTCTCGTTCAGACGCGCGATGCCCGCCTCAAAGCGGCTCTTGCCTGCGAGCGCTTGTTCGACAGCGTGCTGCGCGGCGCCGGGCGGGCCTTGCACTTCGCCGTACTGTATGCGCCTCCCTTCACCGGCAGCGATCGCCACCAAAGTCCGCTCCACCGGCGGCGGGTTCGGGATGTACAGTTGCAGGAGCTCACCAAGATTTTCTTCGATGCGCTGGTCGTGAGCGCGCAGGGCAAGCAGGATTTGACCGAGTTCCTTCCACCCCTCTTCCGGGGCGCTCGTGCTCAGCCACTTCTCCGGGTCGGCGGTAGGCGGAATCACCACCGGGCAGACGATGTAGCCGAGTTCCTTGCCGGGCGCAGTGCGCATCGCCCTACCCACGGCCTGCACAACATCGATGGGGCTCTTGCGCGCTTCCAAAAACGCCACCGCGCTCAAACTCGGCGAGTCGGTGCCTTCTCCGAATATCCCAACATTGATGATGCCGTGAGGATGCGCCGTATCGGCAGCAGCCAGCCGCCCCTTGGCGGTTTCGCGCGCCGCCGCATTGCTCGAAGCGTCGAGATGCTCAAGGGAAAAGTCGGACACGCGCCTGCCATCGGCGTTTTCGCTGAGCCAGCGCGAGATCCACTGCTTTACATGGTCGCTTTGCAGGTCCGCCGCCATGTTCTTGGATTTGTCCACCGTGTTCATAAAGGCAATGCACGACTTGATATCGACCTCATCGCCTTGCGTGGCGCCGCCCATGGTCAGCGCGAACGCCAAGCCCCGCAGGTAATCCGTGGTCGTCAGTTGGCCGCGCCCGGTACTTTTTGTCGCCTTGGCGAGGTCGTTCGCGGTCTTGTAGGCATCCGGGTCGTTGATGCCGAGCGCAATAATGCGATAGTCGGACAGCCAGCGGCTCTGCACGGCTTCCTGGTAGCTCTTGCGATAGAGTTCCACACCGAAGGTCGTTTCGTCGTCCATCGAGCGGACGATCCAGTTTGGGTTGCCAGTGGGACGCTTGACGTCATAGATGCGTGGCGTCGCGGTCTGATAGACGCGGTACGTCACAGGGAATTTGCTGTTGTCATGGCAGACGGTGAAGTCGCGAAGACGCTGCTCTTCCTTGTTCGCCGCCGCCGACTTCGAGTTCTTGCGCTTCAAGCCTGCCGTTCTATGCGCTTCGTCGGCGATCATGACGCTCGCCCGGATGCCCGCGTCAAGAAGCGCTTCCGATACCTTCGCGCTGCTCTGATAGGTGCCGATGAGCACCTTGATGCTTTTCCCGAGCGCGCCCTCTCGCATCCAGTTCGCGATCTCGCCAGCATCGGTGGTGACCTTGCCCTTGACGTCGGACGCGCTGACATTGCTGTTGTCAACGGTCGGGTCGAGCGTCGCGTTGCGGCTGCCCTCTTTCTTGGGATCGTAGCCAGCGCTCTCATCAGAGCAAACAGCCAGTACATCAAGCGACACACTTGCGTGTTGCAGATACTCGCGCCGTATCTGGGCGACGAGCGCAATCGACGGACAGAGCACGATGGAGAGCCCGCGTTCAGGCGTCAATGCTTCGATGATGCGCAGCGAAATGCGCGTCTTGCCCGTTCCGCACGGCAGGATGATTCTTCCCCGCGCTTCGCCCACCGGCAGTCCACCGCTCTCCGAGCGCGCTTGGCTCTTAAGGATGCGGACGCTTTCCGCAACGGCTTCATCTTGCATATTGGATTTGCTCCGCAACCCGTCGTCGCCTTCGGAGACCGTATTGGTTGTGGCGTTCGCCTGCTGTTGCTGATGCAGATCGTTGGTGATGTTGACCAGCTTCAGAGGTTTGCCATGAATCGCCAGTGCGTTCGCTGCGCCACTCGAAAGCGGCGTATCGCCATTGGTGACAAGCCAGCGTTCGGCCCAGAATTCATCTGCGGATGCGAGCCCGAATTTCGCTATTTCATCGTCCTTGATTGAAGCGCCGCAGCCAGCTTCGTCGAGCTTACGAGATTTGCACTGGATCGCGATGTAGCGCCCGTCGCTGCGACGCCGCGCTACGGCGTCTATGCCGGGATCCTGCCTCGTGGTCTCCTTGAAACGCTGCTGGCGATCAGGCCATTCGCGCCAATGCCAGCACTCGGCGATGTCCCATTCTTTGATATATGGCGCTGACTCTACGGTGACGACTTCGAGCCACTCGCCATCGGTCTCCTGCGGGTTCATCTCGGCCGCCTGCTCAATGGCGGTAGTGATGATGTCCTGCCTCGTTGAGGCCTCGCTCATTTCCACCTCTCAAGACATGTTGCTTTCCCGTGTGCCGGTTATTCTATCAGCGACTTAATATGCGTCTCTTTCCTTAGGGCGTGTGAACACGACCTTAGCCAGAATGCCGCGCCTCCGCATACCGCTTCAATCCGTTTCCGGCGGCATTAAAGCCATCGCGCATGGCTTTGCCGAAGGAAATCCTCACCAGCGGCGTGATCAACCCGGAGAGATGGTCGCGGCTGACATAGCTGCAACGCGCGTCACCGAGCTTTGTCAGGCATTGCTCGCGCAGCGCGGTCACAAGCGGGAACGAGCCGATTTTGTACATGCCGGCGCCCCAAGCAAGGCGCATCGGGGCTTCGAATGCGCGCATGATCTCGATTTGATCGAGCTTGAGTTTGCCGAAGTGCACTGCGAGGCGCACCTCCGAACCGATTGCAAAATCGGTCTCGATCTTCGGCGTGAACGGATTCCATTCGCCGTAGGTGGTGGTGTCCGTCAAGATCGACCAAGCAAGCTCGATCGGCGCATCAATCACGATCTCGTCTGATTCAACTGTGTGCTTGAACATGTCTTTTGCCTGCTCTTTTGCCTACAGGTAATGTGTCAGAAGTGTATCGCTATGTTCAATCAACTGCCGCCCGTTCGCAACATCCTCGGCCAGAGGCGAGACCGCCTTTTCACGCATCATATGCAGGTAGATGCCAGTGCGCGAACCAGCATCTTCGGCGCAGGCGAGATGCAGCACGGCTTCAGCGGCCTTCACTGGGGTCAAGAAAAAACTGCGCATGATGAGTGAGACGAGCGGCTTGAGGAACCACGGCGCTTCTCGCGCCATCTTGGAGTTGACCGGTCCGGGGCACAGCGAATGCACAGCAAAATCGTCGCCCAAGCGACGCGCGAGCGCACGCGCATAGGTCGTGAGGTGCAGCTTGCTGACGCCGTAGTGCTTCAAGCCATCCTTGAGGCCGTAGGGCGTGAATCGGGCAAACTGCTCGAAATCAATTGGCGGCGACGAGCGGTGCGCTTCCGAAGAGACAAAGATGAGCCGCGGGCGCGCATCTCCATCTGCGGACGGTGCGAGCACGCCGTCCGCAACCATGCGCTCGGCGAGCAGTCGATTGGCGAGAAAATGCACGGCGAACATCAGTTCGAAACCTTGGGCAGACTTGCGCGCGGTGCGCGGCATGAGTCCCGCATTGAAGACCGCAATATCTATGCGCGTGGCTTCTTCCTTCAAGTTCGCGCACAACGCGCTGACCGAGTCGAGGTCGGCGAGATCAACTTCGTGCATGACCACTTGATCTGAACCGGAAGCGGCGCTGATCTCTTCAACAAGCCCGTCGTGTCCAGGACGGCACGCAAGGAGCACGCGCGCGCCGCGCGCGGCAAGCGCCACTGCCACCGCCTTGCCAAGACCGCTGCTCGCGCCTGTGACGAGGCATGTTTTCGAGTCAAGGCGAACGCCCGTCGGCACCGGCGCGATCACGCCCCGACCCTTGGTTCGGTCACGAACCGCCGTGCCAAGCGCCCGCCAAATCGTCGAGTGCTTGGCTGTCATTGAGCTACTTCGGCGCGACCTCGTCGAGGCGCGCCATCCAATCGGCGATGGCCTGCTTGCCTTCGGCGGCTGCGCGCGCTTCTTCGGCGTACAAGAGCGCGTTTAGCTGTCCAATCACCGCAAAGTCCGCAAAGCTCGCATGATCGCCCACCAGCCAATCGCGACCTTGAAGCAGCTTCTCAAGCATCTCAAAATGGCGCGTCGCATCCGCCACAACGCGGCTCCGTGACTTTCGGCCAATGCCCTGGGCGGTGACGATTTCGCCCGTTGCCGTGCGAATGAGCTCTTTGAGCTGCGGCTTCGGCACCCCGGGCAGCGTCTCGGCAAACTCATCGAGCGCCGCTTCGAGATTGTTCTCCCACGTGAGCCGCATGGTCATTTCGTAAAAATACAGGCTCTCGTCAGCCCACTCCTCGATCGCATGGGCGAGCGCATGATCGTGCGCATCCTCGGGCACAAGCGGCGGCTCAGGATACGCAGCCTCCAAGTGATACATGATGTCGGTCGAATCGAGCACGACAGTGCCGTCGTCAACAATCGCCGGGAACTTACCGCTCTCGCTTACCTCTCCATAGCCGCCGGAACGCGCTTTCATGCGATCCACATCATGCACATCGAACGCGAGTCCTTTGTAGTTGAGCGCCCGCCGCACCTTCTCGGTGAAGGGCGATGTTGCGAATTGATACAAGGTGATGGTCATGCTGATGACTCCTGCGACTGGGCGTGCAACTGGCCCGCCATGATCTGGGTGAGATCGAACTTCTCGTCACCGTCGTAATGCGGCGCGTAGGCTTGAAACGCCGATTCGATCTCTTGCCAGCGCTTGGCCGCAAACTTGACCGAATGGGCATGCGTGGGAATCAGAAAGTCGCCGCGGCGGACACCGGCGACCGCCTTTTCAGCCACTTCTTCCGCGGACATGCCCATATGATTCATAAATTCGCCAGCCATTTCCGAGGCTTGGCTCGGTCCGCCGAGCGCATCGGGACGACGTTCGCTCGCTTTCCAGAGCGTGGAGCCAACGAGTCCCGGACACAGCACACTGACTCCGATGTGCGCGGGCAATTCAGCGCGCAGCACGTCCGAAAGACCGATCACCGCGTGCTTCGACGCGGTGTAGAGACCTCCGCCAACATGCGGCACGCCGAGCGAATGCTCGCTTCCGGTGTTGAGAACATGCGCAGGCTCGCCAGCTTGCACGAACCTTGGCACAAATGTCCGCACACCCCTCAACACGCCCCCCACGTTGACTGAAAACACCCACGCATAGTCATCTTCGGTCATGTCCGCAAGCGGCGACACGGGCGACATCACCCCTGCATTGTTCACAAGCAGCTGCACCGAGCCGAACGCAGCCCAGGCCGCATCCGCGAAGTCGCTCACGCTGGCTTCGTCGGTGACATCGAGCGAAACGGCAATAGCCTCGCCGCCACGCTCGCGAAGTTCGGCAGCCACCGCCTCTGCGGCGCCTAATTCAAGATCGCCAATCGCCACCTTCGCGCCGGCGCGCCCGAGCGCGAGTGCGATAGCCCTACCGATGCCGTTGCCACCGCCGGTGACCGCGGCGCCAATACCATTGACTTCCATCTGGCTTCTCCTGCAACTACGCCGCTTCGGGCGTAAAGCGAAGCGGCATTTTTACCACCGCATTGAACCAGATGCTCGGCAGCATCTCCATCTCGCCGTCAATCGAATAATCCGGCAGGCGCGTGATCCACTGCGTGAGAAGCGCGCGCAACTGATAGCGCGCGAGCGCCGCGCCCATGCAAAAGTGCGGGCCGACGCCAAACGCCAGATGCTTGCGCGCATTGCGCCGCGTGATGTCGAATGTGTGCGGGTCGTCAAACACAGCCGGATCGTGGTTGGCGGCGGCATACGAGAGGTAAATCTTGTCGCCTGTGCGGAACTGATGACCGCCGACTTCGGTGTCCCTCGTGACCGTGCGGCGGAACTTGATCACTGGCGGTGAATGCCTCAGCACTTCCTCAATGGCGTTCGGCAGGTACTTGTCGAGATCGCTTCTCAGGAGTGCGTATTGATCAGGATGCTCGCTCATCAGCCGCAGGAAATGCGTGGCCGTGTTGCGCGTGGTCTCGTGACCGGCGATCGCCAGCGTCACGAAGAACATGCCGAGGCCCGCCGCGTCGAGCTTGCGCCCTTCCACCTCGCCATGCACGAGGCGGCTCATCGCCGAATTGTCTGGGCTTTCAAGTTTTTCCTGCGCGAGCTCGTTGCCAATGCGCATGAGCTCCGGGCCAGCGTAGTCCTCGCCATGCGCATCGTCTCGCTTCTCGATGTCAGCAAGCATGTTGCCAAGCGTAAAGACCTGCTCGCGCATCGCATCGGCCACGCCGAGCAGCTTGCAAAAGGTATAGACCGGCAGCTTGGAAGCGACATCAAAGGCGAACTCGCACTTGCCTCGCTTCGCCACCGAGTCCACGATCTCTTCCGCCACCTGCTGCACCTCGGGGTAGAAGCTCGATAGTTCCTTGGCGCCGAACGGCGGTCCGACAAGCGCCTTGGTCGCCGTGTGGTCATCTGGCCTCATGCCCATGAGCCCGGCGCGCTGACGCATCAGCTGCTCGCCCTCAAAATCCCAAATGGTCGGCCCGCCATCGTGGGACGAGAATCGTTCTTGATCGAGCGAGACTTCACGCACATCGGCGTGGCGGGTCAGCACATAGAAGCCTTTGCTGACAAAGGTGGCCGGATTCGGCGGGCTGTAGCTCTCCGAGGGCGGATTCCAATGAATCGGGTCCGATTCGCGCCACGCATCAAACAGCTGGTGCGGCGGTCCGGAGTTACTCGGAATCAGATGCGGATCTAGGAGATTGGTATCAGGTGACAAGTCAAGCATGCGTGGTCTTTCGCTCCGAATATGCGGGTGGCTAGCAACTGTGCGCAAGGTTAGCGCGATGGTGCGTGTCAATCAACCAATAACTTTGACGCGGAGCGGTGACAGAAGGTGTGGCGGGGCTGTCTGTACGTCTCTTTTCCACGTAATTTGACTTTGAAACATGAAAATACGCAGGATTTTTTTAGTTTCTAAGTGAAAATACGCACTATAATCTCGGACTCACGCCACGAGTGCGTTCAACGCGAGGCGGCACCACATGCGACATTTCCCACGACTGCTAGCGCATCCGCTCACTTCGGGTAAGAGCTTCTTTCTGTTCGGGCCACGGGGCACCGGCAAGACGACCTGGCTCAGGAAGAACGTGCCTGACGCGTTGTACATCAACCTGCTGCAGTCCGAGTTCTACAACCCGCTCGTCGCCGAACCGAGTCAGTTGCGGCGTCTGATACCCGCAGAAGACTTCTCGCGCTGGGTTGTCATCGACGAAGTGCAGCGCATCCCTCAGGTGCTTCATGAAGTGCATCACCTGATAGAGTCGAGAGGACTTCGATTCATCTTGACTGGGTCGAGCGCGCGCACGCTGAGGCGGCGCGGTGTCAATCTGCTTGCAGGGCGCGCGCGCACCTATCAGATGCACCCGCTCACGGCGCCCGAACTAGGGCGTGCGTTTGATCTTGAGGATGCGCTGCGCTTCGGCCATCTGCCAGCGAGATTCAGCGACCCCGACCCGGCGCAGTACCTCAAGGACTATGTGCAGACCTATCTTCGCGAAGAAGTTTTGCAGGAAGGACTGACGCGAAACATAGGTCATTTTTCGCGCTTTCTTGAGACCGCATCCCTCTCCCAAGGCCAAGTACTCAACATCAGCACGGTGGCGCGCGAGGCGCAGGTGGCACGCGGCGTCGCCGAGCGATATTTCTCGATCCTAGAAGACCTGCTGCTTGCCGTCCGCCTACCCGTCTTTGCGCGCAGCGCCAAGCGCCAGCTCATCGCGCAAAGCAAATTCTATTTCTTCGATGTGGGCGTGTTCCGCACACTGCGACCGCAGGGTCCGCTTGATTCAGCGGGCAACATCGACGGACCCGCGCTTGAAACCCTCGTGCTTCAAGAGCTGCTTGCCACCAACCACTATTCGAGATTTGAATATGCGCCGCATTTCTGGCGCACCCGCGGTGGGCTAGAGATTGATTTCGTGCTCTATGGCCCGCACGGACTGGTCGCGATCGAAGTCAAACGCGCTCGACAGCTCCATAGCAAAGACACGCGCGCACTCCGCGAGTTCCAAAAGGACTATCCCGGCAGCAAGGCATTGATCTTCTACGGTGGCGATTCACCCCTCTATTTCGACGGAATTCAAGCCCTCCCCCTCGATCAGGCATTGCGAAATCTTGGTGAGCTTTTATGATGGACGCACAGATACAACCAAGCTCGAGAATCGACTCACCAAACGTGCTCGACGAGGACACCAATGAAGAAGACACCGACTGACCCAATCATCGCCGAGTTACGCGCTGTCCGAAAAGCACATGCGGCGCACTTTGATTACAACATTGCTGCCATCTTTCAAGACACACGGGCAATGGAGGCAGCATCCGACCGGAAGCATGTTCGCTACCCTGCCCGTCGCATCACGGCGGCGGAAACGCCGTCGCCGAGGCCGTCCACCCCGGACCCCTTTGCGCACAGCTAACGGCCTACACAAGTACTCACCTCAATGCAACCCTACGCGCCTGTCATCCCCGAGAGCCCAGACGAGGTCAACTTCCTCGATGCGGGCGTGCAGAACTGCCCATACCCCGCCTATGACCTGCTGCGAGAACAAGCGCCCGTCTGGAAGGACCCCATCACCAACATGTATGTGGTCACGCGCTTTGACGACCTGCGCGACATTCTGCTCGACACCAAGGCCTTC
Organism: Gammaproteobacteria bacterium; assembly: GCA_026709225.1. GTDB lineage: Bacteria > Pseudomonadota > Gammaproteobacteria > Pseudomonadales > Azotimanducaceae > Azotimanducus > Azotimanducus chitobiosivorans. Next base: position 33,536 of record JAPOTJ010000055.1, on the reverse strand, counting down.
ACGAGCGCGATGTACCAGCGCAAAGGCGGCTCGCGCGCGCATCTCGAAATTGAGCGCGCGAGGCGCATGCAGCGCCTCTATCACGAGAAGGGCTGGCTGCCAGCGCCGACCCTCGCAGGCCGCGACGACCCCAATCATAAGCAGATGCGCGCCATGTTCAACGAGGCATTTCGCCCCAAGAAGATCAAGGACATGGACCCGTTTGTCGAGGCGACGGCGACCAAGCTCATCGAAGCGTTCATCGACGACGGCAGCTGCGACTGGGTCAAGCAGATGGCAGTGCCGCTGCCGCTCATTGTCATCGGCGCCCAGATGGGCGTGCCGGAAGAAGACATCTGGCAGATCAAGGCGTGGACGGACGCGTGGGTGCAGCGACTCGGCATGATGCAAACTGAAGAAGAAGAGCGCTGGTCGGTGGAAATGGAAATCGAGGCGCAGCACTATTTTCAACGCATTTTCGAGCGGCTCCGGCGCCAACCCGATGACACGCTGCTCTCAGAGCTCGTCAACCGCGAGATTCCAGAGTGGGGACGGACGCTCAGCGACAATGAATTGCACGCCGAAATGATGGCCGACACCTTCGTCGGCGGCTCCGAGACCACCACCAACGCCATCGGCTACGGCGTCAAGCTGCTGATTGACAATCCTGCCGTCTGGCGCGCGCTCAAGCACAATCCGGACAGGCATCTGCGCACCTTCATCGAAGAAGTCGTGCGTCTTGAAAGCCCCGTGCAAGGCTTGTTCCGCACCGCCACCCGCGATATTGAACTGCACGGCGTGACCATCCCCGAAGACGCAACCATCAACGTCCGCTACGCCGCCGCCAACCGCGATGGCCGCGAATTTGATTGCCCGCACGAGATTGACCTTGAGCGCAGCAAGCCCGGACGGCACCTCGGGTTCGGCTCAGGCGTTCACCACTGCCTCGGCGCACCGCTCGCCCGCCGCGAAATGTACTGGGCATTCAAGGTGCTGATTGACCGCGTGGACGAGATATGGTTCGCACCCGACAAAAACGACTTCACCGTCGCGCCGAACTTTGCCTTGCGCGCGCTGAAATCCCTGCATATTGAGTTTAGGACGAGGTGAGGCCCGCCAGCGTCTCTCGCAACGTGCATACAAACGCCTCTGGCTGATCAAGAAAGACATGATGCTGGGCATCCGCGATGCCTCTCGCCAAGAACGTCCCAGGTATCAGCTCGCGCATGTACTCGACAGTGCGCGCCGAGCAGTGCGAGCTGTCTTCGCCATAGAGAAGCGCGACGGGCAGATGCAAGGAGGACACTTCGCCAGCCGCAAGCGCCAGACCTGACCGTGCGCCGAGCAGGTCATCATCAAACTTCCACGCCCAACCGCCGTCAACAGGCATCAAGGACTGGCTGGCGATATAGCGCGCGGTATAGGGCGCACGCACTTCCTGCGGCGGCTGCACACGGAATCTCGCCTCGGCGCTCGCGCGATCAGGATAGGCGCCGCTGCCTCGCAGGCTCGGACGTTCCGGCTCGCCTTCATCGGGCGCGCGCAGTCCAGAATCCACCAGCACCAAGGCTGCGAAGCGATCAGGATAGCGATTGACCGCCTTGATAGACATGGCGCCGCCGAAGCTGTGCGCAACGAGGACGACACGCTCATCGAGTCCGGCGGCATCGCACACAGACTTGATCTCGCTCGCAAAGGTATCGCCCGAATAGTCGTGGCGAAAGTCCGAATCGCCCATGCCGCCGAGGTCAATCGCGGTGACAAACCAGTCGTCGGTCAATTGCGGCGCGACGAAGTCCCACCAGCGCGAATGCGCCATCATGCCGTGCACCAAAAGAATTGGCGGCTTCGAAGCATCGCCCCAAGAGCGGTAGACGATGTCGCATTCGTCCACCAGCACGCACGCCTCGCGCGACGGCGTATCGACGGCGCGCCAAAACCACGCCGGCACTTCCGGCTCGGGGTTTCGCTGCCAACGCGGCACCTTCGGTTCCGCGACGAATCAGATCGATGCGAAGCGCTTCAGGTGATGGTCAGTATTGCCAAACAACGTCTCGATCACGGTCAATCGCTTGAAATAATGGCCGATGTTGAGCTCGTCGGTCATGCCCATGCCGCCGTGGATTTGCACCGCGCCCTGCCCTACCGCGCGGCCAGATTTGCCGACCTGCACCTTGAACGCGGACGCCGCCTTGCGCGCCTCGGCCGCATCGTCCTCATCAAGCCTGATGGCCGCCATGTACATGAGCGACTTGGCTTGCTCATGCGCCATGAACATGTCCACCATGCGGTGCTGCAGCACTTGGAAAGACCCAATCGGCACGCCGAACTGCTTGCGCTGCTTCGCATACTCGACGGTCGCCTTGTAGAGCACTTCCATGGCGCCAACAGCCTCGGCACCGACAGCGAGCAGCGCTTCATCCACCACCCGCTCGATGACGGACGAGGCCGCGCCGATCTCGCCAAGCAGGGCATCGGCGCCAAGCTCGACATTCTCGAAAGCAACTTCGGCAGCGCGCCCGCCGTCAACGGTCACGTAGTCGGTGAGCGTCACGCCAGCGGCGTTCGGCGTCACCACAAACAAGCTCACGCCTTCGGCATCACGCACATCGCCGCTCGTGCGCGCGCTCACGACGATCAGATCGGCGTTGGGCGCACCGAGCACGACCGCCTTGCTGCCGTTCAAGGCATACCCGCTCGCTGTCGTTTGCGCGGTCGCCGAAACATCATGAAGGTTGAACCTCGACTGTTTTTCAGCGAAAGCGAAGCAGCCGATCAGGTCGCCTTCGATCATGGGGGCAAGCCAGCGCTCTTTTTGTTCGTCGTTGCCCGCCTTGGCGATGAGTCCGCCAGCAAGGACAAGCGAGGACAGGAACGGCTCGAGGATCAATCCCTTGCCGACCTGTTCCATGATGACCATGAGATCAACGGCAGAGCCGCCATAGCCGCCGTCCGCTTCGCTGAACATCATGCCGAGCCAGCCGAGTTCGCCAAACTTGCGCCAGTTGCGCTTGTCCATCCCTTCGGGCGTGGCGGCGATCTGCTGGCGGGTTTCAAATTGATATTCGTTTTGCACATAGCGCTGCAAGCTCTCCGCAAGCAGCGTCTGTTCCTCGCTCAATGAAAAATCCATTGCGGCACACCTGTCCTCTGTCGCGATTGATAGCGAACAGCGCATGATACCGAACAGCGTGCGAGAATATATTGCTGCATCAAACTGCAATATCGATGATCTCCCGGCGGTTTCGCAATCGTGTCAACTTGAGTGGCGGCTCGGCGCCGGCTATCGCCGCACGCATTGAATCGCTCGAGCCGGACGATGTATCGATCTATCGCAAAGACCTGGCCGAACTCGCGCATACAAGCGAGTCCTATGATCGATCTATTCGACTCGCCGCCATCGCCAAGCTTGACGACCTCGGCATCCTCACCGACCTGCTGACGAAAGATGCCGAACTCGCGCGCGCCGCGGCCAACGCCATCGCGCGCCTGATGCACCAAGGGAACAGCGAGCAGGTGGATGCGCTCTTCGAGTCGGTGCCTGTCAAGCTCGCCTTTGTTCGCGCGATTCGAGATGAAGCAAGCGCGGCGCCGCTGCTCGATACCCTAGACGAAGCGAGCCTGGCCGCCGTCGCGTGCGAAGCGAGCCATGCGGGGGTGCGCCGCGCCGCAGCCGACTTGGTTACGACCGAAGCCATCCTGAACGACCTCGCGGGCAAGGCCAAGAACCGCGACAAGAACGTCTACCGCGCCGCGCGAACGCGCCTCGACCGGATTCGCAGCACGCGCCGAACTCTGCTTGAGGCCAACACCCGTGCCGAAGACATTGCGGCGCGCATTGAGGAACTGTCGCGCATGCCAATGGATCGCACCTTTGATGCGCGGTTGAACATCATCGAACAGGAATGGCAGGAGTGCGAATCCGCGCGCGATCATGCGCTCGATGCCTGTCCGCAACTGCGCACGGCATTCCCTCGCCTTGCCGGCAGCAAGCCATATACGCACGCAATGGAAGTCGCCAAGGCGCGCAGATCGAAAGAATCGCATGTTCGCTCCGAGCAAAGCGAGCAGACCGAGACGCCTTCGGCGCGCGCCCGCGACGTACCGCAACCTGAGAAGAACCGACTCGTCCGGGTCGAAGCGCTTTCACCAGAAGAAACCGAGCACATCGAAGCGCTGCTGCAAGATGCGCCGCCGACATTCAACGCCCCGAAGCACATTGACGACTACCGTCAGATCTGGCAGCAGGCGGGCCAGCTCGCCTCCATGAGGAAGCGCCTCGAGTCCTTTACGCACCGGGTCAACGCCGCACTCTCGGCCAATCTCAATGCCTGGCTGCGCGCCGCAAGCGACTACAGCGCGGCGACCGATGCCCTCGAACGCGAACTGCTAACACGCTTTGATGAGACGGCGGCGACGCTCAAATCTGAAATCGAGCTTGGGCGTCTTGGCAAAGCAAGCGATTTGCGACGCGAATGCGGCGACACGCTTCGCCTGCTGAGTCAATCGCGAGCACGGAAACTGTGGAAGCGCTTGCGCGATACCGACAAGGATATACAGCGACTGCGCGATTGGCAGGCATATGCTGCGACGCCGAAACGCGAGTCCCTGTGCGAGCGCATGGCGGAAATCGCTGAGAACCCGCTGCCATCGGATGAGCAAGTGGACCATATTCGCTTGCTGCGCGAAGAATGGAAGGCGACCGGCCCGTTCAGCGGTGCGCGCGATCATGAATTGCGGCGACGCTTCGAACGCCTCGCCGAATCCGCCTACGCGCCGTGCCGCGAGCACTTCGGGCAGCAGGCCGAGCTTCGCAAGCGCAATCTCGCGACGCGCAAGCAGATCTGCGAAGACCTTGAGCGCTACATTGAGCAAAAGGACTGGAAAAACCCTAATTGGAAATCCGTCGATCAGATTCTGCGCACTGCGCGCAACGAATGGCGCGACGCCTATCCGGTGGAGCGAGCCAAGGTGAAAGCGCTTCAGAAGCGATTCGATAGCCTCTGCGATGATCTGTTTTCGCGCTTGTCAGGGCATTGGAAAGGCAGCGAGGTCAAGGCGCGAGGGCTCATTTCCGAGCTACGCGCACTGCTTGAGTCCACCACATCCACCGAGCGCCTCGTCGAGGGTACCACCGCCATTCAAGCGCGCTGGCGTGAAGTCGGCGCCATGAGCTATTCCGCCAACCGCAAGCTTTGGAAAGAGTTTCGCGGACTATGCGATCAGGTGTATTCGCAGCGCCGGACGGTGAAGACTCAGGAGAACGAGGCCTATCAGGATCGGCTCAGCAGGGCGCACGAACTGATACAGAGACTCGAGCTGACGCTTGCGAATGTACAGGCGCAAACCGCGACGCCGAGCGAGATGTCACAGTTCAGTAATGAGTGGGAGGCATTCAAGGACATGCGCGGTGAATCCTTCAAGCGCATTGATGCCAAGTGGCGAGACCTTTCGCGGCGCTACCGGCAGCTATTGCGCGAAGGCGATGCGGCGCGACAGCTTGAATTGCTCGACCTTGCCGAGCAGATTGATAGCGGCCTTGGCGATGCCGAGCAGTCACTACTGCAAGGCGAAGCGATTGATACTACAGCCCTCGCGACACTGACCGAAATATCGGCGCGGCTCTTCGGCAAAGCGTCGCTTGCTCGGCTTGCGCGATTGCAAGACGCGCACGCGGGGCAATTGACGGAGGCCGACCTTGAGGCCAGCCTCGCCGAGCGCAGGCGCATGTGCGTCATGCTCGACATTTATCTCGAACGCGAATCACCGCCCGAAGACAAGGCGCTGCGCCTCAAGATTCAAGTAGAGCGCATCAATCGAGGCGCGAGCGGCACGCAGATCGAGCAACAAGACCCAACCGAAGTTGCGCGCGACTGGTGCCGCGCCGGACCGGTTGCGGCCGCTGGCAAGCAACTGAACGCTCGCTTCTTTTCCGCAGTCAAAGAACTGACGGCATAGCGGCGTTCTTGCGTCCCGTCGCTAGCGGCGGCGCTGCGGCTCGTATAAAACAAACACCATCTTGCTCTGTGCCTTGCGGGCGCCCGCATGTGCCTCCTCCGCAACTCCAGCACGATGGGGAAATGACCGATTTCACACGATCAGGTTGCAGGGAAGCACGGCTCAGAATCCTAATATGCCTATAGGTTATAGATACAAAAGCTAGTGTCATTATTCAAGTTAGAAGTAAGTCGCTAGTATTGAGCACATAGGCCATCCGACCGGCTGTATCCGGCTCCCAACGTGTTTGATCGACGCAATGACTTGATTCGATTGATCACCCTCGCCCGCGAGGGCAAGGTGAATGTTGCCGCCGAGAAACTACATGTCTCGCAGCCCGGCCTGTCACGAATCATCGCAAGACTCGAAGAGCAGTTTCAAGGGCAGCTATTCGAGCGCATCCAACGAGGCGTTCGTCTCACACCCTACGGTGCCTTTGTCGTTGAGAGGGCGCAGCATCTCCTGCATGAACTCGACAAGGCCGACAACGAAGTAAACGCGCTCCTCGGTGGCATTGCTGGCACCTTACACGTCAGCGCGACGCCAGTGTGGATGCAAGTGATCATCCCACAGGTGATCGCAGAGTTTCAGCGTGATTTACCGGGCATTGAGCTCGTGCTCACTACCAAGACCTACCGCGAAGGTATCGAGATGCTGCGCGAAGGCGTGATCGACCTGCACTGCGGCGTATTCATGAATGACTCCCCGTTGCCGAACTTCCTCAGCCGTGAACCTGCCACTGTCATGCACTTCAACGTCGTCGCCCACGAGCGCCACCCAATTCATGAAATTGAGCGCCCAAACTTCCACGACCTCATTGAATACCCGTGGATCGACTATGACTTCGACGCGCATGGCGGCTCGCAAGACCCGTTGCCCTCGCTAGACAAGGTCTTCCGCGAGCTTGAGATGCACACCGGAAGGCGCGTCGAGACCGTCCTGCGTTCAAGCACGCTGTCCCTGGCGCTGATGCAAGCCGGTCCCTATCTCGCTTACCTCTGCTCCGCCGTCACTCGCGGCCGGTACAACCCACCCTTGAAGGTGGTGCCAGTGAACGCCTTCCAGTGCCATCTTGAGGCTGGCACCGTATCACGGCGCGCATCCGAGGCAACCCCGCCACTCAAGCGATTCAAGCAAATCTTGACAAAGATTGCGACCTGTTAGGGAAACTCTGAACAACAGAGTTTCCCTAGCGGCACATGGATGTGCCGCCGACATCTTTGCAGGAGCAAAGATGCAAGGCTCAGCCGCCCGCAGGGTCGGGCACAAGGAAGTGCCCGATGAATTCAGTGCCGTAAGGCATTGAATTCGCGAGCAAAGCTTCAATCGCAATTGAAGCTTTGCAAGTCTGAACAAGTCCAAGGATGGACTTGTTCAGACCATACTTAGTGACGCGCCGAGCGCAGTTCACGCGCTCGGTGGGCTCGAATGCCGCACATCTGTGCCATCAATCAGATAGATGAGATGTTCACCAATGTTCTTGGCATGATCGCCAATACGCTCAAGCGAGCGCGCCACCCAGACGGCAGGAAAGGCTCGCTCAATCTCAATAGGCTGGCACAGGGCATGATCAGACAGCGCCGATTCAACTTGGCTGTATAGCGAATCCACCTCGGCATCAGCTGCAATCACTTCGTGCGCAACCCCCGTGCTCATGCGCGCAAACGCATCGAGCGACTCGCGCAACATACTGCTGACCAATGCGCCCATACGCCTCAAATCCGTATAGTCGTCCGCAGCAAGCGAGAGCGACGAGACCTTGTCGGTCAATTTGGCGATGCGCGCCGTCTCGTCGCCGGCACGCTCCAGATCCGTACCGGCTTTCATAATACTGACGAGAAAGCGAAGGTCGCGCGCGGCTGGCTGCCTGAGCGCGATAGTGCGTACACATTGATCATCGATCACCAGTTCCAAACGATTGACCTCTTGCTCGTTGCCAAGCACTTCGGCGGCGCCGGCGGAGTCGTGACTGACAAACGCCTGCACCGAGGCCTCGACCTGGCGCGTCACGAGCCCGCCCATCTCCATCATCAGTAGCCGAACCTGCTCAAGCTCGGCGTCGAACTGCTCTGAAATGTGTCGGTTCATGGGAGCACTAACCGTACCTGCCGGTGATGTAGTCCTCGGTGCGCTGGTCCTGCGGATTCGTGAACATCGCCTGGGTGACGCCGTATTCGATCAGTTCGCCGAGATAGAGGAAGGCTGTGTAGTCGGAGACGCGCGCCGCCTGCTGCATGTTGTGGGTGACAATCACCACCGTATATCTCGCCTTCAGTTGTTGGATAAGCTCTTCAATGCGCAGTGTCGAGATCGGGTCGAGCGCTGAGGCGGGCTCGTCCAACAGCAGGACATCAGGCTCGACCGCAATAGCGCGGGCGATCACAAGTCGCTGCTGCTGACCGCCCGATAATTCGAGCGCGGACTCTCCGAGTCGATCTCGCACCTCGTCCCACAGCGCCGCCCGTCGCAGCGATTCTTCAATGCGATCATCAATTTCCGACTGCGGCAAGGCACCGTGCAGCTTGAGACCGTAGGCGACATTGTCGGCAATCGACTTCGGAAAAGGGTTGGGCTGCTGAAACACCATGCCAACCCGCCGCCTCAGCTCCGAGACTTCCGCATCCGGCGCGTAGATGCTTTTGCCGCCGAGTCTGATCTCGCCCTTGATCTTAGCATCGTCAATGAGATCGTTGAGGCGATTGAAGCAGCGCAGCAAGGAAGACTTACCGCAGCCAGAAGGCCCGATGAACGCCGTCACGCTGCGCTTGGCAATATCGAGGCAGATGTTTGTGAGTGCCTGAACCTCGCCGTAGGCGAGCGAAAGATTATCCACTTCAAGGCAAATCTCCTCGGCGGGCGCCATGGCCGGCGAGGTTTGAAATGCGATGGCCTTCTGTTCTGACATGCGATTGTGATCGACTCAGTCCTGGTAGCTTGATCGATAGCGTCGCTCAAGACGGCCACGAAGCAGTATCGCAGTGGTGTTGAGCAGGAGAATCACCACGACGAGCAGCAAGGCTGTGGCGAACACAAGCGGGCGCGCCGCCTCCACGTTGGGACTTTGGAAACCGAGGTCGTAGATATGAAATCCGAGGTGCATGAACTTGCGCTCAAGATGAATATACGGAAAATGCCCATCGATCGGCAAGGTCGGCGCGAGTTTGACGACACCGACGAGCATCAGCGGCGCCACTTCGCCCGCGGCACGCGCCACCGCCAATATGATGCCGGTGAGTATCGAAGGACTGGCCATCGGCAGAATCACCCGCAGCAGCGTCTCGGCCTTGGTGGCGCCGAGCGCGAGGCTGCCCTCGCGAATCGACCTTGGAATCCTCGCGAGCCCCTCCTCGGTGGCGACAATCACCACGGGCGCGGTCAGCAGCGCGAGTGTCAGCGAAGCCCAAATGAGGCCGGGCGTGCCGAAGGTGGGCGCCGGCGCCGCGTGCGCGTAAAAGAGATCGTCAATGGAGCCGCCGATGAAGTACACGAAAAAGCCAAGCCCAAAGACACCGTAGACGATGCTCGGCACGCCCGCCAAATTATTCACAGCAATGCGCACAACGCGCACGAGCGGTCCCTGCCGGGCATACTCGCGCAAATAGAGAGCCGCCAGCACGCCAAACGGCGTGACCACAATCGACATCAGCATGACCATGAGCGCAGTGCCGAAAATCGCCGGAAACACGCCACCTTCAGTGTTGGCTTCGCGCGGCCCCTCGGTCAAGAAGAGGCCAACGCCGACAAAATAATGTCTGAGTTTCTCGCGCCACGACATCTGATTCGGCCGCCATATGCGAAGCAGGTCACCGAGCGGCAATTCAATGATCTCGTCATTCATCATGTCGAGATGCAGCGAATCGCGATCGAGCGCGGCATTGATGTCGCCAAGACGCGCTTCGTACTCGGCATAGCGGGCTTTCAGTTCGCGCTCACGAAACACCAGTTCGAGCGACGGCGGCAAGGCCTCGAACTCGCGCCTGCGACGATCGAGCCGCAGTTCCTCAAGCTCGTAGTTGATGGCATCGATGCCGGTGGACTGCAGCGTCGCCGCGGCATCGCGCAGCGCCTGCACCTGCTCGTAGCGCGCTTCGATCGCAGGCCAGACGCGCTCACCGCTTGCCACACGCGCATCACCCTCGTAGAGGGCGCGCAATCGACCATAGGCCCTGCCCCATTCTCGCCGCTCGATCACGACAAGGTCGGGGGGCGCTCGCACATTGGACATCTCCGCTCGCGCATACCAGCGAAAGTCCGGTGGGTTGGCGCGGCGATTGCCAGTTTTGAGCAGCCATTGCTCGGTGTCACCATGCTGATCAGCAGACGCGGTGAATTCCCGCGCCACAAGCTCGCCGACCACCCGCGTTTTCGCGCCGTTGTCAAGATGATCAAACTCAAGCACTTCGGCAGGCCAGAAGTAGGCGAGCCCGCGCACCGCAAGCAGCGCAAGCAGCCCGACCACTGCCGAGATGGACAATGCCACGGCCAGCGCATTGAGCCAGATCAATGGCTTGCCTGAGTGCCACCAGACTGCCCAGTTTGCCGCGGCAGCGCCTGTCGCTTGCGCTTGATCTGTCATCGATCGCACCTACAAACTCGCGTAGCGCTTGCGTAGCCGCGTGCGCACGACCTCGGCGATGGTGTTGAACACAAACGTCACGACGAAAAGCAGCAGCGCACTCAAGAACAGCAGGCGAAAATGGCTGCTGCCAACTTCCGATTCCGGCAGCTCGACGGCAATATTGGCGGCAAAGGTGCGCATGCCTTCAAAGAGGTTCATATTGGTGAGCGGCGTGTTGCCCGTTGCCATGAGCACGATCATGGTCTCGCCGACAGCGCGGCCAAAGCCGATCATTACGGCCGAGAAAATGCCGGGGCTGGCAAACGGCACAACGAGGTTTGCGAGCGTCTGCCATGGCGTCGCGCCGAGCGCAAGCGAACCGCTCGTCAAGTGGCGCGGCACGCCGTGAATGGCATCCTCCGAGATGCTGAAGATGATCGGCACCACCGCGATGCCCATGGCAATGCCAACAACGAGCGCGTTGCGCTGATCGTAGTCGAGGCCGAGCACCGTGCGGAACCAGTATTGGGCGTCGCCGGAGAAGAGGAGCGATTCGAGCGGCGCATCAAAGCGAAAGAGCAGCCAGACAATGAGCGCAATGAGTGGAACTGCGACCAGCCCGAGCCAAGGCTCGAGCTTGCGCACAGATGCCTCCGGCAAAGGTGATGCGAGGCGCGAGAGCGCAAGCACACTGAGCGGCAGGGCGATGAACGACAGCAAGGTCGCGGTCAAGTGCGATTCGACAAGCGGCGCGAGCCACAAACCTGCGAGGAACCCGAGCACCACCGTAGGCATGGCTGCCATGAATTCAACACCAGGCTTGACAAGCCGGCGCATGGCGGGCGCCATGAAGTAAGCCGTGTAGATGGCGCCGAGCACAGCAACAGGCACGGCGACCAGCATGGCGTAGAAGGCGGCTTTGAAGGTGCCGACGATCAGCGGCACGAATGAGAACTTCGGCTCGAAATCGGATTCCGATGCGGCGCTCTGCCAGGTGTAGCTCGGCTGCGGATAGCCTTCGTACCAAGTTTTGGCCATGAGCGAGCGCCACGAAATTTCAGGATGCTCGTTGTCCAGCATGAGCTGTCGCGATTGACCATCGCGACTGCGCAGAAGTGCCCTGTCTCCGCGCGGCGACACTTGAATCTGCTCGATGTCAGACACGCGATCAAGTTCCTTCATCGCCAGCACGCGCCCGGACGTGGTGTGCATCAGGTGGACGCCGCCTTGCTCGTCCACAGCGAGCGCGACCTTTCGCCAAGGCTCGGCGGCAAGGTGCGTGATGCGGGCATCAAAATTGAACTCGCGCATCGGCAGGACTTCGCGCGCGCGCATCATCCACTGCGTGACGAGGCCATGATCATCCGCAACGAGCCACGAATATCGGCCAGAGAGGAAGGTGATCGCAGAAACATCGCTCGATTCGGGGACAAGCGGCCACGCGCCTGTGCGCTTCAAGCCGCCCGCTCGCTTTGCGTCTATAAGATGCAGCGACCCACGCGCATCGAGCGCATAGAGCAGCGTGCCGCGCGGCCCGACACGCACCATTTCGAAAGCCGCTTGCATCTGCCCCTGATCCGCATCGCCCGCGAATAGGGTGCGCGCAATCTCTGCGAGCGGCAAGCGGGCATCGCTCGCATCAAACTCGATCAATTCGATGACAGCGCCCGCATCCTTGAGAAGGACGATCTTCAGTCTGTCTGCTGCCCAGTAGACATCAAAATCCGTCACGTCGCCAAGATGCACAGGCGCACCGTCAAAGCGCGGCTCGGCAAGCGGCGCACGAGCGTCGCCTTCGCTCGCCAGCCTTGATCGAAAGAACCGCAAATCACCGTTCGCGTCGAGCTGCGCATAGGTATCGTCCACGCCGAACACGCGCCGGTTCGTCGCAGGATGCGTATCGATCACATCGATCTCGGTCACGCTCGGCGTCTTGAGCGCCGGCGCGACCACCCAGACAAGATAGAGGAAGATCAGCGCGATGGTCGCAATCACGCCGGCGCCGCCAACGCCAACAAGACGTCTCAGCAAGGCATCGACAAAGCGTCTCTTGAATGCTAGCGGCCGCGCCACAAACTACTCGATCTTCCGCTGCTCGCGCAGGGCAACCGTGGTGGTCAAAGGCACGAACCCATCCTTCTCGGCGACACCCTGACCTGTTTCCGACAGCACAAAGCGAAGAAACTCCGTGTTCAATGGACGCATCCTACCTTGTGGCGGCTTGTTGACATAGACATACAGATAGCGCGAGAGCGGATAGCTGCGGTTCGATGCAGTGGCCGCGCTCGGCATCACCGGCGCAAGCCCTTCTTCAACTGCCAGCGGCACGGCACGTACACCGGAAGTGCGATAGCCGATCCCCGAATAGCCGATGCCGCTCGGCGAAGAGGACACTGCCTGCACCACCGAAGCGGACCCTGGCTGTTCGTTGACGGTGTCCTTGAAGTCACCTGAACACAGCACATGCTGCTTGAAGTAGCCATAGGTGCCGGACGCCGCGTTGCGGCCGTAGAGCTGCAAGGGCGTTCGCTCCAACCTGCCGCCAAGCCCGACATCGCGCCATTCGCGGACGTCGCCAAGCGCGCCGCAGCGCCGCGTGCGCGAGAAAATGGCATCGACCTGCGGCAAGCTTAAGGATTCGATGGGGTTGTCGCGGTGTACATAGACCGTGAGCGCATCGGCCGCAACGCGAAAGACGGTGGGCGCATAGCCGTAGCGCGCCTCGAAGGCATCGATCTCGCGCCCCTTCATCAAGCGACTCATGGGGCCAAAGTCGGCGGTGCCCTGAACAAGCGCGAGCGGCGCGGTCGAAGAGCCCGCTGCCTGCACTTGCACGTTCACGCTCGGATAGATCTCCTGAAACGCCTCGCTCCACAGCGTCATCAGATTGGCAAGCGAATCGGAGCCGATCGAAGAGAGATTGCCCGATATGCCGCTCACTCGCTGGTATGGTTCGAGCCGAGGCACTTCGGGAACAGCGCTCGACAGCCAAAAGAAGAAAAGCGGCAGGATTGCCACCGATATGCGTCTCATCGCGCCTCACTCGCTTCGCTGCACGACTTCACGGCTTCGATGTGCGGCAGCAAAAACCAGAAGCGGCTGCCTTCGCCCGGCGTGCTCTCCACCTGCAGCACCGAGCCGTGGCGCCTGAGCACATGCTTAACGATAGCCAGTCCAAGGCCGGTGCCGCCACGCACGCGAGCGCTCTTGAAGTCCACTCGATAAAAGCGCTCGGTCAAGCGCGACAGGTGCTCAGCGGCAATGCCGACGCCTTCATCCGAGACCTCGAACACGGCGCCCTCGGCGCGACGCATCCACCGAACGCGGATATGACCGCCATTCGGACTGTAGCGAACGGCATTGCTGACAAGGTTGTGAAATGCGCTGTAGATCTCTTCGAACACCCCTTCGACAGCGAGCGTCGCATCACTCTCAAGCGATATATCGTGCTTGCCGCCCGAGAGGTTGCGCGCTTCTTCCACCACCGCTTGCAGCACGCCGTCAACCACCACGCCAGTGACCTTCGAATCGTCAGGATACGGCGACGACTCAAGATTGGTCAGGGTCAAGAGGTCTTCGGCGAGCGCCTGCATGCGCCTCGCTGGCCGCTCTAGCTTGGCGATCGCCGCCTGTCGCTGCGCCTTGCCGAGCTTCTCTTCGGTGAGCGATTCCAGATAGCCGAGAATGACCGTGAGCGGCGTCCTCAACTCATGCGAGATGTTGGCGACAAAATCGCGGCGCAGCGTCAGCAGCCGATTCAGCTCGGTCACGTCGCGCGCGATGACGATATCGCGCTCTTCCTGGAGCTTGACGCGGCGCATCTCGATGCGCGCGCCAGCGGTGACCGGCGAGTCGATTTCGACAAGCGCCTCGCCACCGCCTGCGAGCAGCGCCTGCACATCAGGGTCGCGAATGAGCGCGAACAGGTTTTTGCCGCGATCACTTTGAAGTAGTCCGAGCATCCTGCGCGCGCTTTGATTGAAGTATTCGATCTCGCCAGCGCCACGCACCACCACGAGACCGTCGGGAATGGAGTCCGCCGTGCGCCGCATCTGCCTGAGCACGCTCGCGAAACGGCGCGCCCGTGCACGGGCGCTGCGAAGCGATTGCCCGATACGCAAGGCGTCGCGCCGCCAAATCGAGTCTTGCTCGGGTCGCTTGAGCGGCCGCTGCGCCCAACGAGACAATTGCGCGAGTTGAGTCGATAAGTAAGCAACGACGACAGCGAGCGCCGCCACCAGGCCCCAAGCAAACCCAAGCTGCTGCCAAACAAGGACGCTCGCAAGAATGCCTATGGCAACCCAGGCCAGCCTACCCATGCGATTGACGGCGATCAGACCCCGGCAACGTCATCGGGCGCCTTTCCTTTTTTCTTTTTCTTCTTCTGCTTGTGCGAGACCGAGAAGCGATAGCCAACGCCCCGCACCGTCTGCACGGCGGCGTCGAGGTCAAACGGGGCGAGAACTTTCCGCAGCCTTAGCACATGCACATCCACCGTTCGCTCGTCCAAGAGGACCGTGCGCCCCCATACACGGTCCAACAGCTGCTCGCGTTCGTAGACGCGATCAGGGTGGCGCATCAGCCATTCAAGCAGCTTGAACTCGGTGGGGCCGATGTGTACCGGCTCGTCGCGTATGAGCAAGCGATGCGCCACATGGTCGAGTTCGATATCGCCGGCGCGCAGCTTGCCGTCGCCCGCCGTCCCTGAGCGGCGCATCAGCGCGGTCACGCGCGCATTCAACTCTCGCGGGGAAAAGGGCTTGGTCACGTAGTCGTCCACGCCCACCTCAAAGCTCTTGAGCTTATCGACCTCTTCGCCGCGCGCGGTGAGCATGATGATCGGCGTTTCCTTGACGAGCGTGTCCTTGCGAACACGCCGAACCAATTCGATGCCGCTCATGCCCGGCAGCATCCAATCAATGATCATCACATCCGGCAGGACATTCTGTTCGATCTTTTGCAGGCACTCTTCGGCAGTCTCCGCCTCGACGACCTCCAAGCCAGCGCGCATGAACGACAGCGCCAGCATCTCGCGGATGTCCGCCTCGTCCTCAACGAGCATCACCTTCACCGACATGGCCGTTCTTCCAAGGCAGGTATTTGAAAACGCATCAGTATCACTTCAGTTCATGTCAAGCGTATGACAATTGGCGCGGCGTCCCAGGCACCCGTTCCGGGTGTCTCAACCAAGCTCGACAATAACTTTCTTCACCCTTTTGCGGAAAACCTCCGACATCGACGAAATCCATCCATTTGACATCATAGGTACTGATCAATCTGACGAGTGCATCAAGGCGACTTCCCATGCGCCGGTCCATTTTGGCGGACGCTTTTCGGCGAACGCCCTCGGGCCTTCAATAAAGTCAGCGCTGTCGCGCATGGTGAAAAGTCCATCGTAGCTCGCCTCCATGGATTCCTGCAGCGAGGCATAGTCGAAATTCTTGTAAACGACCTCCTTGCTCGCGCGGACGGAGAGCGGCGCGCACTCCAGGATCTGTTCAGCCCAGTGCATGGCTGTGTCCATCAGCGCCGCCTGCGGCACTACTTGGTTGACAAAGCCAAGCGACTCACCCTCTGATGCTGACACATGGCGACCTGTCAGAATCATGCCGAGCGCTCGCTTGGTGCCGATTTGTCGCGGCAGTCGCTGCAGGCCACCAGCAATCGCGGCGAGCCCGACCTTTGGCTCCGGCAGCGCGAACTTGGCATTTTCGGAGGCGATGATCAAGTCGCAGGCAAGCGCGATTTCAAAGCCGCCGCCCATGGCAACGCCATTCACCGCGGCAATCACCGGCTTGTTCAGATCAAACCGCGAAGTGAGGCCGCCAAATCCCATCGGCATCGGCAGACGCTCGCCGCCTTCGGCCTGATAGCGAAGGTCGTTGCCTGCGCAAAAGGCGCGGTCGCCAGCGCCGGTGATAATCGCCACCCACAGATCAGGACTCTCAGCAAACTCGTCGAACACCTCGGCGAGTTCGATATTGGCGGGAGGGTGCAAGGCGTTCATTCGCTCCGGCCGATTGATGCGCACGATCATGACGCGCTCGCGCGTCTCCACCTCGCAAAACTTGGTCACGAATCTAACCTCACACAGATCCCGCAGACGGCGGATAGCATACCAACGTCTTGCTTTGCTCTACAATCGCCAAGATGTCGATATACGCCGAGGGCCTCATTGACGAGGACTTGACCATGCAGCTTGATTACAACCGAATCGACCCCGAATTGGCGCCAGCACTTGAGGCGATGCCAGCATTCGAACTCACACGCGAGAACATCGTGGCGTCTCGCGCGATGCTCGCCGCCATGCCTTTTACGCCGGTATCCGGTGTACACAGCAACAAGGTTTCAATTCACACAGACGACGGCCCGCTCGATGTGTATGTGTACCGCACTTCGAGCGAATCGAGACAAGCTGCGGTGCTGTGGATTCATGGCGGTGGGTACATTCTTGGGAACGGCGAGGACACCATGGCGCAATCGATCGCCAAGCACTGCGGATGCACGGTGTTCTCGGTCGATTATCGACTCGCGCCCGAACACCCCTTCCCTGCGGGTCCCAACGACTGCTACGCTGCGCTTCGCTGGATTATGTCGGGTGAGACCGGCTATGAGGTTGATCTCGATCGCGTTGCTATTGGCGGCGCGAGTGCCGGCGGCGGCATGAGCGCTGGTGTCGCATTGATGAATCGCGACCTCGACAATTTCCCCTTAAGAATGCAGCTTCTGCTCTACCCAATGATCGACAACCTGCACGCGACGCCGTCCGGCACCATCACCAACCATCCGGTGTGGAACCGAGGCACTTCGTTCAGGGCTTGGGAAATGTACTTGAACGGCGAACCCGGCGAGTCAGCCTCGCCCTACGCTGCGGCGACGCGCGCAACCGACCTCCGAGATTTGCCAAACGCCTATGTGTCCGTCGGCAGTGAGGATCTGTTTCGTGATGAAGATATCGAGTACGCGCGCCGTCTCAGCGACGCGGGTGTTGCCACGGAGCTTGCTGTCTTTCCCGGCCTGTATCACGGCGGCGACGGATTCGCGCCAAACGCGCACGTCTCGAAGCGCTTGCGTGAGAGTTACTTGTCTGCGCTTACGGACGCACTGCGAAAATGACATGTGACTATAGGCATGACTATGGTACGATTGTCATCGTGAAACTTGCAGGAGATTTCAGTTGAAGGCGCATTCGCAGTCATCGACCAAGCCCGACTATTCAGAGCCGCGCTACATGAAAGCTTCAGAATTCAAGGCCAAATGCCTGAAACTCATGGATGAGGTTGCCGAGCACAATGGTGAGATCGTGATCACAAAGAACAGGGAGCCAATTGCGAGGCTGCTGCCATATACGAAGCGACCGGCGACCTTACTTGGCATGTACAAAGGACAGATCAAAGTACAGGGCGAGATCGTTGATGTCGAAGATCTTTGGGATGAGATGGAGGCGGAAACCGATCCTGATCGTGTGCTGAATCCGTGATATTGCTAGACACCCATGCGCTGCTCTGGCTGATGCTAGACGATGCGAAGCTAGGTCGCGAAGCGCGCCAACACATAGACCTCGCGTGGCGAGATCATGCAATCGCAGTGTCATCTGCCACCTTTTGGGAAATGTCTATGCTCTGCGCACGTGGACGCATCGAGTTGCCGATGGAGCCTGAAGAGTGGCGACTAGAGCTCTTACGCCTCGGAATCCTCGACATCCCAATCGATAGTGGGATCGCTGTCGCCTCGCAATCTCTCAGCAACTTTCACAGGGACCCCGCTGACCGGTTTATCGTCGCCACCTGCCTGAAGGGACGCACGCTGGTGACTTCGGACCGGAAGATACTACAGTGGCCCGGCAAGCTCGCTCGAATCAACGCCCTGAAGTAGGGCGTGTTAACACTATGTCCGCCGACGCTGTTGTCCGCTGAGCAAGAGCCGAAATAGGTGCATCACATGCCCCAAATGGGTCAATAGAGAAGTGAAATAGCTTGAAATTTTTTCAACGATCAGCGTTTTAGCACGGCATCAGAAAAAGAGAGTAGACTGCCCGTGTGTTTCAAGGTCGATTATGAGCGGGCGACCTAGGCGATTTATCGGAGTTGATCAGGAGGTCTGTCGAATGTCATTTAACAAACGTTGTGGGGGGGGGGGGGGGGGGGGGGGGGGGGGGGGGGGGGGGGGGGGGGGGG
>JAPOTJ010000055.1:0-14815 GCA_026709225.1 Gammaproteobacteria bacterium | reverse complement strand
GCCCGGGTGTTTCAAGGTGTTTTTTTTCGGGGGGTCCTTTGCGTTTTTTGGGTTTTTTTACGGTTGTTTGTCTAATTTTATTTCAACAATGCTGACCCCCCCCCCCCCCCCCCCCAGATATCCATAAGGTGGAATCCGCTTAAGCTCACTGGCATCGCACCGACGGTCGCCGCTTTGGTGATCGCGGTGCTCACCGCAGGCATTGTCGCATATCCCAAATCCGCTTCGGCGCAAGCGGACAATGTGTGCGGATACAACAATGTGTGCGAGCTTGGTGTTCGGGTTAACAGTACTCATGAATTCCTTCTTGAGGAAGGCGTTGCTCCTCTTGTCGAGGTGTTTATCAAGGGAGGCAAGGTTGCACCGCCCGGAGGTCTGCGATTCCGCATTGATGCTAGTATCGCAATCTCCACTGCCAGCAGTCATCAGCACTTGCAAGGTCTTACCGTGTCTACGCCCCTTTTTCTGGAGAACACGTCCGAACTAACACTGGCCATAAGCTTGCCCAATGATGATGTTTGTGCTGTAAATAGGTTGAATGTTCTCCTGATGCCGGATGCTGGTGGCAGCACAAGAGCAAAATACCGGATCGCACGCAACGGAGGTTTCGTTTCCGCTCCAGTCACGGATGATGACTGTCCCCCCTGAAATCAAGTCCACAGGAGCGCCTCTATTGAGCGCATAGGGTCTGGTTAGTGTGATAGCTCACGTCATCTAATGACGGCGCCGGGAAGCGGGGCGAGCAATTGCGACGAATTGTAGACGAACTGTAATCATGGTTGCGGATATAGGTCAGTCTCCCTGTTACCAACATCTCTCTATTACCAACAGCGTTATTGCCACAGCTATCACCACGCCGAAGCTCTGGCAAAATGCCTCTCTTGACGACACCTTACCTGAAAAGGAGACAAGCCAATGGCTGGACGCGTCGAAGGCAAAATAGCGCTCATTACAGGTGCTGCGAAGGGACTGGGCGAAGCCGATGCGAGAGCGCTCGCCGCCGAAGGCGCCCGCGTCATCTTGACCGACGTTGATGCCGAAGCAGGCACAGAAGTCGCAGATGAGATCGGCGGCACCTTCAAGCAGCAGGATGTCACCAATGAGGCCCGCTGGCAAGAAATCATCGCCGAGATCAAGGCCGAATTCGGCGCTTTGCATGTGCTTGTCAACAACGCTGGCATCGTGCTTCCCGGCACCATCGAGGACCAGAGCTTCACGCAGTACCAACTGCAAATGGCCGTGAGCGCCAACGCAACATTCCTTGGCAGCAAGTACGCGATCCCACTGATGGCGGAAAGCGGCGGCGGATCGATTATCAATATGGCTTCCGTCGCTTCCAAGCTCGCCTACAGCGCCATCGTCGGCTATGCCGCCGCCAAAGGCGCTGTTGAAGGCATGACGCGGTCGATCGCCGCGCATTGCCTAGAATCCGGCTATAGGATTCGCTGCAACTCGCTGCATCCGGGCACCATCAACACGCCGATGGTGCAGAATTTCGGGCGCCAGACTGAAGACTTCGCAGTCGTTGCGCCGCCGCACCCAGACGCGCCAGCAGCCAATCCCGCCGAGACCGGCGTCCTTGGCACGCCGCAGAACATTGCCGATGTCGTGGTGTTTCTGGCATCGGATGAATCGGCATTCATTACGGCGCAGGAGTTCGTCGTTGATGGTGGCATGTCGATGATACCGGCGCCGCTCGTCAATGCATTGCAATAAACATTGACCATGTTCGCCAAGCTTCGTGCGCACTTCGCCGCCGACACACTTGAAAGCGAAGCAGATACATCGGAATCGCTCCCCTTGGCGGCAGCCATGCTGCTCTTTGAAGTCGCTTGGGCGGACCACGACATCTCATCGCAAGAAATTGATCGCATCGACGCCTCGCTGCAGTCACTCTTCGGCGTCTCCCACGGGGTTGCCGAGCGGCTCGCAGAACAGGCGCGCGTCGAACATGTCAAGGCGACCTCCATCTATCCGTTCGCGCGCGAAGTGAGGGAAGCGCTCGATGCGGATGAGCGCTTCCAATTGATGGTCGCGCTGTGGCAACTCGCGCTCGCCGACGAATTGCTCGCCACCTACGAAGAATCAGCCATTCGCAGGATCTCGGAACTCTTGTACGTTTCACACCGGGACTTCATCCGCGCAAAACTTGAAGCAAAGCGAGCAACGTCCTCGCGATAGCAACAGCCTCAAGACGTCTCGATGGGTTGAATGAGCGTATCGAATACCCCTTCACTCAGCAAACGGCGATAGAAGGCTTCGCTGTACGCGCCCTCGGGGTCCGCGCGCACCATCTCGTCAAGCCGTTTCGCATCCTCACCAATGAGGATTCGCCATTGCTCTTGCCGAACTCCCTCAAGAATCACCTCGGCCGCCTGCGCCGCACTCGTCGGCGCGGTCTGCTCGAACGCATCAACGAGCGCCTCATCAACTTGCACGCCGGCCACCAGTGAAATAGTGTTGGCCACGATGCGCGTCCCAATATGCCCGGGCATGACGAGCGATAGTTTGATATGCGGCGCATGCAAGGCAAGGTCTTCTATCAATGCTTCTGAAAAACCCTTCACCGCAAACTTCGCCGAGCTGTACGCAGTGTGCTCACGGCCTTTGCCAAGCGACGCCCAGAATCCGTTGACGCTGCTCGTGTTAACGATGTGCCCTTCATCAGCCGCAACGAGCATCGGCATGAACGCGCGCGAACAATAATAAACGCCGAACCAGCAGGTGTTGAAGGTGCGTTCCCAAAGTTCCCGCGAGCCATCGACAAAGCTCGTCACGCCGCCGATGCCGGCGTTGTTGAAGAGCAGGTGAATATGGTCGGTTTCATGCGCTTCTCGAACCGCATCGCGAAAGGCCTCGACGGAGGCCTCGTCCGACACATCACAATGGTGCGTCGTCATGCGGCGGCCTTGCGCGGCCTCGGCCTCGCACAGCGCGAGTGTCTCGGTCAGGTTCGCATCGATCACATCGCACAGGGCGAGGTCGGCCCCTTCCCGCGCGAGCGCGAGCGCAAGCTCTCGACCTATGCCTGTGCCGGCGCCGGTAATGACGGCGAGCTTGTTGCCAAAGTGCTTCATTGCGCAGTCAAACCTCCTCTTCGAGACCCGCCATCAAGTCCTTGAATGTCTCGCGATTCTTGCCATTGATTGACACCAGCGCCTTGTGGACATCGATCACGTAGCGGCGCATTTCCGCTTCATCGCGTGAGCCGGGCTCGCTCTTATCTTGAAGATTCGCGGCATCGACATCGGCGGCCTTGACTGGGTGCTCCACCAGAGAGAAAACTTCATGAAAGCCCATGGTCTTGAGCACCCGGGTGACATCGGGATTGGTGGACACGAGAGTCGGTAGCGCTTGAAGCGCCTTCTGCGCGGCGATCGAGAGCTTCGCGAGCGAGCCGAGCGACGTACTGTCAATGCTCTCCGTTTCGCGCAGATCGACGACGATTGATGCGCATTCGCCGCTCGCGAGCACCCGTTCAAAATAGCGGTCCATGCCGGTGCCCATACCGAGACGCACATCGCCGACACAGCGGACCACGAACACGTCCGCCTGCTTGCCCGCGAGAATCTGCCCAGTCATGCCGCGGCTCGGCTGTGCAAGCTGAGAAACGAAACATCATCACGGCATTGGGAAGATGCATCAAATTCAAGTGAATCCCATATCTCTTCGCCGCTCGGCCGGCAATGCCCAGCGGTCTGCTTCAGCGCGGCTTCTTTGTTCGGCAAGGGCTGCCGACCCATGAGTTCAAGCACACCGTCTGAAAAGAGCGCGATCAGCAACGGCTGCGAGGTGTCAAGCTGGTACGCCTCGCTCTCAAACTGCGCTTCGGGAAAGAGGCCAAGGGGACGACCAGCCTGCTCAAGAAAGCGTGTGCCACACGCATCCGAAATCAGCAGCGTCGGAAAGTGTCCAGCATTGGCGTAGCGCAGCCGCTTGTGCGCTGTATCCACCACGCCGATATGCATGCTGACATGCTTGCCGATGCGGCTGATGTCGTTGAGCAGGAGATCGTGATTGAGCGCACTCAGGACGCGCGATGGGTCCTCGACCACAGCCTTCACTTCGGTGCGCGCAAGGCGACGCACGAAGTCCTTGATCATGACGGTCACGAACGCCGAAGATGCGCCGTGCCCTGACACGTCGGCCATATAGAAGCAGAAACAATCATCATTAAGGCGAAAGTAGTCAACGAAGTCGCCAGAGAGCATCAGCGACGGCACAAGGCGGTGCGACAGTCGCCAAGTGCCAATGTCGAACGGCGTGGTGGGGAGCAGCCGGCGCTGAATGAAGCGGCCAGATTCCTGATCGCGCTCGATCTGCTGCAGGTGCCGTTTGAGTTCGCCGCTCTTGAACTCATCCGCCTCGAACCTCGATAGCAATGCGCGAATCTGCGTTTCCGCCTTCAAGAAGCCATCGGCGCATTCGATGACATCGCGCACACCAAGGCGCATGGCATCGACCATATTGCGCTGCGTGGGCAGATCGTTCCTGCAGACAAGCGCGAGATGACTCGCTTCGCAGGCTTCATTCAAGTAGTTCAAGGTGCGCAGCGCTTCTGTGCCGCAATCGACGCTGTCCACGAGCACGAGTGATTGTCGATGCGCTTCGACCCAATCAAGCAACTCTTCAATAATGAAGAAAGTCTCAACTGGCAGTCCTTGATCGCTCAGCTTTTCGGCAAGGCCGTAGGGTTCGGACCGCGGCCCGTGAAACAGAGCAAGCGTGAGGTCTTTGCCACTTTCGGTGGCATTACTGCGCCCTTTACGAACCCCCTCGGACATGCTTCGCGCACGCGCTTGAGCGTGCTATCCCTAGCTGATTTGGTGGTGCAGACTACGCCTATTTGCCTCCATTAGCAACTCCATTTTCTCTCCATTTTGCCTGCGGCAGCCACTCATTACTCAAAAAGGAAGTCATCTTCTTCGGACAAGAACCCATCCGACTGCCCGGCCTCGCCATCGCGCACTTGAAAATCCCTGCGCTGCAAATACGCATCGCGCTGAAAGATATAGGGATCGCCAAATTGAAATCGCTCGAACCCAAGGACACCAGCGCGTCCGGAAACGCCTTCAAGGCCACGAATCGTATAGCGCAAACTCGGCTCGGAAATCAGATTGCCAGCATCGACAAACACCACCGTCAAGGTGTTGACAAAATCGACTGTCGCACCAGGGCCGATAAGCGGCGCCACCGCGAACGGCCCTTCCGGGATGCCCCACACCGACAGTGTCTGGCCAAAATCCTCGCTGTGCTCGACAAAACCCATACCCGTAGCCACATCGAACAGCCCGCCGATGCCGAGCGTTGAATTGATGCCGAATCTCGTCATATCGCGCACGCCGAGCATGGGCTTGCCTTGCAAAAACTGATTCATGGCAACGAGCGGATAGTCGAGATTGCTAAAGAAGTTGCTCACGCTCGTTCGCAGCGGCTCGGGCAAGGTGTTGCGATAGACCACCGCGACCGGACGCAAGAACCGCGCATCAAGCCAAGAATTGAACTCAAAGACCTTGCGATTAAAGCGCTCGTAAGGGTCGCGCACTGGGTCGCTCAATACGTAGCTCGTGCCATTGATGCCGTTGATATCGTCGGGAGTCACGTGTACAGCGGCACCTTGACACCCGGATGCGACAATCATAAGACACAGCAGGGGAAGAACGCCTGATCTTCCGATGCCGCCTATCTGCCTGCTACCCACAGCCTTCACTTGTTTGATGCCTATCTGGTGCCTACTTGGTGAGCTGGCTCATGCCCTCTTCAATGCCACGGATAGTGAGCGGATACATCATGCCATCTACGAGTTCGTTTGTCATGGCGACTGATGTCGAATACTCCCACGTTTCCTTTGGCGTTGGATTGATCCACACAATCTTGTCGAAATGCGAGGTGAAGCGCTTCATCCACACGGCGCCGGTCTCTTCGTTCCAGTGCTCGACGCTGCCGCCGACATGGGTAATTTCATAGGGCGCCATGGTCGCATCGCCAACGAACACCACCTTGTAGTCGTGCGCATACTTGTTGAGGATGTCGAAAGTCGGAATGCGCTCGGTCATGCGGCGCTTGTTGTCTTTCCACATGGATTCATACGGGAAGTTGTGGAAATAAAAGTACTCAAGGTGCTTGAACTCGGTACGGCTTGCCGAGAACAGCTCTTCACAGATTTTGACATGCGCATCCATCGAGCCGCCGATGTCGAGAAAAAGCAGCACCTTGACGGTGTTCTTGCGCTCCGGGCGCATACGGATATCAAGCAGTCCGCCGTTGTCTGCCGTCCTGCGAATCGTGGTGTCCATGTCGAGCTCATCATCACGGCCCGTGCGCGCGAGCTTGCGAAGGCGCCTCAGTGCCAGCTTGATGTTGCGCGTGCCAAGCTCGACCGAATCGTCAAGGTTCTTGTATTTGCGCTCGTTCCAGACTTTCTTCGCTTTTTTCTTGCCGCCGCGTCCAAGGCCGCCCGGCCCTTTCTTGCCATCCTCGCGTTCTTCTTCGCCTTCATCACCTTGATTGGCCTGTTTTTTGGCGGCTTCGGCCGCCGCCTGCTCGGCTTCTTCGCGCGCCTTTTTGAACTCGTCAATCAGCTTTTCTAGTCCGCCGAGGGACTCGATGCGCTTCATGTCTTCGGGAGAAAGCCACTTTTCGAACTCGCGCTTCAGCCATTCGTCAGGGATCAGCGACGAAAGCAGCCCGTCAAGATTATCGAGACCTTTGAAATAAGCCGAAAACGCACGGTCAAACTTGTCGTAGTGCTTCTCGTCCTTGACGAGCGCGGCGCGTGACAACAGATAAAAGTCATCGACATCGGCATAGACGAGCCCGGAGCGCATGCCGCGCAAGAGGTCCATGAGCTCGCGCAGCGTGACCGGCACTTCGTAGCGCCGGAGCGTCGAAAAGAAGTTCACGAGCATGACAGGCGCTTATCCGCGGCTATCGCGACGGGACATGAATGCGAGACGCTCGAGGAGATGCACATCCTGCTCGTTCTTCACGAGCGCACCATAGAGCGGCGGAATGGCTTTGGATGGATCGCGGTTGGTCAAAATCTCCTCCGGGATGTCATCCGACATCAAGAGCTTCAGCCAATCGATGAGTTCCGAGGTGCTCGGCTTTTTCTTGAGGCCTGGCACTTTGCGCACATCAAAGAAGATATCGAGCGCCTCTTTTACAAGGTCGCGCTTAATGCCGGGGTGATGCACTTCGATGATCTCCTCCATCGTTTCCCGGTCTGGAAAGTTGATGTAGTGGAAGAAGCAGCGACGCAAAAACGCATCCGGCAATTCCTTTTCGTTGTTGCTCGTGATCACCACGACCGGCCGTGTCACCGCCTTGATGGTTTCTTTGAGTTCATAGACAAAGAACTCCATGCGGTCGAGTTCCTGCAAAAGGTCATTCGGGAACTCGATGTCCGCCTTGTCAATCTCGTCGATGAGGAGCACGCAGCGCTCGGACGCCTCAAACGCCTCCCAGAGCTTGCCTTTCTTGATGTAGTTGCGAATATCGTTGACGCGATCATCGCCGAGCTGCGAGTCTCGCAGGCGCGTCACCGCATCATATTCGTAGAGCCCTTGCTGCGCCTTGGTAGTGGACTTGATGTGCCATTCGATAAGCGGTGCTTTCAGCGTTTCTGCGACTTCCCGCGCAAGTAGGGTCTTGCCGGTGCCAGGCTCGCCTTTGACGAGCAGAGGACGCTCAAGCGTCACCGCGGCCTCCACCGCCATGCTCAGTTCATCGGTGGTGATATAGGATTCGGTACTTTCAAAAAACACGTATTGCCTCGTATGGAACCGCTTCTTTGCGGACAAAAGCGCACACTCTACTTCAAATAATCAGAACCTGTCCTTGCGTGCGCGCACTTCGGCGAATACTTCAACATCGCTGGCATCGAGCATATCGAGTGTCCGACGCAAGGATTCGCTGCTTGGCCGCAAGAACGGGTTGGTGCGCCGCTCCAAACCGATGCTCGTCGGCACCGTCGGCTCGCCGCGCGCCCGCATCTCGCTGATCTTGACCGCGCGATCCCGCAGCGCGTCGTTCTGCGGATCCACGGTGAGCGCGAAACGGGCATTCGCCTCGGTGTACTCATGCGCGCAGTAGACGCGCGTGGCGTCGGGCAGCGCAAGCAGCTTTTCGAGGCTCGTCCACATCTGCGCGGGCGTGCCTTCAAAAAGCCGTCCGCAGCCGAGCGCAAAGAGCGTGTCACCGACAAACGCAACGCCATCATCAGCAAAGTGGTAGGCGATGTGCCCGCGGGTGTGCCCCGGCACATCGAAGACGCTCGCGTGATGTCCGCCGAAGTCGTAGACATCGCCATCGGCAAGCGCAGTATCGATGCCCGGGATGCGGCTCCGGTCGGCGGCCGGCCCGACAATCTTGCATCCCCATTGCGCTTTCAGTGATTCATTGCCGCCGGTATGGTCAAAATGATGGTGGGTATTGAGAATATGCGTCAGCGCCCACCCTCTTGAGTCGAGCGCATCATTGATGGCACTCGCATCAGGCGTGTCAATCGCCGCCGTCAACTGCGCCTGCGGCGCATGAATCAGATAGCCGTAGTTGTCTTGCAGGCACGGTATCTGCAGGATTTCAAGCGATTCTGTCATCTAAAAGTCTCCGAGCGCGGCATAGCGATCCGCGTGGAACGCCGTGTTGCCATAGGCTTGTTCACACACCGCGGCGCGTTTCAAGAAGAGTCCGACATCGAATTCGTCGGTCATGCCGATGCCGCCGTGCATTTGCAGGCTCTCTCTTGAGACAAGTTTCAAGGCTTCACCCATCTTGAATTTGGCGAGGCTTGCGAGACGCGCGACTTCGTCCTCGCCCCTGCCATCGTCAAGCGCTTCGAGCGCCTCGTACACAGCGCTGCGCGCAAGCTCGATCTCGCAGAACATCTCAGCCGCACGGTGCTTGAGCGCTTGAAACGTGCCAATCAATACGCCGAACTGCTGACGTTCTTTGAGATACGTCATGGTGCGATCAAACAGCTCCTGACAGATGCCTAGCATCTCCGCCGCAAGTCCGATGCGAGCGCGATCAAGCGCATGGTCGAGAATATCCGCGCCTTTGCCGACCTCGCCGATGAGCGCATCCGCCTTGTCAGCCACGTGCACGCCATCGAACTCGATATCAGCCACATGGCGGCTGTCCACCATTGCGAGCGGTGTGATGTTGATGCCATCCGCATCGCTTGGCACCAAAAGAAGCGTCAGGCCGTCGCGCGCGCCTGCTTCGCCAGCCGATCGCGCGACGACCAGCAATTGGTCGGCGACACCAGCGTCAGCGACAAATCGCTTGCGACCGCGCAGCGTGAATCCTGCTTCGGTCTCCTCGGCAACAAGCGTTATGCCATACGGTGCGTGATGCGCCGATTCTTCGAGCGCCAGCGCAATCAGGCGCTCGCCGGACGAAAGCCCAAGCATGATGCGCTGCTTGAGGTCAGCGCTCGCACCCAAGTCGATGATCGAACCGCAGGCCCACACGCTCGAATGCAGCGGGCTTGCGAGCAACGTGCGACCAGCTTGCTCGCTGATGACACCGAGCCCACGAAAGCCAAAGCCCGAACCGCCGAGCGACTCGTCCCACGGCACACCCATCCAGCCGAGTTCCGACATTTGCCGCCAAATGGCCGCGTCGTAACCGTCGCTTGACCTCGAATCACGAAGCTCGCGAAACGCTGAGACCGGACTGACCTTGCCACAGAAATCCTGCGCAGAATCCTGCAGCATACGTTCTTCCTCAGTGAGGATCATGGTGTTTTCCTGTTCGCGTGATTGCGCGTGATTGATTGTTGAAGCGCATTGTAACGGTCGGATGTGCCAGCTGAACCAGAGAATGCGCGAAGTCGTCGGACAAGCTATCGTGAAGATCCGATGACGGACCAGAAACATCGTACCCTAAATATAACGCGTTGCGTTATACTTTGGCGGATGATCAGATCGTTCAAGGACAAAAGAAGTGAAGCCATTTTCAACGGTCAAATCGCACGAGGATTGCCGGCTGCAATTCAACAGCGTGCTCGCAGGAAGCTTCGGATGCTCGACGCCGCGACTTGCTTGCAAGATATGGAAGTTCCTCCATCAAACAGGCTGAAGAAACTGCAAGGGGCGCAAGCCGGGCGATTCAGCATACGAATCAACGACCAGTGGCGGATATGCTTTACATGGCAGGCGAATCATGCGAACGATGTCGAGATCATTGACTACCATTAGAGGCTTTCAACATGCTTAAGAACGTACACCCGGGCGAAGTACTGCTCGAAGAGTTCCTTACAGAGTTTGGAATTAGCCAGAACAGGCTTGGCCGCGAACTCGGCATGCCGCCGAGAGCAATCAATGAAATCGTGCATGGGAAGAGGTCGGTTACCGCGGCCTCGGCCTTGCGTCTCGCAAAATTCTTCGGCACTTCGCCAGACTTTTGGCTCAACCTTCAGTCCAGCTATGACTTAGAAGAAGCTGCCAAGAAGCTAGACCTCGACGAGATCAAGCACTTCCGCGCCGCGTGACTTCGCCGTCAAAATACGCCCGCGTGACCCGGAATACCATCGGCGCGAGCAGTAGAAGCCCGATCAGGTTCGGCACTGCCATCAGTCCGTTGAGCATATCCGAGAGGTTCCACACCAAGTCCACCTTGACATTGGCGAAGGACAGCGCCGCGAGCACCCACAAGACCCGATAGATGACGAGGCTTTTCTCTTTGAAGAGATATTGCCAGCAGCGCTCGCCGTAATACGACCAGCCGAGGATGGTAGTAAACGCGAACACCACGAGCGCGATGGTCACAACATACTGACCGCCAGCAAGCGAGGTCTCGAAGCCGGTTGATGTCAGCACTGCGCCTGTGAGTCCTGCGCCATCGATACCGGTCATCACCCACGCACCGGACGTCAAAATCACCAGCGCCGTCACGGTGCAGACGAGAATGGTGTCGATGAACGTGCCGAGCATGGCGATGACACCTTGGCGAACGGGGCTGTTGGTTTGCGCGGCTGCATGGGCGATGGCGGCCGAACCCAAGCCAGACTCATTGGAGAACACGCCGCGCGCCACGCCAAAGCGAATAGCCGCGGCCACTGCCGCGCCTGCGAAGCCACCGGTCGCCGCCGCGGGCGTGAAGGCGTGCGTAAAGATCAAGCCCACAGCTTCTGGCACCTTCGCAACGTTGAGGAGGATGATGAGAAGTGCCGCGCCCAAGTACAGCACGATCATCGCTGGCACCAGCTTGCCCGCGACATCGGCGATGCGCCGAATGCCACCGAGGATGACGATGCCGACGAGCGCCGCGACAACAACGCCAGTCACCCAGGAGGGCACGGAGAAGCTTCCTGCGAGCGCCGCCGCCATCGAGTTGACTTGCACGGCGTTGCCGATGCCAAATGCCGCGACCGCACCGAAGATAGCAAAGGCGATGGCGAGCCATTTGCCAAGTTCGGGCGCGAACTCGCCAACGCCTTTCTTGAGGTAGTACATCGGGCCGCCAACGTACTTGCCGTTCGCATCCACTTCGCGGTAGGTCACTGCGCACACGGCTTCAGCGTACTTGGTCGCCATGCCAAAAAGTGCGATGAGCCACATATAAAAGATTGCGCCCGGCCCGCCGAGCGCAATCGCGGTTGCGACGCCGGCGATATTCCCCGTGCCGACGGTCGCCGAGAGCGCCGTCATCAGCGCATTGAACGGCTTGACCTCGCCTTCGCCAACGGCATTGCCGCGATCGAACAGCAGCCGGAAGCCATAGCCGATCTTGCGCCACGGCATGAACACAAGGCCAAGCGTGAGCAGCACGCCCGTGACACCGAGCATGCCGAGCATCGGCGGGCCCCACACGAAAGCGTTGATCGAGTCGATGATCGAATTCAATTGTTCCATGGCGTCCTCACGGTGCCTATTCGCCGCGCAAGCGCCATCATACTGCCACGCTCTCAGATTCGTGAGATGGAACGACGTGAGAAAAGTGCGTAGTCTGTGCGCCTCTCACAGCCCCATCGGAAGCATCGGCACATGTCGAACCAAGTCGAATATCAAGAAATCATCTACCAAGTGGATTCACCTGTCGCGACCATCACCATGAACCGGCCTGCCCAGCTCAATGCTTTCACCAACCGTATGCTCATGGAAATTTGCCACGCAGTTGACCGTGCCGAGCAGGATGAGTCGGTGGTCGGCATCGTGCTTACCGGTGCCGGGCGCGGATTCAGCGCCGGCATGGACATCAACGCCCTCGACCGCGCCGCAGGCGGCGAACGCCGGGCGTCGGAGGATCTGTCCGCACTCGCTGCAAGCCCTGGCGATGCGAGCATCGGCGAAGGCTACGACACAGGTTTTCTGTATCTGCTGACGGTGCGCAAGCCCGTGATCGCCGCCGTCAACGGCGCGTGCGCGGGCCTTGGATTCTGCTTCGCGCTGCTCGCCGATATTCGCTTTGTTGAACCGCAGGCGAAAATCACCACCGCGTTCGTGCAGCGCGGGCTTGTCGCTGAGCACGGTTCGAGTTGGCTGCTGCCGCGCCTGATCGGCACGGGCAAGGCACTCGACCTCCTGTGGTCTGGGCGCAAACTCAGTGGCGAGGAAGCGCACGCGATCGGACTTGCCGAATACTTGAGCGGGGCGGGCGATTCCGCGCGCGAAGCCGGCAACTACATCCGGCAGCTTGCGGCGAGCGGCTCGCCGACATCCGTCATGGTGATGAAGCGGCAGGTCTACCGCCACTTGCAGACGGGCGTTACGGACGCTACGCGCGAGTCGATCCGGCTGATGAACGAAAGCCTCGTTCGCGACGACTTCAAGGAAGGCGTGCGCTCGTTCATTGAACGCCGGCCGCCGAACTTCAAGCGCATTGGCGCTGCATGAGCCATGCCTGAGCGCATCGCAAGCGATGCCGAGCAGCTCGACTGGCGAGGCGTGGTTGACGACCTCAACCGACTGCTGCGTCTGCGAACGACGCCGATTGGCCTGAAGCGCGTCGCGAAAGAGTCCGACCTCGACACAATCCCTCGCCTTCGCAGGCCGCACGACGTGCACACTGCCGACCAACTTGTCGGGCAAGCAGCGAGAAACGGCTGGACTGTTGGCTTCACCATGAGTGATCTCGTCGGCGCGCAGTGCGGCGCGGTACTCGGGCTGCATCCGCGCGACGAGACCTGGCTCTCCGGCAAGCATATGGCGGGGGTCTGGTTTGAAACAACCGAGGATTCGAGTGCGCATCAGCACGCCATGGACCTGCCGAGCAGCGGCACCCACGAAGCGGTGGTGGTGAGCCCGCTCGCATCGGGACGGCTCAATCCCCCGGACATTTGCCTGATCTACGCCACACCGGCACAAATGATTCTGCTGATCAATGGTTTGCAATGGAGCGGCTACAAGAAGTTTGAATGGGGCTGCGTGGGCGAGTCGTCCTGCGCGGACTCCTGGGGCCGCGCGCTCAAAACCGGCGAGCCGAGCCTGTCGATTCCTTGCTATGCCGAGCGTCGATACGGCGGCGTGCTCGAGGACGAACTCTTGATGGCACTGCCGCCTCGCTTCCTGCCCGGCACCATCGCAGGCCTTGATGCGCTGGCGAAAAACGGGCTTCGCTACCCAATCCCCGCCTACGGCCTGACAAGCGATGCACGCGCGGGGCTTGGCCACAGCTATGCTTCCTGACAAATCAGTGTATAGTACCGATACGTGTAGCAACTTCTAATTCACGCCTCTCAGAGAACGCTATGAAGCAACTAATGAGATCCCCCCCCCCCCCCGCTCTCTCACTCGCTAAATTAACTGCTCTTTTATTGCTTGCTGTCTTGGCAGTTCCAGCGGGGGCGCAGACAGCAACGGTAACCGCACCGGGGCTGATCGGCCCTACGGCCTGTGCAGGGACAGGCGAGAGTCAAAGCCTTCTTACCGGGAGCATTTCGTCTGTAACGACTACCAGTGTAACTTTGGCTCATGATGCCCGTGATAACCTGTACAGCGCACTGCGCAGCCAATTAGGAGATGGCGGAGCAACTTCATTTCCTCTTCGATATAGAGTCTACAACGCCCGAACAGGTTCGCAAACTGGTAGCCAAGGTGGTTTCGCCACGATAACTTCAAGCAACCCAAATCTTGTATCAGGAAGTAACTCACCCTTTGCCTTGACCGAGAAAACGCCTTTCTACATCACGATCTACACAACGGCATCCGGGTACGGCGAGTCACGGCCATTGCTCAGGCGCTGCTTCATGACGGGAGGAACGTACACGCCTGCGAATACCGACATAAATTCTGGCAGTACCGGGTGCTTCTCGATTACCCCCCGCACCCCTCTTGACGTCCGCAACTGTCTGTGCGGGAGAAGCAATCTAGCCCAGACAATGCCGAATCAACCGCAACATACGCACCAGGAAGCTCGGACGAGATTGGGCTGCGCCAACTGACCGCTCGACCGGAACCTGCACCGGTTGAACACACAAGGGGCGGTCTTCGGACCGCCAACCCCCGGCAGCGCCAGCACCGACCACCCGCTGCAAACCTGTCAGCGTGCGCCTTCCCTCGCTCTGCACCTTTTCCTTGTCAGGGAATTAGGGAATATCTCGGTGGATTTGTGCTAGAGTGAAGGCATGTCAACGCCTGCCCCCGAATACGTCACCAAGGACATGCTAGATGCGGCTATTGCGCGTATTGAAAGCAAAATATCCGATCTCAATGCGTCGCTAACTTGGCGATTCGTTCTTTTATGGGTTGCGGCTGTCGCGGTCTTGAAGTTTCTCCCAGTCTAAGGGCTTCTTTTTCGTGAAACTCGAAATGTCTAGGAGCCTGCGCCGTAGAAATTCGCGGCTGCAAATCCGCTCCCACTCGCCCGT
>JAPOTJ010000075.1 GCA_026709225.1 Gammaproteobacteria bacterium | reverse complement strand
CCCCCCCCCCCCCCCCCCCCCCCCCCCCCCCCCCCCCCCCCCCCCCCCCCCTACATCAAATAGGGCTGATTCAAATCTAGGCTGACTCAACACCCGTCCTCCGCAGAACGTGCTGATTCGAGGATGCCTTACCTCGTTCAACCTATTGTCCTTCTGTTTCTTGTTTACATATGCCTGATGCCTATGGATTGTGAGCACGCGCCAAGCGACGCAGGCTGCCTGCACGGTTCAGTTTCGGAACGTCTCCCACCTCCAATAGCTTCTGACCCCTATTACAGCATTACAGCAATTAGCAAAATTAGCAAAATACATGCCTGTATCAGCGCGGTAGGCGAGATGATAGACTCGACATTCTTGGCTGGAGCAATGCGTGCGCCCGTTGTCACTCCCAAGCCCTTCCACGCCATCTATTTGCTAGCGGGTATTGTAGCCTATGTAGGTTTTGAAATGGGCATCTGTTTAGATGCCGAAAATTCCTTGTAATACGGACACATGGATAGCCGCCTTGGGCGCCTGCGCCGCGGGAGTTTTTTGCTTAGTAACTGGCGTATCATCTTTGCGTTGGAAGGTCTTGTCTGACTTCCTGCGGCGGAAGGCAAGGTCAATACATAATGTCTAGCGCATGCAGCGAAAGCCGCTTTGCACTTCCTTGACGAACGCTTCTGGCTGCTCAAACGCCGCGAAGTGTCCGCCCTTGTCGAGTTCGTTCCAGTAGACAATGTTCTTATAGCAGTGCGCCGCCCACTCTTCGGTGATGCGGAAAATTTCCTTCGGAAATATGCTTCCCGCCATCGGTACTTCGACAATCACCTCGTCCCTGTTGCCAAAGCTCTCCCAGTACAGCCGTGCTGACGAAGCGCCAGTCGCCGGCAGCCAGTACATCATGACGTTATCGAGCAGCTCGTCGCGTTCAAGGACGTTCTCCGGATGTCCGTCACAGTCCGTCCACGCCCAGAACTTCTCAAGAATCCAAGACGCTTGGCCTGCGGGCGAGTCAACAAGGCCGTAGCCCAAGGTCTGCGGCCGCGTGCTCTGCTGCTTCGAATAGCCTGAATCCCAGTCCTGATAGTGCTTCCCACCTGCAAAGGCTTCGATCTCACGTGGGGTGAGTTCTCTGTCGAAGACAAGCTTGGAGAAGTCAATAACCGGCATATTGGTATGAATGCCGAGGCAGCCCTCTGGGTCGCGCGCGCCGATGTGCGTAGTCACCATCGCACCCCAGTCGCCGCCTTGCGCGAAGTAACGCTCATAACCGAGCGCGCGCATGAGCTTCGTCCAGAGATCGGCGATGGCTTCGACACCGGTGCCCGGCGTGCTCGGCTTGTCCGAGAATCCATAGCCGGGCAGGGAAGGGCACACCACATGAAAGGCATCCTTGGCGTCGCCGCCGTGCGCCTCTGGGTCGGTCAAGGGGCCGATGACCTTGAGGAATTCGATGATGGAGCCGGGCCAGCCGTGGGTCATGATCAGCGGCGCGGCATCGGGCACGTTTGATCGGATGTGCACGAAATGCACGCCAAATCCATCGATTGTCGTGCGGAACTGATCAAAGGCGTTGATGCGCGTCTCGCGCGCACGCCAATCGTAGTCGTCGCGCCAATAGTCGATGATTTCGCGCATGTAGGCAAGCGGGATGCCCTGCGACCAGTCGTCAGGCGTCTCGGCATCTGGGAGCCGCGTGCGTTCGAGTCGATGGCGGAGATCTTCGATCTCGGCGTCGCTGGCATTGATGCGAAAAGGTTCTATGCTCATGGCGCTGATTCCTGCAAAGGTGAAGGCATCATAGCCCGTCGTAGGTCTCCAAGAAACGCTCAACATCAATGGTGGACGGTAGCTGCTTGGCCGCAATCGCATCGGGGCCGACATCGAATCGAAAGGCATAGTTGGGTTCGTGTCCCATGCGCAGGTCCGTCAAGACGATGATGCCGTCCTCTTCCGTGACCTTGTAGAAGCCGCCCGTGAACCACTTGAGCCGTTCGATATCAACACTTGCGGGCAGTCCGCCAAGCAGTTCCGGACTTGACTCGAAAGATGCGAGATGCGTCTCGCCACCAATTCGATGAACGCCTTGCGTATAGCCGCCTTCATGGATGGCGACCATGCGCCAGCTTCGTGTCGTGAACGGGAGCGGTGTGCTGATCATGCGCTCGACGACAATGCCGCGCGCCTGCAAGGCATCTGCGAACACTCGGTCCACATGGAGCTTGGCGGCGACGCTCCAACTGATGTAGGCGCATGCGAGGGCGAGGCCGAGGGTATTGCCGTGCCGGAACGTCTCGAATCGGGACGCCGTGCGCACGGCGAGCACGCCGAGAACAAGCGGAAGGGTCACCCACGGGTCAATGATGAAGAGTGTTGACCACATCACCGGCGGCGCGGGCAGAGGCCAGAGGAGCTGCGTGCCGTAGATAGTCAGCGCATCGAGCAGCGGATGCGTGAGCAATGCGAGAAAGACGACAAGCCCCCACTCGCGGGCGCCGCCAAGTCGAGCAAGAGGCGTGCGAAGAAGTCCCCAAGTGACAATTGGCACCGCCAATGCAAGCACGAACAGGGAATGCGTGACTCCCCGGTGCCATGTGAACGACGCGACATCGCTCGCGAACGGATAGAGCACATCAAGGTCAGGCAGGCTTGCGACCGCGCCGCCGATAAGCGGCGCACGCCAGCCAGCTTTCTTGCCGACGATGGCTTCGCCAATCGCGGCGCCGAGCGCGAACTGTGTGATGGAATCCAAATGTCTTAGAGGTCCATCGGCCGCAAGAGTCTTGGCCAGGTGCCAATGGATTCTTGCATGGCCGCGCCGATCTCATCGAGCGTCCACGGCGCATCGTCGGCATCTTTGTCGGCGATTTCAGTTGTTTGCCAAGACAGCAGGACCACTCGGTTGCCGCCAACGAAGAACTGCCGACCAGTGACGTCTTTGGCCTCGTCGGTACAGAGCCATGCGACCGCTGGCGAGACTCGCTCCGGGGCAAGGCGTTCTTCGACACCCGATTGCATGATGTCCTCAGTGAGCCTTGACCAAGCGGCGGGTGCGAGCACATTGACAGTGATGCCGTACTTCACGCCTTCGAGCGCAAGCACGCGCATGAAGCCTGCAATGCCTGCCTTGGCGGCGCCATAGTTGGTCTGCCCGAAGTTGCCGATGAGACCGGAAGTGGAGCTCGTCATGATGATGCGCCCGCCTTGGTTTTGTTCAATGAGCCTGTCCCAAGCAGCCTTGGTGACGAGGTAAGTGCCGCGCAGGTGCACCTCAACCACGATGTCCCACATCTCGTTGGTCATGTTCTTGAACGATTTGTCGCGCAGGATGCCTGCGTTGTTGATAACAATGTCGAGCCTGCCAAAATGCATAAATGCGGCGTTCACCATCGCCTTGGCATCGTCTTCGCTGGTCACCGAGCCGTAGTCGGCGACAGCTTGCCCGCCCGCTTGGACAATCTCTTGCACGACCTGATCGGCCATCGCCGAAGAGCCGTCGCCCGAACCGTCGCGTGCGCCGCCAAGGTCGTTGACAACCACCGAAGCCCCTTCGCTCGCGAGCAATAGTGCGTGCGCGCGGCCAAGGCCGCCGCCAGCACCGGTGACAAGTGCCACCTTTCCATCAAGCCTTCCCATTGTTGGGCCTCCTTGAGTGTTTGAATTGACGCGGCATGATGCGGGTTTTGTGAATGACTGTCCAGCCTGATGCGGAGAACCGAGGTTGCCGGTTGTCACGTTTCGAGCGGAAGGTTGAAAAGTTCTTGTGCGCCCCCATATCCACAGGCATGAACACGCAATGCCATTGCATACCTTGCGAACTCGATGTCGCTGATGTCGCTGACGAGAGTCCTCTCCAGCCGTTTTCGTATGTCAGCCTATTGACGCACGCGATCATTGCTGATCTCTGCGCCCTTGCGCGCAAGCTCAATTTGAAGGACCGCAAGCGGACTGCCTGCGACCGTGGCACGGGCGGCGAATCGCTATAATCACATAGATTTGCATGGACTTGACGCACCTGTCCGTCTGGTGAATACATGGGCGCCGACCTAGCCAAGCTTGATTTTACGCTTGATGCCTCCGACATCCCGCTGCATTCAGCGGAAATACTTGAAGCCGAGGCGCGCAGGACGCTGCTTGCTGAATGCTGTGCGCTCCTTGAACAGCGGGGCACCGTGCTTGTTGCCCACTACTACGTCGATGCTGACATTCAAGATCTCGCCATCGAGACCGGTGGCACGGTCGCAGATTCACTTGAAATGGCGCGTTTCGGACGCGATCATCCGGCGCGCACGCTGCTTGTGTCCGGCGTTCGCTTCATGGGCGAGTCGGCCAAGATATTGAGTCCTGAAAAGCGCGTTATCATGCCGAGGCTCGACGCCGACTGTTCGCTTGACCTCGGCTGTCCGCCTAGTGCGTTTGAGGCCTTTATCAAGCAGCATCCCGACCGCACTGTGGTGGTGTACGCCAACACGTCGGTGAAGGTCAAGGCGCTGTCCGACTGGGTGGTGACGAGCAGTGTCGCGCTCGACATCGTGGCGCACTTGGCGGCGAGCGGCGAGAAAATCCTGTGGGCGCCGGATAAG
Source organism: Gammaproteobacteria bacterium (assembly GCA_026709225.1). Taxonomy (GTDB): domain Bacteria; phylum Pseudomonadota; class Gammaproteobacteria; order Pseudomonadales; family Azotimanducaceae; genus Azotimanducus; species Azotimanducus chitobiosivorans. The sequence goes on along the minus strand of JAPOTJ010000075.1, from coordinate 15,811 downwards.
CATCTCGGTGATTGGATCGCGCGGGAAACGGATGCGGATATGCTGCTGTGGAACGCCGCCTGCATCGTGCACGACGAGTTCAAGGGCAGGGCGCTTGATGATCTGCGCCGCGTTCATCCGAATGCGGGCGTGCTCGTGCATCCGGAGTCGCCGCGAAGCGTGATCGCGCAGGCGGATGTCGTGGGTTCAACGAGTCAGATCATCGCAGCGGCGAAGTCGTTGCCGCATCAGACATTCATCGTCGCGACTGATCGCGGCATCTTTCACAAGCTGCGCCGTGAATGCCCGGGCAAGACCTTCATTGAAGCGCCGACCGCAGGGCATGGCGCCACCTGTCGAAGCTGTGCGCACTGTCCGTGGATGGCCATGAACGAACTCAGATCGCTCAAGCAGGCGCTTCTTGACATGGACTCGTTCGAGATTCATGTTGATCCTGAACTCGGTTGCCGTGCGATGCGGCCCTTGACGCGCATGCTCGAGTTCGGCGCACGAGGGTGAATAGGCAAGGCGGCGCCGCTCATGATTCAGCGACTGGCCGTGAGCGCGCCTCGTAAATCGCGGATGCGCTGACTCAAGCCCGAGACCAGCTCGAACTGCGCGGGATTGGCGAGGCTGGCGGCAAACTCAAGTTGCTGAAGCGAGCTTTCAAAGTCGCCGGTGAGGGCAAAAAATTCTGCCCGCGCCGTATGCACCTGCATGATGTCATCGGCAAGCCCGGCGGTCTCGGCGAGTTCAAACCAGACATCGTAGTCTTCGGGATGCAGCACAGATTGTCGTTTCAGCACTTCAGTTGCCTCTGCGAAGCGCTCGCCGGCAGTGAGCGCTTGCGCCCTGAGCATCGACAGCGGCGCGTTGTCGGGATTGAGGATAAGCTGCCGCTGCAAGAATGAAAGCGCTTGATCGATCTCGCCTGCTTCGATCATGAGTTCGGCTTTGCTGGCAGCGAACAGCAAGCTGTCATCAAAGGCATTTTGCATCGGGCGCAACGTGTCGAGGCCATGCGCGGCCTTGTCATTCGAGGCGAGGGCATAGGCGAGACCGTAGCGTGCGATGTGCGGCTGCTCGCCTGCTTCGACCTCGCTCTGCCAATAATCAACGGCCGCTTGTGGCGATTCGGCATAGCGCACGAGCGCGCGCGCACGCATCATTTGATAGGAGCGAGAGTCGCTATATTCGAGCTGTGGATAGCGTGCGGCTTGCTGCTTGGTATCGGCGATACGTTCCTCGGACAAGGGGTGGCTCAACAGGTAGGCAGGCGGCGTGCGCCTGAATCGGTAGCGCTGCTGCATGCGCTCAAACATGCGCGACAAACCCATTGGATCAAGCCCCGCCTTGTGCATGGTGTTGATCGCGACCCGGTCAGCTTCGCCTTCAAGACTTCGGCTGTAGCGCATCGCGCCCGCAGCCGACACAGTCTGCGCACCGCCGAGCGCAGCGAGGCCGGCATCACCGCCAGCGGTCGCCGCCACAACGAGCGCAGCAACGAACGCGGCGACATCACGGAACATTGATGCGCGCCTCGCTTCGAGTCCCCGTGCAAAATGACGCTGGCTCAAATGCGCGAGCTCATGCGCAAGCACGCCGGAAAACTCGTGTACATCCTGCGCATCGAGTAGGAGTCCGAGATTGATGCCGACGATGCCGCCGGGCGCGGCAAAGGCGTTCAGTTCGCTGCTATCGATGAGCACTGGAAACAAGTTCGCGTCCGGCAAGTCGGCGAACTCGGTGATTCGATATAGGGACACCTCGGCGAAGTACTTGAGGATCGGGTCATTGACGGTCGGCACTTGCCGACGCACTTGCCGAAGGAGCGCCTCGCCGATGCGCCGCTCTTCGCTGATCGACACGATGCCGGAAGTCGTGTCGCCGAGCTCCGGCAGCTCGACTTCGCCCGGTTCCTGAGCGGACACAAAAGGTGTGAAAGCAATGGACGCAGCGCTGCAACCGACGACCATGAGCGAGCCACCAAATCGCTTCAGGAAGCCTCTGGTTGAAAGCCGAGCGTCTGACATGCGCTGATGATACGCCTTGCGGCGAGCTTGTTGGCGAGGCCGGGGCTGTGATGAAATAGGCGTGTCTCCTTTCCACGCCAAATCGCCGAAGTGACCTCGACCGATGTTCAGCTTGATGTGCGCGGACTGAATTGCCCCATGCCGCTCCTGAAAGCAAAGCGCGCCTTGAATGCCATGCAGCCGGGGCAGACATTGCATGTGCTCGCGACCGACCCTGGTTCGGCGCGCGACTTTGAAGTGTTCTCAGAGCAGAGCGGGCACTTGCTGCTTGAAGCCGAGCAATCGGATGGCATCTATGCCTACGTGCTGCAAAAGGTTGAGAAATAGGAGGCCGAGACTTGCTAAAAACAGCCATGCCGCTACCATGCGACAGTCAAAAGAGAGTCACGGTCTTATGATCGATAAGTTTCAGGGAAGCATCGTTGCCTTGGTGACGCCGATGAAGGCATCCGGTGCCGTCGACTGGCCTGCGCTCGATGCGCTCGTCGATTGGCATGTGGAGTCGGGTACGAACGGCATTGTTGCGGTGGGCACGACGGGGGAGTCTGCGACCCTCGAAGTGGATGAGCATCTGGAGGTCATCAGCCGCTGCGTGCAGCGCGCGCGCGGTGCGCTGCCGATTATTGCGGGCACCGGCGCCAATTCGACGAGCGAGGCGGTGCATCTGTCCAAGCAAGCCGAGGGTCTCGGCGCGGATGCCTTGCTGCAGGTCACGCCGTACTACAACAAGCCCACCCAGTCAGGACTCCGCGCGCATTTTGAAGCGGTTGCCGAGGCCGTTACCCTGCCGATCATCCTCTACAACGTACCCGGGCGCACGGCGTGCGATCTGCTGCCGGAAACCATTGCGCGGTTGAGCGGGCATCCGCGTGTTGTCGGCGTCAAGGAAGCGAGCGGCGATGTCGGGCGGGTCCGTCAGATTCTGGCTGCGTGCGGGGATGGGTTTACGGTGCTGTCAGGCGAAGACGAGTTGACCGCGCAAATGTTCGCGCTCGGTGCGGTCGGCGTGATTTCGGTGACAGCCAACATCGCGCCGAGCCTCATGGCGCGCCTGTGTGGTGCGCACGCACGCGGTGATTCCGCTGAAGTTCAGCGCATCGATGCGCACCTGCAGCCAATTCACGCGGCCATGTTCGTAGAATCAAATCCTATTCCGGTCAAATGGGCGTTGCATTGCATGGGGCGTATCGAAGTGGGCATCAGACTGCCGCTAGAGGTGTTATCGGAGGCCAATCGAGGGATACTCGAGTCGTTGCTTGATGGGATTGTGAGCGAGGAGGGGTTGTGATGTATATGCGTTCCGCCTGCCAGAGCCACTGTCGTATAGGGGTGGCCCTTGTGCTGGCGTTGACTTTTCTATCCGGCTGCACGTGGATGGGCGACGACCGGGGTCTCATCGTGGACAGGTCCGATGATTATCTTGACGCCACGAGCCATCGGCCGCTGGTGGTGCCGCCTGACCTCGGACTGATCGAGATTGAAGGCGGTGTGCAGGTGCCCGAGGTCGAAGCGGTGGACGAGGCGAGATTCTTTCCCGGAGAGCCGCCGAAGCCCGAAGTGCTGTACGGCTTGCGGGAAGGCGAGAGTATTCGAATGCAGCGCCTCGGCGAGCGTCGCTGGCTGCTTGTGCCTGAGCCGGTTTCTGAAGTGTGGCCGAAGTTCATGCGCTTTCTCTCCGAATTCGGCATCAGTACTGAAGGTGAAGCGCCGGTCTACGGGCAAGTGGCGACCGCGTGGATCAATGCGAGCGACGACGGCGGCAGCCCGGCGCAAGCGTTTATTCGCGATTCGCGCGGGGAAGCAGGCGCCGGCGCGCGCGACCGGTTCGTGTTTCGCCTGGAATCGAGCTTGCGCGAGGCCACCACCGAGATTCACGCGCGCCACCTGTCCGACTCCGGCGAGCCGGTCGCCAAGGAATGGCCCGATGCGTCGGCGGACACCGAGCTTGAAAGTGCCATTCTCCTTGAAAGCGGTCGCTTTCTTGGCGCCAACCTAGGCACGTCGGCGATCTCGCTCGTTGGCGCGGATGTGCGGGTGCGGCCAAAGGCGCGCATCGAAGAAGATGCCTCGCGCGCGCCCATACTCATCTTCGAGCTTGATTTCGAGCGCGCTTGGGCGACGCTGCGTCTCGCCTTGGAAGAGGCCAGCGCCGAGATTCAGGATCTGAATCGTGAAGATCGCGTGATCTTCGCGACGTTTTCGAAAGCCCGTCTGCGCGAAGGCGAAGAACCGGGTTTCGTCGGTCGCATGCTCAGCTTCGGGCGCGGCGATTCGGTGGATGTGCGAATCGAAGTCACTGAAATCGGAAGCAATTGGCGGGTGTCTGTGCAAGGGTTTGATGGCGGCGCAATCGAGCGCGAGACAGTCGAAGGCATTCTGGGGCTCATTCGCGAACACGCATCATAGGGCGCGCCTCTATAATTTGAGGCCTGCTCGACTTCGGACATCGTATTTCATGGACGCCGGCCCAACATCTCGCGTGTACTTTTCGCAGCGCCTGCGATTGCACTATGTGGACTGGGGCAACGAAGAGGCGCCTTTGCTGCTGCTGATTCACGGCGGGCGCGACCACTGCCGCAACTGGGACTGGGTCGCACAGGCGCTGAAAGACGACTATCACGTCATCGCCCCCGACCTCAGAGGGCATGGCGATTCACAGTGGATGGTTGGCGGCACATACATGCACATGGACTTTGTCTACGATATCGCGCAGCTTGTCCATCAAGTGGCGACCGACAAGGTCACCATTGTCAGCCACTCGCTCGGCGGCGCGATCTCGGCGCACTACACAGGCATGCAGCCGGAGAAAGTCGAGAAACTGGTGCTCATCGAAGGCTTGGGGCCGCCTCCAGAGATCAAGGCGCTCATCGCCAAAACGCCGCTGCATGAGCGTATCAACGTCTGGGTGGAGGATTTGCGGCGCGCATCCGGGCGCCTGCCGCGTCGCTATCAGACGCTGGACGATGCCCTCAAGCGGATGCAAGATGAGAATCCGCATCTATCCGAGAGCCAAGCGCGTCATTTGACGCTGCACGGCGCCAATCGCAACGAGGATGGCACCTATAGCTGGAAGTTCGACAACTACGTGCGTGTCTTTTCGCCGCTCAATCATCAAGACAATATCTTGGAGGGCGCGTTTGGTCGAATCGAATGTCCAGTGCTGCTCGTGCACGGTTTGCAATCAGTATTCGCGATGCCTGACGAATCGCTGTTGGCGCGCTTCAAGGATGTGCGCCTAGAGAAGATCGACAACGCTGGGCATTGGGTGCATCACGACCAGCTCGACGAATTCTTACGGATTCTGCGCGAGTTCCTGTGACATCAGATCGGATTCAGTCGTTGCATGCCTCCGACTGGCAGGGCGTTTTCTACGTGACTGGCGGCGGCAGCGGGCTGCTGCAGCAGCTATTCACCAAGGCTGGCGCGTCCGCAACGCTTCTGGAAGCGGCCGTTCCCTACAGTGGACCTGCGCTTGCGTCACTGATCGGCAAGGTCGAGTCCTCGGTGGATGATCGAGTGGCCGGCGCGCTCGGCATGAAAGGGTTTGCGAGGGCGTCCGAGCTGGCGGGCGACGCGCAGCCGCGCCACCTGTTCGGGTTTGGCCTCAGCGCTGCGCTGGCCACGACGCGTGAGCGCCGCGGCGACGACCGTGCGCACATGTCGGTGCAGACGCGCGATGCGACGCACAGGCTCTCCGTTACGCTCTCCAAGGATGGGCATCGCGAGGCGCAGGAAGCGCAGGTTTCTGGTTTGGCGCTCGCGCTATTGCAGCAAACGCTTCTAGGCGTGGACCCAGAGTGGCCGCAGGATGTCACTATCTCCATGCAGTCGGCGAAGGCAAGTCCGAAGCTGGTCGAACTCGCATTCGGAGAGCGCCGGACACTGTCGGCGAGCGCGCACAGCGAGCCGCCCAAAGCGATTTTGTGCGGCGCGTTCGACCCGTTTCACGAAGGGCATCAGGCCATGCTTGACCATGCGCGTCATCGTCTTGGCTGCGATGTTGCGCTTGAGCTCAGCATCGCCAATGCGGACAAGCCGGTGCTCGACTACGTCGAAGTCGAGCATCGTCTTCGTGCGCTTGCTGGCAAGGGCGACGTATGGCTGACCCGGCTGCCACTCTTCTGGCAAAAAGCGGAAGCGTTTGAAGGCGTCACTTTCGTGGTTGGCGCCGACACGATTGTGCGCATTGCCGATGCGAGGTTCTACGAGAATCACGCCCAGCGCGAAGCATGCTTCCGGCGTTTCGCCGATGCTTCCGCGCGCTTCCTCGTCTTTGGCAGGCAAATGCAGGGCGGGTTCCAGACGCTTGACGATCTCGACCTGCCGCCTCTGCTTCGCGCCCTCTCAGAAGGCGTGTCTCAGTCTGATTTTCGTGAGGATGTCTCGTCAACGGCGCTGCGCACAGGCGCTGATACATCGTGACCTTATCTGGCGCGCCACTGCATCAAGCGATCCCCGCATACGGATCGGGTAGCCATTGCAGTCCCTCGCGCATCGCGGCTTCGCCAAGTTGCCTGTCGAGGCAGACAAACCCAAGATTTTCTGGAGTATCTTCCGCGACCATGAGGGCTGCGGCAAGCTGAAACGCATCAGCGGCCTTCAAGGGATGAACCCGCACGAGGCGAGCGGCGAGTTTACGTGTTCGTTCGAGAGGCGGTGCCTCGTGTGCGCCTTGCCAAAATTGTTCCAAGCGACGTTGCAACGCTATGGCTTGGCTATGCGTCAATCTCTTTTCACGTGTTTTGCGTGCCACCGCGGAATGAAATTCGACCTCTGATCCCCACCAGACGGCAAGATCTGTGTCTTTGTTGAAAATCTCGTATAGGCGAATCGATAATGGCTCATCGAGAACGAATGCCACAATGGCTGACGAGTCCCAGAAGTTCATCTGTACCCCGATTCATAGTCTTCTCTGCGCTCTTGAATAATCGCCTCAACGAGGCCCGTGCCCTCGATCGGTGTCCACGAGCGCACTATATCCAAGGACAAGGGTTTCTGCGCGCGAATGATCAGTCCTTTTCGTTCAAGCCTCGCCAATCGCTCTTCGTCGCTATCTGGCGCATTACTCTCGGCGGCGGATTCTGTGCTCACGGGAGCTGCCGTGTACGACACCTGCGCCTCCCTGATCACAGTGCTTGCTTTCAAAGGCACGAGCCGTGCAACCGGCGTCTTGCGGTCGAAGATCAGCACAGATTCGCCGAGCTTGACTTGACGGATATAGGCGCTGAGGCCATCTTTAAGTTGTGAAATCGTTGCTTGGATCATTTTTTTCGCGTGATCACAATCCTTCAGGCGTTGATAGCCATCATAGCCATCTATACTTGGCTATGCAAATTCGTGCACATGCGCACGACGCGTCAGAACGTGTCTTGTGAAGGCTGTGCTACCCTTCGCCCCCTTTGCAAGCAGCACGTTCCCAATGCCCTATGATTTCCCGGAGCTCGGCATCAGTTTCGATGGCATGGTCGCCGTCGTCGAAATCCAGCGCCCGCCGCATAATTTCTTTGATTATCAGCTGATTGAGCAGATCGCAGATGCCTTTGAAGCGCTCGACCGGGATGATGCGTGCCGCGCGCTCGTGCTCGCATCACAAGGCAAGTCGTTTTGCGCCGGCGCCAACTTTGGTCGAGGCCCCGACGATGCCTCCGCCGATCGGCAGTTCGGCGAACACGGCTTTCGCGATGACACGACTGGCCGGCTCTATCGCGCCGCGGTGCGCTTGTTCCGCTGCGCAAAGCCTGTCGTCGGCGCGATTCAAGGGGCGGCGATCGGCGGCGGACTTGGGGTGTCGCTGGTGCCCGACTTTCGCGTTGCGTGCCCCGAGACTCGTTTCGCGGCGAATTTCGTCAAGCTCGGTATTCATCCTGGCTTTGGCATCAGCGTGACGCTGCCGCGTATCGTCGGCATTCAGCAGGCGAGCCGGCTGCTGCTCACGGGCTGTCGTGTCAGCGGCGAGGAAGCCGTCAAGATCGGTCTTGCGGATAAGTTGTCGAGCTTGGAGAACATCCGTAGTGATGCCGTGAAGTTTGCGGCTGAGATGGCGGAGAATGCGCCGCTTGCGGTCGAGGCGGTGCGTGCGACGCAAAGGCAGGGCCTTGCCGATGCGATTGCCGAAATCACGGAACACGAACTCGCCGAACAGCAGCGACTTCGTGCCACCGATGATGCCGTCGAAGGCATACGTTCGGTGGCTGAGCGTCGCCTTGGCAACTTTCAACGCCGCTAATCGGCAAGGAGACATGTGATGGAACTCGGAAGCATCGGTGTCTGGCAATTTCTTGATGCCTTGCCTGCACCCGACGCAGCCGAAGCCGCCAAGCGCATTGAAGGTCTCGGCTACTCGGCGCTCTGGATTCCCGAGACCGTCGGTCGCCACCCCTTTGTGCATGCGTCTTGGCTGCTCGCGAACACGTCAAGCCTGATTCTCGCGACAGGCATTGCCAATATTTATCACCGTGAGCCGGGTGTGACGGTAGCCGCGCAGAAGTCGCTCGCCGAGCAGTCGAACGGCCGCTTCCTGCTTGGCCTCGGCGTCTCGCACAAGCCGCTCGTTGAAGGTGTGCGCGGTCTCACCTACGGCAAGCCAATTGAGACCATGCGCACCTATTTGCAGGCGATGGAGAACGCACCGTACAGCGGTCCGTCGCCTGAGGAATCGCCGCCAACGGTGATTGCTGCATTAGGTCCGAAAATGCTTGAACTCGCGCGCGAGAGGACCCAAGGCGCACATCCCTATTTCGTCTCACCCGAGCATACGCGCGAGGCGCGGCAAGTTCTGGGCAAAGACGCGTGGCTGTGTGTTGAGCAAAAGATCATTCTCGAGTCCGATCTCGACAAGGCGCGAGCCGCGGCCCGTGCGACCTATCAGATATACGCGCCGCTGCCCAACTATCGCAATAACTGGAAGCGAATGGGATTCACGGATGCAGACTTGGACGATGGCGGCTCGGATGCCTTCATCGATGCCATTTTCGCCATCGGCGATGTCGGTCGCATCGCCCAGCGAATCGAAGCTCATCTCGATGCCGGCGCAAGCCATGTGTGCATACAAGCGGTGAATGCGAGCGGACAGATGGGCGAGGTTGACTGGCGGGCCTACGAAGCGGTGGCCGGGGCGCTGCTGTAGCCGTATTCTCGTAGAAAAGAAAAGAAGCTGGGTATTCCCGGCTCGAAGCGCAGGTTATTGCCCGGCGGGCTCCAGATGAATCCGAGCCGCTGTAGTTGTACGAGTGCTTGAGCGCCATGCTCCGCGCTGCCTCGAGTCTTCTCAAGCACGTGATCAACTTGCTCTCTATGAATCGAAGATTGATCTGCGAAGCAGTCCAAGACGGCTCGTGCGGAATCGAACAAGGCACGATCATAGAGTTCGGCGAGCCGGGTTTCGTAGAATTCCTGTCGATGCCTTGACATCACTGCAAACGCATAGGTTGCATCTGCGCTGCCCAAAATGTGGTTCGAACCAGAAGGTGCTTGTGCATCCTGATCGCGCCTTGCGGACTCCCAAAGCGCGTCTCCTAGAAGCTGAGCGAAGTAGGGGTAGCCTTGCGCTTCCGCGATCACCTCGCTGCGCACAGCATCGTCCTGCAGGGCAATGCCTTGGTCGGCGAGCGGGCGCTCAATGGCTTCGAGCACGGCCTCATTCTCAATGAGGCCGATGCCGAGAATTCGCGACCGGCTCCAGAACGAGCTGTTCATGCTGTCGAGTGCGTGTTGAATATCTGGGGTCCCAGCGAGCACTAAGAGCAGGGGTGCCTCTCGAACCAAGCATTTCTGGGTGCTATTCAGGAGTGCCTGACCGACCAAACTATCCAAAGCGTGGGCTTCATCCACGATGAGCACGCATGGACGATTCTTGACCCGCCGATGCAGTGCTTCGAATACAGGGGCTGCGTGGCTATCAGGCTCGAATTCAATGCGCATGGATCCTTCCACCGATTCGTGTCGGCCCGCGAGGCCGATTGCCGATAAACCTTGCTTGATTCGACTAGGGTTCACCAAACGTGCCAAGTCACGCTGCGAGGCAACATCGTCTGGAGTCAACCACAGGTGCCCCACTTTCTGAGCCTTGGCTCTGTTCACCAGCCACTTGAGAAGCGCTGTTTTGCCGTTGCCGCGCGGCCCCGATAGGATCACGCAACCGCCGCTCTGCGTCTCGCACAAGCGATGCAATGCCGTGTTCAATACAGACTGCTCCGGTTCACGTCCAGCGAGCACTGGCGGACTGACACCGAACCCGGCTTGAAACGGTGAAACGACTGTTCGAGTTGATGCGGGCACTTTGCTGTTGCTTGACTGAACTTGTTAGACGCCCGGCAGTGCGCGCAGCGTGATGGTGCCGCGCGAACCTGACCGATAGACGCCGATGACGGCATCGCTGCCTGAGTTCTGCAGCCCGCGCAGGAGATCATCAATGTCGCGCACTTGCAAGCGGCCTGCGGATGTCAATATGTCGCCCGCGCGGAAGCCAGCGTTCCAGGCATGGCTGCCGCGCCTGATGTCGGTCACGATGACGCCAAGGCTTGAGCTTTCCGTCGCATCCTCGTCGAGAAAATTCTGCAAGGTCGTGCCGTGAAAGCGCGCATCGACGCGACGACCCTCCACCGGCACGGAACGTGGCGGCACAATCTCGACCCTGACGGTGCGAAGTTCGGCGTCGCGGATCAGTTCAAGCGCCACTGTCTGGCCAATAATGAACAATCCGGCGCTGCTCGCGTAGTCCGAGGCGTCGCTGATGGTGCGCCCATCGATTCTCACGAGCAGGTCGCTAGGCATGATGTCTTCGTCGTCAGCAAGGCTGCCAGGCGTCACGCGCGTGATGAGCACGCCGGCTTCGCCAGCAACGCCAAGCGCCTCGCGCTCATCGAGCGTCAGTTCCTCGATCCATAAGCCAAGATTGCCGCGACGAATGGTGCCGCTTGCAATGAGTTCTTCGGCAATGCCGATGGCGAGATTGCTCGGGATGGCGAAGCCGATACCAACGCTGCCGCCGCTCGGCGTGTGAATGGCGGTGTTGATGCCGACAAGGCGTCCCGCGAGATCCACAAGCGGCCCGCCTGAATTGCCCGAATTGATCGACGCATCGGTTTGAATAAAGTCTTGGTAGCCGCCAGTGCCCGAACCGCGCCCGAGCGCGCTGATGATGCCCGACGTCACCGTTGAATCGAAACGAAAAGGATTGCCGACGGCGAGGACGAAGTCGCCCACGCTCAGATCATCGGAATCGCCACGGGTAATTTCGGCAAGATTCTTGGCGTCGATTTGCAGCACTGCGATGTCCACTTGTCGGTCGAAACCGACCATGCCCGCGCTGATGGCGCGCCGGTCTTTGAGATTCACTTGAATCTCTTGCGCGGATTCGACCACATGATAGTTGGTGAGTATGTAGCCGCGCGCTGCGTCGATGATCACGCCGGAACCCGCGCTCGCCATGCGCCGCGCTTCCCGAGGTTGGGAATAGAAGCCGCCGAATGGACTGAACCTGAGCGGCCCGCGCAGGCGGACGCGGTTGAAGGTCTCGATGTTGACGACCGCTGGCAGCACCTCTTCAACGACTGGCGCAAGGCTTGGAAGTGGCGTGCCGTCGTCGAGCGTAGCCGGCAGGGCAGCTATGCTCGGCTGGCAGAAGGCCAAGCAGAGCGCGAGCAAGATGGAGCGGGTGAGCGGAATCGAACCGCCATCTCCAGCTTGGGAAGCTGGGGTAATCACCACTATACGACACCCGCTTATGTCACTATGATAAGTCATGCGATGGAATTGTAGAGCATCCGTGCGCACGCTTTGGTGCGCGGCGTGCGCCTTCGGCGCGGCCGCCTGCGCGAGTGCGCCGCTCATCCTTCCTGAACGCGATCTCGCGCGCGAACTTCTCCCCCAGACCGAAGCCCTCAAGGACAAGGCCGAAGACTATTGCCGTTCGCGAGCATTGCAGGTGGCACGGGTCGAGCTGCGGCTAACGCGCGGCGAAGCTGGCGAACGGGTGACCATGGACGCGACCTGCGATGCAGACGACGCGCGATTTGAATGTACGCTCATCTCCCCAAACGCAGGCAATGAAGAGTACAATTGCGCCTCGATTCCGCCTTAGCTCAGTAGGTAGAGCAGCTGACTGTTAATCAGCGGGTCGCTGGTTCGAGCCCAGCAGGCGGAGCCACGCTTCGCGGCATGCGGCGCCAATCTTCACAACTATTTGTCAAGTTTTCATCGAATTTTCATCCGCTACAGTGCGCCGTCCAATCCATGCCAAAGCCCATGCACTGCGCGGGATCTGGCTATCGCTGATCTCGCTCGTGGTGTTGTCGTCAGCAGCCATCTGTGAAATTGGGACACACACCAACGCCAAGCCGCACGAGCAGGTGATCGCGTACCTGCGAACGCACGATTCCGTCAAGCCCGCGCCCTTGCCCGCGCTGCATCCCGTGCGCACGGTCTACAACCATGAAGCGATCATCCCGCCGCAGTGCTACACGCGCACCGAAGGCAAGTTCAATCCCTGCTACGTCTGTCATCAGGCAGCGCAGACGCAAGGTGAAAACTCAATGGATGATTGGGATTTGCAGGAGGCCTACAGCTTCAGTGATCTTGGCATGACCAACCACTGGCAAAACCTCTTAGAGGACAGAACGGCCAAGCTCGAAGCGATCAGCGATGAGGCGATTCTCGAATGGATCAGGGAGGACAACTATTCACCCCTTGCACCCTCGCTTGAGGCGGCCGGCTTTGACGGCTGGGTGCCGGACCTCGAAAACCTGCAGTTCGCCGAGCGTGCGTTTGACCGCGAAGGATTCGCGCTCGACGGCAGCGGCTGGGTGGCGTTCAACTACAAGCCGTTTCCGAGCACCTTCTGGCCGACCAACGGCTCAACCGACGATGTCATGATTCGACTGCCGCAGGCGTTTCGCAGCGACGCAAGCGGCGCGTACTCGCGAGACGTCTATGTTGCCAATCTCGCCATTCTTGAGCTCACCATCAAAGACTTGGCCGTAGTCGGGACGCCGCCGATTGATGAGCGCCGTGTTGGCAAGGACTTGGACGGCGACGGTGCGCTTAAGGTCACGCATCGTGTCAACCGCGCCGAGCAATACGTGGGGGCGGCTGCCGGCGAGCATTGGGAACGCAGCATGTATCCCGCCGGCACCGAGTTTTTGCATACGGTGCGCTACCTTGGCATCGGCTCCGACGGCCACATCGGGCCGTCGACGCGCCTCAAGGAGGTGCGCTACATGCGAAAGTGGGTGGCCTACCGCGCGCGCGTCTATGAGCGCGTCTACCAGCTTGAAGGCTATGACAAAGAGCTTGGCGCCTTGCCGAGCTACCACTACCTTGGCGACAAGGGGCTTGACAATAAGTTCGGCTGGTCGATTCAAGGATTCATCGAGAACCCGGCGGGCGACCTGCGCGCCGCGACCTATGAGGAAAACCTTTTCTGCATGGGTTGCCATACGTCGATTGGTGCGACCATCGACAAGACCTTCGCCTTTCCGCGCAAAATTGACGGTGCGGACGGATGGGGCTACATCAACTTGCAAGGCATGCCCGATGCGCCGAACCGGGGTGAGACGCTCGGCGAGATTGCCACCTACCTGCAGCGCGTCGGCGGCGGCGGAGAATTTCGCAGCAATGCCGAGATGCAGGCACGATGGTTCAAGGCCGACGGCTCGCTTGATCTCGACAAGGCCCTGCAGGCCGAAGATGTCTATGCACTCATCACGCCGTCTGTTGAGCGCGCACTTGAACTCAACAAGGCCTACCGAGTCATCGTCTCGGAGCAGGACTTCATTTTCGGGCGCGATGCCTTCGCGAGTGCGCCCGGCAACGTGTTTCGTCAAGTCGATGCACAGACGGCGCCGACGCTCGCGCCTGAATTCCAGTACCGCTGGGATATTCGGCTGGATTGGTCCGAAGTGTCCGCTGGCGATTGAGACGGCATGAGCGAGTATTTCAAGCTTGAGCGGCGAGGGCGTGTGACGATTGTCACCATGGACCGAGCGGAGCGCCACAATGCCATCAATCGGGCAATGATGCAGGCGCTGATCGAAGTTGCGCACAGTTTCGAGGACGATGAGGATACGCGCGCCGTGGTGCTGCGCGCGGCAGGCGAGAACTTTAGCTTCGGGGCTGACCTTGACGAGATGGGCGGCGGTGAATCTCGTCCGAGCATCATCAAGATTCGCCGCCAAGCTGAATTGGGCGCCAAGCTCATGAGAAGCCTGCGCGACATTCATCAACCGACTATCTGCGCCGTGCAAGGCATCAGCACCGGCGGCGCGACCTGCATCGCGACCGCGTGCGACTTTCGCATCGCCAGCCGCGAAGCGCGCATGGGCTACGGCGAAGTCAAGCTCGGCATGAATCTGATGTGGCATGCGCTGCCAACATGCGTGCAGCTTGTTGGTCCTTCACGCGCCAAGCAGCTCATCATGTCGGGTCGCTTGCTGCCTGCGGAGACCTTGGTGGATTGGGGGCTGGTCGATGAAGTGTGCGAGCGAGAGGCGCTCAATGCGCGTGCGCTCAAGTGGGCTGAAGAATATGCCGCACTGCCGCCAATCTCAGTGCAGATGATCAAGCGCAGCATCAATCGCTTCGCGGGGGCGCTTGACGAAGCAGTGATGCACGCCGATGCCGATCAGTGGCTCATCGGTGTGCGGTCAGCCGACTTTCGCGAAGGGATACGGGCGCTCAAGGAAAAACAACCCGGTCAGTTCCGCGGCGATTAGAGCGCGCATAGGGCGAACGCGGCGTTGCTGATTTTGCTACATAAATCCTTTAGCTATTCTGACAGCGCCGGACACGGCTTCTGTTTTGGCGTGTACAGCTTGTCATATCCACCGATTCGTGCGACAAGCGCATCGTTGATCTTCATTGTTCGTTCACGTTCTTGTCGTTGTGTGAACGACAGTTCGCCCGGCTTGACAAACGGCACAGGGCTTTCAATTTTGCGGTACTTTGGCAATCCGAAATGTTCGATGAGTTCGTCGTTGGTCATTGGATGAAAAAGCGAAAACCACGTAAGAAAACGAGTATACTTGAATCCTTACAGGACAGCTTATGAATTCGCCCTCCGCGGGCATCAATGTAGGCACGAACAGAAACAGGAAGGAGAACAACGCTATGACTCCGGTAATAACCCGCTCCAATTGTAATCCCCCCCCCCCCCCCAGAGATCGCACACTAGCTAGGCCGCCTGCTTGGCGCGGCTTGACCTACGGGTTCCTCCTCGCCGTCTTTGTTCAGTGCCTGTCCCCCGCCGCGTATGCGCAGGCGCCGGTCGCCCCCACCGGTCTGGTCGCGACGGCGGGCGACCGGCAGGTCATCCTGACCTGGAACGATCCCGCCAACAGCGCCATCACCAGATACCAGTACCGGGTCTGGGATGGACGATGGTTCGGCTGGGCCGACATTCCCAACAGCGATGCCAGCACCACCAGCTTCACGTGGACCGCCTCGGCCAACGGCACGGAGTACAGGCTCCAGATACGGGCCTTCGCCGGGTCATCGGCGAGCCCCGCATCCAACACGGCCAGGGCGACCCCCCGCGCCGCGACGGTTCTGCTCGACAATGTTGGGACCGTCTTCTCTGGCACTACCGGTTCTGATGAGTACGCAACCCCGTTCACCACCGGGAACAACCCTTGGGGCTATACAATCTCGGAGGTCGTACTCGTGCTTGGCTCCGAGCGCAGTGCCTCGAACCCGGCACCGGTCGTCACCATCCGCGAGCGCACCAGCGGCAATCGACCGGGGGATCTGGTGGCAACGCTCATCAATCCATCCCCCTTAGTCTCCGAACATAATACCTTCGCAGC